>JBEPWQ010000137.1:0-9439 GCA_041642315.1 Desulfobacteraceae bacterium | reverse complement strand
ATATCAGCTGCGGCCAGCGACCGATAGGTGGTATTCCCGAACAGACCGAACTTTTCCACGGTTGTTTTGTTGCGCCAATGAACCAGGCGTTGATCATTTGACCAGCCGCTTTCGAGATCGATACGAATGACGGCATAATCGAGGTGGATCTGAAATTCATATTCAACCAAATAGCCCTCGACCGTGCCGGTGGGAGTAGTAAAGTCCGCGCGGCTCACCCCTTTCAGGATTTCGGCGTACGTGCCGGCGTAGGATTTTTCCCCCGTTTCCAAATCGTAAACCTCAACCCCGCCGGACTTCTGAATTTTCAGTCCCGCCTCGATCAAGGCCGGTATCAAAGTGAAAGACGGCGTATAAACGATTCGATCCTTTCGCTCCAGCAGATCCATCCGATTCACCTGCACGGACCCATCGGGGGCTCGGTGCAGGAATAGACTGTGGAGCTTTTCGAATGTCAGCGTCCATTCATCTTTTTCGGCCGTCGCTTTGATTGTCATAGAGATGGTCTTGCCTTCTCCTTCCCCAGCCATAATTTTAAAAGGGGCTTCACGAGCCTTCAGAGAAATCAAATTATCTACGGGAATCCGCTCCGCTTCCTCGGGAACTTTTTCGGAATCCCGGGCGGTCTGTGCCTTCGATGTTCCCGGAACGAATAGAAGCGGCAAAACCAGAAGAATACATATTGTCAGATCCATCAGAATTCGATGTTGCAGGTATCGCGGTCTCATTTCCTTCCTCCTTTTCTTTTGTCATCTCCATTTATAAAAATGCTGTTGAGGCGGACCCTTATAAACTGCGGCCGGCTGAACAGGTATTGATGGATTCATCGTAAATCATGACCGCCTTCGAACCAAATCAGGTCAATCATGTATTTGATTGGGAGGAATTCGGGTATTGGCGTATACACGGGTGTTGCAATAGGGAATTTATTCTGGAAAGCGGAAAGGCAAAAGCGAAGACCAGAATAACCGTTTCCGGAAGGTTTTGAAGAAATGCAAAAATCCGGACGGGTTACCCTGGTCCATCAGAAATGGTTGACATCAGGTATTTTCCTGCTGAAGATACCCATCCATATACTTGGAATCATCTAAAGAGTAAACACCTTGGCTTCGGCGGCCAGATCGATCAGATGGGGGCCTCCGTCCAGCACCATATTGGAAAAGAATTTTGCCTCGTCAACCTGACGGGCTTTGGCGCAGGGAATTCAAACCCCGATCGGCACTTCATTTTCGATCAGGTAGGGCAGATAGTCGTTGGGGCAATCCCCCGTCACCGTTTTTTGATCGAAATTCCGGCTAGAATTTGCCCAGAGAACGCCGCTGTCGATGAAAAAGACGTTTGTGGTGTGGCCTTTGGAATGAGCGATTTTCGCAAATTGAAAGCAACGGGTCGCGGCCTCATTGTCGTCCCGGCTTAAGGTAAACAGAAAATTTGCCATAGCATCCTCCCTTTTCTAATGCTACCGGATATGGACATTCAGGTAATTTCAGAACAGCTATTGCAGATGACTCAGCAATTTCTCGCATTCTATCGGAACATCGGTATCACCCCCTCCGCTTGAATATTCACTTTCAAATCACCTGCCGGTGGTTTGCTTCCGGGATATATCCGCCACAAACCTGATACATGTGTTGCCCAGGTTCCGAACCAGAGAGTTGAAGGACTCACGTGACCATATGTCTCCTTATTTTTGGTGCGCCCCGTCTGTCAAGGATAATTCTCGACCGCTTTAAGAGGACAGACGAGTTGCCAGATAAACACAACCCTCGGAAACGCCCCCCGTTATTGGATTGTCAAACGCGATGGTGTGCGAATCGGCCTTCTCAAACACCTTGCTCAGGTGATGCGTAAAAGAGGCTTCGGGTGCTCCATCCGCCCACAGCCCAAACACGCCGCCGGGTTTGAGATGTTGCGCCAGCTCCTTCAAGCCCGCCTCCGCATAGAAACGGGCGTTCGTCTGGTGCAATACCTTGGTCGGAGTATGATCTATATCCAGAAGAACGGCGTCATGTTTCTTCTCCGGGTTTGCCGGATCGAAGCTTCTCGCCAGGTCGCGGGACAGAGCGAAAAAGTCGGCCTGCACCAAGCGGCAACGAGGATCTTCCGTCAACGTCTTGCCCAACGGAACCAGCCCGGTTTGATGCCACTCGATCACCGCCTCCAGATATTCCACGACCACGAGAGAAGAAACCCGTTCGTCTTCCAATGCGGAAACAGCCGTGTACCCGAGACCCAGCCCGCCGACCACAACATCGAGGTCTTCTTTTTCCAGTTGCGCAAGCCCTATCTTCGCCAACTGTGATTCCGCTTCGTGGAATAGGCTCGACATCAGAAAATATTCGCCAAGCTTCACCTCATATATATCACGCCCCCCGAGTTGGAGCATCCGGCGGCGGCGCAACATCAGGTCCCCGAGCGGTGTTTCTCGAAAATCGAGTTCCTCGTAGTTCAAGCCCATTTTATCACCTTGCAGGAAATAAACGCTTTTGCCGTTGGCTATCTTTTGTATGGTCCCATAAAGCGAATACTTTAATTATTGCATCCTTATCTTTTTGATATCCTATAGTAAGATGGAAGACAACTCAAACTTGCCGAACTTTGATCCGGATTATTATGGTCACGGAAGCCGGATACCCTCCGCCACTTTCACAAAACTCTAACACATTCCTAATCATCCCCTAATACAGGCCCTGTACAAAACATTCACCTTCTCCGGGAGGCAAACATCTCTCTCTGCACGATGGGAGGGGAGTTTTTCCAGATCCTCCCCTTCCATTTTTTTAGGGAAAGCCTTTCCGGTTGAGATCACATATACCTTCTCTCTGTTGTGCGGGGGAGTTGAGCCGGCTCCCCCCAACCTTTTTGAAACGGTTTCGATCGAATCAGATACAGGCGGTGCTATCCGCCTGAAAATTTAAATTTCATGTCATTTCAATTGTTTCAAATCACCTGCGCACGATTTTTCAGGCTCCTGGTCCTCACCTATTTTTCAAACAAGGATTCCCAGGCCCGACCCACGGTCAAGCGGCTGATCATCATCAGCCTTTTCATTCCCGTGTTTGCCGCCCTTCAGTTGATGCACTGGATCGGATTTCTGCTGGATGAAATTTTCTTTCGCGGATACCGAAGAATCGACATCGTGGAACCGGTCTTCATCGTCGGCATTCCGCGCAGCGGCACCACCCTGATGTTTCAGCTGCTGTCCGCCGACACCGGGCGGTTTACCTTTTTTACATTCTGGGAACTCCTGCTGGCGCCGTCGATCTCGGAGCGGAAAGCAATTTATCTGGCCGCACGAATCGACCGGGCTCTCGGCGGCCCGGCGGCCCGGCTCATGGTTCGCCTCGACCGGGTCCTCTTTCGGTCGATTCAAGAGGTTCATCCCATCTCCCTGTTCGGACCCGAGGAGGACTACTTCGCCCTGGCCCCGATCCTCTCCTGCCTTCTGTTGATGCTGCCCTTTCCCATGCCGGCGGTGCTGGGCCACCTGGCCTATTTCGACGACCGGGCATCCGCCGATGAAAAAAGACGGGTGATGGCGTTTTACCAAGGCATTCTGAAACGTCACCTCTTTTTTCACGGCCCCCACAAGCGGTACCTGTCCAAAAACCCCTCCTTCAGCCCCCTGGTCCACACCCTCACCGAGACCTTTCCGGACTGCCGAATCATCGCCACTGTGCGCAGTCCGTTCAAAACCGTTCCGTCCCTCTTGAGCTCCATGACCGAGGGGGCCCGAACTTTCGACAACGACCTGAAGGGCGACACCTATTATGCCCAGCTGCTGGATATGCTCCGCTATTATTATCGGCATCTCGTATCGGTTCTGGACCGGATGGAGACTCACCGGGCCGTGTTTATTCCCATGGACACCTTGAAAACCGACGGAATCGGCACGGTGGAGGCGATCTACCATCGCTTCGGATTGCACATCACCCCTGAATATCTACATCATCTGGAAACCTTGACCTGCCGGGCCCGGTCTTTTCAGAGCCGCCACCGGTATTCCCTGGACCAATTTTCATTGGACCCCGACATCCTCTATGAAGAATTCCGGTATGTTTTTGATCAGTTCGGGTTTCCGTCACATCAGCGAACCCCCGTCCCGGGCTCGGTAACGGCACGAGCCGGCCGGAGAATCGCCGCCGGAGTCGAACCATGAATGATGCCCCCGCGACCCGTGTGCTGATTTTGTCCGACGCCATCGCCCATCGTAACGGCGTCGGCTCCTATTACTGCGACCTGGTGGACCATCTTCGCGCCCGCCTGCCCGGCATCAGATTGATCTGCCCGACCCAGGCGGGTGAAAATCCGTTTCAAGGGCCGGCCTTTCCCCTGCCCGGAGACCCCACCCAGAAGATCTACCTGCCCCGGATGGGGCCGTTATTGCGGCTGGTCAAACGGAACCGGCCCCTGGCGGTGGTGGCGCCGATACCCGGCCCCTTCGGGTTGGCGGGGCTGCTGATCGCACGGTGGCACCGGATTCCGTTTATCGCCGGTTTTCACACCCGCTATGATGACCTGATAGAACTGAGTGTGGAAGACGGCCTCGGCAAACGGCTGCGGAAAGGTGCCGGATACTGGCAGAAGATCTTTTTCCGGTCGGCGGCCGCGGTGGTAGCCAACAGCCGGGAAATGGCCTCCACCGCCCGGTCCGAAGGGTCCGCCCGGGTCGATCTGGTGGGCACCCCGTTGCACCGGTGCTTTCTGAATTCACCAGTAAAACCGGCGGCCGGAAAGCTGTCCACGGTGATCTTTGCCGGCCGCCTGGCTCCGGAAAAAAACATCGCGCACTTCACGAAGGCCGCCGCTCGGCTGAACCACCTTCGGTTCGTGGTGGCCGGCGACGGCCCTATGAAGCCGCTTGTGCAGCGCCAGGCCGGCGCCCTGGCCAACCTCGAATACGCCGGGTGGTGTGATCGTGAACAGCTGATGAAGATCCTGGATGAGAGCGATCTGCTGGTGCTGCCCTCGAAAGTGGAGGGGTTCGGCACCATCGCCCTGGAGGCCATGGCCCGCCGGATCAATGTGCTGGTTTCGCCGGCATGCGGCCTGCTGGACTGGCCCCTGCTGGCCGGGTCCGTTTTCGTGCAGGGAGCCGAGGAGTCTCTGGCCGATGCGATTCACCGAATCACGGCTCTGGGGAAGGAAGCGCGGATTCGGTCGGCCCGGCGGGCCTGCCTGGCGTCCCGGCGGTTTTCCCAGACCTCGGTGGACCACTGGGCGGCCCTGATTCAGGCGGTGGCGATTCAAGACCCGGAGGGGAAAATCCCGAATCCGGCCTGGGGTGCTCCGGCCGCCGTCGGCTGATGTATTCCGGGATGCGCCTTCGCCGTCTGATCTCCATCCATGATGTCATGCCGGAGACCCTGCCGCAGGTGAACGACATTCTCTGTCGATTGAGCGGAATCGGGGTGAATCAGATCACCCTGCTGGTGGTGCCGGGGGCCGACTGGAAAATTGAAGACCTTATATACCTGGCCCGCCGGCAAAAATCGGGCATCGAACTGGCCGGCCACGGCTGGTTTCATCGCTGCACCCCCCGCACCCCCTATCACCGGCTCCACAGCCGATGCTTCTCCCGGGGAGTGGCCGAACACCTCGCCCTGGATGAATCGAAGATTCTCGATCTCATGGCGCAGTGCCACCGCTGGTTTCCGGACCACGGGCTCACTCCCCCGATCCTCTACGTGCCCCCGGCCTGGGCATTGGGAATTCCCGGGCGGCGGCTGCACCGGCGGATTCCCTTTCGATATGTGGAAACACTGACCGGCATTCAGGACACGGCCCGAAATCGTTTTCATCCCCTGCCCCTGGCCGGATTCGAAGCGGACACCGCCCTGCGGAAATACCTGTTGCGTGCCATGAATCGAATTCAGATCGGGGCGGGCCAGGCATTGAACCGCCCGGTCCGCTTCGCCATTCACCCCGATGATTTCAAACTGAATTTGGCCCGGGATCTGGCTCGTCTCCTCGATTCTCCACATGCAGGCTTCTATTCTTCTTTGGCTTTCTCCTCGGCCATCGGCCTGTTTTAAGTTCGTGGTAATCGATCACATCTGCCTGGATGGCTGAGGGGAGGTCCAGAGTAGCGCCGAATCCGATGCCGGAGATTATCACCAGCACGCAGTAAATCGCAGTATCTCCAGTCCCTAAGTAGAACACGCCCATGAAGGCACCCGTGTTCACCGCCATGGAGGCAAATTGACCTGATTTCCCTTAATTAATGCAGGTGCCTATTGAAGCAGAGCATGATTTTAATAATGGATGGTAGGTTTATACTATCTGTATACCATTAATTCTCTATTGTTGTTCCGGTCTCCTGAATTCTTACCCTGTGGTTAGAAAAAATTATACGCAAAATACAGGCTGCCGAATTCGCACCCAGGATAAGGGTCCATACGATCGTTCCGTAGCTGACGAATATGGCCAGAACACTGCTGTCCGATGAAGGCAAACGATCTGATGCTGCGAAGCGACACCCGCTCAAATATAGTGGAAGCCCCGCAGAGAAGGCTGCCGCGGCAAAATTCCTACTTGGCGATTCAACCTCGTGGATCACCGGCCAGATTATCGCCGTGGATGGCGGGATGGGGGGCGACAAGAACCTTTTAATAACATCTACCCTGGTTCTGAGGCCTTCCCGAAATCGTGGGTGGATGAATTGTGTCATCCACCGGCTCACCTCGATCTATTATTACAGAAAAAAAGGAGTGAATAATGCGCGTTGTCAAAGAGATAACCCGTCTTTTTGGGTACCCACCAATTGATGTCATTCGCGAAACCATCGCCGAGACCCGCGAGGAGCGCAAGCGGCTGCGCCGCGTGCCCGCCTCTGCGCCCGCCGTCCAATCGAATCATTGGCTTGCGCAAAAAAGGACGTCTTCGATTCGAACACCCCAAACAGCTGGGCGGTTGTCTCCCGGGCCCAGCCCTTCCTACGTTGCAATGGGATGGAATCGAGCCAGTGAACGGGGGCCGGATCGAACCACCTTCCGTGCCACGCCCGAACCGCTGCCTCCCTGCAGCGCCTGCCGCGCTCTGCGGCGCCTTCGCGTCGAACGAAATTCGAAACCGACGGTCGATGAGCAGGAACAGCTCTGCCAAGTGTTGTGGCAGCGCTACTATGAAGCCGTCAACATCCGATCCCGCAACAACCCTGCGTTGCATCGCCGGCAACTGCCGCGCCGTGATTGGGGCTATCTTACGGAAAAGAACCCGGTACGGAGGGCGCCATGAGGGCTTCCGCCATCCTCGTTTTGTCCAATCACCGCCCGGAAACCATCCCCCTGGCCCGGCAGCTGATGGCCGATCACGACACGATCCTTCTGGAAGAGCCGCTCGACAAGCGCTTTGACCCCATGCTCGACGGAAAGATCTCCATCGACGCCTATCTCGAAGACCAGGAGCTGGAGTATCCCGAATTCAGCCGCCGGATGGCGGAGGTCCTGCGTGAACGCCGTCAGGCCGGCACCCGACTGGTGCAGGTTGAACCTTTTATCGACCTGCTGTTGTCTATTCACGATCGTTTCGCCAATGGAGAGGGGCCCCAGGATCTGCCCGCGGGCACGGATCTTTATCGGGTGTATCGCGCCGAACACTTGGCTACCAAAGCACTACTTGACTTTTACCGCGCATCCGGCTGCGACAACTTAGACACCACGATCGATGCCGTCAAACGCTTTGCCTGGGCCGATGCCCAGCGATTCGCCCTGCGCGATCAAATGCGGGCCGAGGCGATGGTGGTCCTCGTTCAAAATTCGGGCAAGGTCTACCTCGAAGCTGGACAGATTCATTATCCCCTGTGGCACGAACTCAGAAGGCGGCTGCCAGCCGGTTTTCCCCTGCGATTGCATTTTCTCATGACCGCCGTGGTGCGCAAACTGGGCTACCGACGCCATCTGTTCGGCCCTGGAGACCTGCTGACCCTTTATTATCGGTTTCATCCCCAGGGCCGCTTCCCGACCGAAAACCTCTTGGCGGCCCGGGCGCTGATATACAACAAACTGATCCTCAAGGAAGAAATTGCCGCCGATGCGGACACCTACCCACACACCCGCGACGAGCTGGAAATTGGCAGCGTCACCGACCAATTATCCCTGGACGATTGCCGGCGCCTCTATCCGCGTGTCCGCCTGGCATCCACAGCAGAATCGCGGGAGATCGTGGAGCGTTATTTGGGATCTCGGCTGGCTCACGGTTGACTTGCCATCGGTGACGACTGAACCGGGGTCAAAGGGGAACGGACAGCGAACCGGAAGTCGAAGGATTCGGCACTATCGTCCTGAAAGCCATGGTTCCCCGAATCGATGTGCTGGTCTCACCGGCATGCGGCCTGCTGGTCTGGCCCCTTCTGGCCGGGTCCGTTTTTGTGCAGGGAGCCGAGGAATCTATGGCCAAGGCGATTCACCGAATCGCGGCTCTGGGGAAGGAGCCACGGATTCAGTCGGCCCGGCGGGGATTTGGACCGTCTCCTCGATTCTTCACCCGCATGCGTCTATTCTTCCTTGGCTTTCTCCTCGGCCTGCTCATATTGCTCGAACAGCTCGGACAGCTCCTGATCCGAGCAGAGCTTCTGAAGGTGTTTAAACGCCTCCTTCTCCTCTTCTTCCAGATGGTGCCGGTTCAACTCGTCCAGCACCTTTGCCTTGGCCTTGAACACTTCGCTGTCGGTCTCCAGGTCCATCAGCTCTCGAAGCACGACTTTGGCCACATGATGCTCCTGAAGGTTTTCCAGGGCATCGGCCCGAATCTCTTCATCCTCGGCATCCTTGAGCCGTTTGAACATGGATGCTTCTTCGCCGACCATGTGGGGATACAGCTCCTCATAGAACTTCTGCCGCATTTTCTCTCTTTCTTCCGGAGATGCGGCGTCGATCAACTGCTTGCCGAGTGTTTTCTGTTCTTCGTGGTCCTCTCGAAGGTGTTTCAAAAATTGATGCTCAGCCATGGTGTTCCTCCTTTGTTTCAAATTGGATGATAAAGACTTGAATCTATACAAATTCCATGCTCATCAACTCGAGCCGGACAAACCCGGATTCGATCTGCTGATATCATGTGAAAAATTTCAGGAAAATAAGGCAAATCCGGTATTATCGGTACGGATCGGCTTTATTTTACGTCGGAAAAATCACCGTTGCCGCGGAACAGTACTGTTTCGGGGGCGCGGAAAAGAGGGCCCGTGTCGAAGGAACGTGCCGAACGAACGGCGTTAAAAAGGGGAAGCGGCGCCGGGCCGTTTCCCCTGGGACCGATGCGTTGTCGGTTGAAATTTAGAGCCGAGAACCGGGCCGTTTTTTGACGTGAGACCGCAACAGCGCGATCCCCTCTTCCCGGGCATGCAGGATCTGTTTCATTTCGACGCCCTGAAGCTCATCCCGGGTCAGGAGATTATACTTCAGAGCATTTCGGTAGTTGATGTATTCGACCTTGGCCGAGATGT
>JBEPWQ010000136.1:0-9564 GCA_041642315.1 Desulfobacteraceae bacterium | reverse complement strand
CGGTAAGCGCCCTGCTCCATGCGGTCGCCGTGGTCAAGGCGGGCGTCTTCGGCATCGTTCGGGTGGTATACGACGTTTTCGGCGTCGAAGCCGTCACCGCCATGGGTGTGCGCGAAGGACTCATCTTTTTCGCCGGGGCAACGATTCTCTACGGCTCCCTGCGGGCGATGTTCCAGGACGATTTCAAGCGGCGGCTCGCCTATTCCACTGTGAGCCAGGTCTCCTACATCACCCTCGGAACGGCCATTGTGGGGCCGCTGGCCACCATCGGCGGTATCGTACACCTGGTTCACCAGGGCATCATGAAGATTACCATGTTCTTCTGCGCCGGAAACGTGGCCGAAGAGCTCCATTTTCACCGCATCAGCGAACTCCGGGGGGTGGGCCGCCGAATGCCCCTGACCATGGGCGCCTTCACCGTGGCCGCCATGGGAATGATCGGGGTGCCGCCGATGGCCGGATTTTTCAGCAAATGGTTTCTGACCCTGGGAGCACTGGAGGCCGACATGCCATTGATTATCGGGGTACTGCTTCTCAGCAGCATCCTCAACGCCGCCTATTTTCTGCCCATCATCTATTACGCCTGGTTTTGCGAACCGGAACAGCCCCTTCCCGAACGCCCCGCGGCTCAACGCTGGGAAATCCATCCCTACCTGCTGATGCCGCCGGTATTCACGGCCCTGATAACGGTCCTGCTCGGCCTTCTGGCGGCGATGCCGTTGAGCCCCCTCTCCTGGGCGCGGCTGATCATGTTCCGGGAGTATACACCATGAATTCTCTTCATCCCCTTGCCTGGACCTTTCTTTTCCCGGCGGTCATCGTCCTTCCGCTCCTGGTCGCCTTCGCTCTCGCAGTCGGCAAAGACCGGAAATGCCGGTGGCTCCTGGCGATCGCACCCTGGACCGCAATGCCGGCCCTTTTTCTGGTCCTGTTCGGGGGTGACACCCCCGACGTCCATCTGCCCTTCCTTCTGCTCGGAACCACCCTCGGTCTCGATGCTTTCTCGCGGGTTTTTCTGCTGTTCACCTCTCTGCTCTGGTGGATGGCGGGACTTCATGCGCTGGGGTACGTCCCCTCGAATCGGCAGCGCGAATTCTTCGGTTTTTTTCTGGCGGCGATGGCGGGAAACCTCGGCCTTCTGATCGCCCGGGACATCGGGAGCTTTTATACCCTCTACGCCCTGATGAGCTTTGCCTCCTACGGCCTGGTGGTCCACCTTCGGAACGACCCGGCCCGGTATGCCGGCAACGTCTACCTTGTTCTCGTGGTCCTCGGAGAGATGCTTCTTTTTCCGGCCCTGGCCGCAGGCTACGCCGCCTCGGAACAGCTTCTGATCGCCGACTGGGCCGCCGCTCTGGCCGAAAGCCCGAACGGCCCCGTGCTGACGGTTCTGCTGCTTCTCGGTTTCGGCATCAAGGCCGGCGTTCTTCCCCTGCACATATGGCTTCCTCTGGCCCATCCGGCCGCCCCGACCCCCGCCAGCGCCGTTCTAAGCGGCGCCATGATCAAAGCCGGGCTTTTCGGAATGATGGTCTTTGTTCCCCTGGGCGCCTTGCAGTCGGCCCCCATCGGGGCGACGGTGATGGTCCTGAGCCTGGCGGCCGCCGTTTTCGGAGCGGCCGCGGCCATAACCCAGACCCACCCCAAGGCGCTTCTGGCCTATTCGAGCATCAGCAAAATGGGCCCGATGACCTTCGCTGTCGGCGCCGCGCTTTACGAACCGACGATCTGGCCGGTGGCGGCAACCGGGATTCTGATTTTCGCCATGTATCATGCCCTCACAAAAGGGGCCCTTTTTCTTTCGGTGGGAGCGGCCGCCGCATTCCCGACCGCGAAACCGGTCCGGACCCTTCTGCTCCTGACCGGTTTTTTGCCGCTGCTCGTCTTCGCCGGCTTTCCGGCCACCGGAGGGGCGATCGCCAAGCTGCCTTTCAAGGATCTGAAGGCGGCTCTGCCGGCCCCATGGGCCGCCTGGCTGAATGCGGTCCTGCTTCTGGTGGCATTCGCCACCGTTGTTCTGCTCTTCCGGTTCGAACTCCTGCTGATTCGGGACGCAAAGGCGGCGACACCCCATCCTTCCCGGCGAATCTGGATTCCGTGGCTCGGCGTGGTGCTGATGTCGGCCATGATCCATATCGCCTATTTCGGCCTCGGGTGGGAGGGATACGTGGATGCGGCCCTGTCGCCCGGAGCTTGGGGCGCCGCGCTCCCGCCGCTATTGATCGGGCTCTTCTTTTCCCTGGCGGTCTGGCGCTGGGGCCGCAGGCCCATTCCGACGCTGCCGCCGGGTGACATCCTGCATCTTTTCCGGCCCCTTTCCCGTTTTTTGACTCGCCTGACCCCTCCTTTTCCGGTCAGGCTCATCAGCCGACCCACCAGTTCCGCCCTGCCCATCGTCGCCGGGACCGTTCGAACCCTGCAAAAATGGCTCCCCGTGAAGCCCTTTCTCGAAGGCAGCGGACAAATCGAAAAATGGCTTATGGAGGGTCCCCTGGCCGGCACCCTGGTCCTGGTCCTGTTCCTGTCCATGATTCTCGCCCTGGCGCTGTAGCCCTCTCGTCCCCCATTCCAAAGGGGGATGTATTCGGAATATGCGGGAAATCCTTTATTGACACACTCTCCCCATTTCATTAAAAGCCTGTATATAGGCCCATTTCAACAATACTGAAGCGACCTGCTGGCGCCGACGGCGATTCACATCGATACCGGAGTTTCATGAACACTTCCAAAAACAACACCCGTTCGGTTCACTTCTTTAATGAAGCGGGAGAAAAGATCGCAGGCACCCTGCACATGCCCGACGAATCGACTCATTGCGGGGTGGTCCTGGGCCACTGCTTTACCTGCTCCCGCCATATTTCCATCATCCGGGAAATCAGCACGGTATTGGCAAAAACGGGAATGGCCGCGCTTCGTTTCGATTTTTCCGGCAACGGCCAGAGCGAGGGCGATTTTTCCAACACCTCCTATTCCAAACATACCGATGAAATGGAACGTGCGGCCCGGTTTTTCGCCGAGCAGGGGTATACCCGATTCGGTCTGGCCGGCCACAGCATGGGCGCGGCCGTGGCGGTACTGGCCGGTGCGCGGCTGAAGGATGTTTCGGGGGTGTGCGCCTTGGGCGGAAGAATGGCCGGCAAGGAATCGGCTCCTTTCTTCGGCAAAGAAAAGATGGAAGAACTCCGGCGAACCGGACGCCTTCATTTCGAAAGCCGCGGGCGGGATCTGGAGCTGAAGGAGACCTTTTTCACCGACCTTCAAAAATATGATCTTCGGGAAACCGTCCGCCGCTTCGACCCGCCCCTGCTGATCGTCCACGGGGATCAGGACGAGATCATATCGGTGGAAAACGCCAGAGAGGCCCGGTCTCTGAACCCGAATGTCGACCTGGAGATCGTCTCCGGAGCCGACCACATGTTCAGTGACCCCGCGCATCGGCGGCATATCGCCGAGACGGTCGCGGAATGGTTCAGGAACCGTTTCGAAGCTGTTCCGGAATGATGAAAGCAGAAGTAAGGAAAAAACATATGACCATACCCGAAGCACTGAACCTCGACTATATCGAGCAGCAATACCAAAGATGGATTGAAAATCCCGACTCCGTATCCGAGGAATGGCGGATATTTCTGAAAGAATTCGAGGGAGCCGATCAGGAGGGAATAACTGGGAGGCCGCCTGCAAGGACGGAAGCGGAGCCCGGCCGTGAAAAGGCCCCGTCCACCGAAGCCATGCCCGAACCCGCCCCCGGCGAGGCGATTCCGGAAGACGCCTGCACCCTCGACCGGGTCCTGCAGCAGTCGCGGGTGGAGGCGCTCAAGTACCGGTACCGGGACATCGGCCACCTGCTGGCCTGCCTCGATCCCCTGGCGGCCTGCCCCACTTCCCATCCGCTTCTGGACCTTTCCGCCTTCCATCTCTCATCCGAAGACCTGGAGACCGAGTTTTACACCCGCCGGCTGTCCCAAACCCGCAGCGCACCGCTCAAAGAGATCATCGCCTTTCTTCGGGAGACCTATTGTCGGGCCGTCGGCGTGGAATACATGCACCTTCAGGACCCCCAGGAGCGGCGGTGGCTTCAGGACCGGATGGAGCCGGTGCGCAACCGGCCGGAGTTGAAACCGGAGGAGCGGGTGCGGATTTTTCACAAACTCTCCCAGGCGACCCTTTTCGAAACCTATCTGAACAAGAAATACATGGGCCAGACCCGGTTTTCGCTGGAAGGGGGGGAATCCCTGATTCCGATGCTCGACACCCTCCTGCTTCATGCATCGGCCAACGGGTGCCGGGAGGTGGTCCTGGGCATGGCCCACCGGGGAAGGCTCAATGTCCAGAGCAACATTCTGTTCAAATCCTACGAGGAGATCTTTCGGGAGTTCGCCAACACCTATGATCCGGAAAGCCTGGTCGGTTCCGGGGACGTCAAGTACCACAACGGGTATCTCACCGATATCAAACTGGCCAACAGCCGGGAGCTGCGGGTCTTTCTGGTCAACAACCCGAGCCATCTCGAATCGGTGGACCCGGTGGCCGAAGGGGTCGCCTACGCCCGTCAGGACATCCGCAATGGTGAAAACCGCAGCCAGGTGCTGCCGCTGCTGATCCACGGAGACGCGGCCTTCGCCGGCCAGGGCGTGGTAATGGAAACCCTTCAGCTCTCTCAGTTGGAAGGCTACGGCACACACGGCACCGTCCACATTATCATCAATAACCAGATCGGATACACAACCCTGCCCGAACATGCCAGATCCACCCGGTACTCCACCGATGTGGCAAAGCTGCTGATGGTACCCATTTTCCACGTTCACGGGGAAAACCCCGAGGCGGTGGTCCACATTATCAAGCTGGCCTATGACTACCGCAAAACCTTCGGCAAGGATGTGGTCATCGATCTGATCTGCTACCGGCGCTACGGACACAACGAGGGAGATGAACCCTATTTCACCCAGCCGCTGATGTATGAGCGAATCAAGAAGCGGCCGCCGATCTATAAGACTTACGGCGAAAAACTGATCGACAACCGGGATATCACCGAGGAAGAGATCGAAAAGATCGAATCCGACGTGAACCAGTGTCTGGATGATGCCTTTCAGGCGGCCCAGGACAATCCCCGGTCCTTTCCCAGAGTGCAGTTCTATGAAAACTGGAAAGACTATGAAACCGGCTACGCCTATGGACTCATCGAGACCGGCGTGGATGCCGAAAAACTGATCGACCTGTCGCGCAAGCTCACTGCGTTTCCCAAGGGATTCAAGCCCCACACCAAAATCAAACGGCTGTTAAAGGCCCGGCAGGAAGCGGTGGACAAAGGCGAGGGCATCGACTGGGCCAATGCCGAGGCCCTGGCCTTCGGCACCCTGGTGAACGACGGCTATTTCGTTCGGCTCAGCGGCCAGGACAGCGCCCGGGGCACCTTCAGCCAGCGCCACAGCGTGCTGATGAACACCAAAACCGGCGACGAATATGTGCCCCTGCAAACGGTTTCCAAAGACGGAGGCGGATTTTGCGTTCTGAACAGCCCCCTGTCGGAGACGGGGGTGCTGGGATTCGAGTACGGGTATTCCCTGGTCAGACCCGAGGGGCTGACCATCTGGGAGGCCCAGTTCGGCGACTTCTGCAACAACGCCCAGTCGGTCATCGATCTGTACATCGCGGCGGGAGAGACCAAATGGCAGCGGATGAGCGGACTGGTCCTGCTTCTGCCCCATGGCTGGGAGGGGCTCGGTCCCGAGCATTCCAGCGCCCGTCTGGAGCGCTTTTTGCAACTGTGCGCCGACGACAACCTGCAGGTCTGCAACATGACCACCCCGGCCCAGTATTTTCACCTGCTGCGGCGGCAGGTCCTGAGCCGGTACCGCAAACCGCTCGTCGTCATGGCGCCCAAGAGCCTGCTTCGCCATCCTCAGGGGGTGTCCAAACTGACCGACCTGACCGTCGGAAGCTTTCAACCGGTCCTGGACGACGGCGCCGAAATCGAAAAACCCCGCCGGGTCGTCTTCTGCAGCGGCAAGATCTTCTATCAACTCCTCCAGCGCCGGGACACCCTCAAGTCCTCGATCATCATCGTACGGGTCGAACAGCTCTATCCCTTTCCCGGAGAAACGCTGGCGCGCATCATTGAAAAATACCGGGAAACGGAGGAATGGTACTGGGTCCAGGAAGAACCCGAAAACATGGGGCCCTGGACCTTTATGCGGCCGCGGCTGACGGAGATGATCGGAAAGGAACCGACCTATGTGGGTCGCAGGCCGTCTGCCAGCCCCGCCACCGGCTTTGCCAATATCTATAGGCAGCAGCAGGGCGCCATTCCGGACGAGGCCATCGGTCAGGAATCCGGTGTAACCACCGGATAATCGCGTCATTCCGAAAAATTGACTGATTCAGGTTCTACAGCAGTGAATCCATTCGAAGCATAAGGAGCGAACCATCCATGGCAATCGAAATCAAAGTGCCCAGCGTGGGCGAATCGGTTCAGGAGGCGATTCTGGCCGAGTGGTTCAAAGAAGACGGCGACACGGTCAAGCGGGATGAGCCCATTTTCGTGCTCGAAACCGACAAAATCACCCTGGAGGTCAACGCCGAAGCCGACGGGATTCTGCGGATCCAGGTAGAAGAAGGTGAAACCGTGGCCATCGGCACCGTGGTGGGGATGATCGAAACCGAAACCGGAACGGAAGCCCAAGCGCCTGAAAAACCGGCTCCGGAGGCGGCCGAGGCAAAAGAAACCGCGCCTTCGAAAGCGGCGGAGAAAGAAGCGGCGGCGAAAAAGACCGAGCCCGCTCCCGCGGCCGAACCGGCGGGCGAAGAGAAACCGGCAGCAAAGCCGCCACCGGCCGAAAAAAAGCCGGCCCCAGAACCGGCCCGGGAATCCGCCGACCTGGCACCCTCGGTGCGGCGGATGGTGGCGGAGTACGACATCGATACCGCCCGGCTCACCGGCACCGGCCCGGCCGGCCGAATCACCAAAGGGGATGTGGTCCGCTACCTGGAATCCAGAAGGGCCCCTGAAGAGGCCCCCACACCCGAACCGATGCGGCCTGAAAAGACCGAAAAGGCGGCCCCGGTCGTTCCTCCGTCCCCCGCGGAGCCGGAATCGGGCACCCGGCGCAAGGCCATGAGCCCCATTCGAAAACGGATCGCGGCCCGCCTGGTGGGAGCCAAGCAGTCCACCGCCATGCTCACCACCTTCAACGACATCGACATGAGCCGGTCCATGGAGATGCGCTCCCGGTACAAGGAGGCCTTTCAGAAAAAGCACGAGGTGTCACTGGGCTTTATGTCCTTTTTTATCAAGGCGGGGGTCGAGGCGCTCAAGGAATTCCCCGAGATCAACGCCTTTATCGAGGGGGACGAGATCGTCTACCATGACTACTACCACATCGGCATCGCGGTCGGGTCGCCCCGGGGGCTGGTGGTGCCGGTGATCCGCCATGCCGAACGGCTCGGCTTCGCCGACATCGAAAAGGCGATCATCGATTATATCAAAAAGATCAAAGACAACCGCCTGGAACTCTCGGATCTCGAGGGCGGCACCTTTACCATCACCAACGGCGGGGTCTTCGGCTCCATGCTCAGCACCCCGATTCTCAACACCCCCCAGAGCGGGATTCTGGGAATGCACCGGATCGAAAAACGGCCGGTGGTGGTGGATGACGAAATCGTGATTCGGCCCATGATGTATGTGGCCCTGAGCTATGACCACCGCATTGTGGACGGCCGGGAGGCGGTCACCTTTCTGCGCCGGATCAAGGAGTTCGTGGAAAACCCCGAGCGGATGCTGATCACCGTCTGACCGGGACGACCCATTCCCATTCCGGCCTATTCACATGCGCATGTAAGTTACGGCTTTGATCACCGTTTCGGCCACCCCGGGATCTTTTCCCGCTCCGGCAAGAACTCGCTGTCGCTCAAACAGCTTCCCGGCCCGGGAAAAGATCCCGGGGTGGCGTTCACTCAGGTTTGGCTTAAAAGATAATCAAGGCCTAAATTATCGTCCAATGAGGGAGGTTTCAATGGCAGCAAGCTACACCTACGATCTGATCGTCATCGGCTCCGGACCCGGCGGGTATGTGGCCGCGGCCCGGGCGGCCCAACTCGGCATTAAGACCGCCTGCATCGAAAAGGAGCCCCGCCTGGGCGGGGTCTGCCTCAATGTCGGGTGCATCCCCAGCAAGGCCCTGCTCGACTCCAGCGAGCACTATGAACAGGCCAAAGAAAAGTTCGCGGAGCACGGCATCAAAACCGGCAAATTGTCTTTGGATCTGGCCGCCATGATGGCCCGAAAGGACCAGGTGGTGAAAGACCTGACCGACCAGGTGCGAAAACTGCTGGAAGGAAACAAGATCGACATCCATCAGGGCACCGCCCGCCTGGCCGCCGCCGACCGGGTCACCGTCACAAACGGGGGTGGAAAGGAAAAGACCCTCAGCGCCAAGAACATCCTGCTGGCCACCGGCAGCGAACCGGTGGCCGTGCCCGGGCTCGATTTCGACGGCGAACGGATCATCACCTCCACCGAGGCCCTGGCCCTGGAAAAGGTCCCCAGGCACCTGGGGATCGTGGGCGGGGGCTATATCGGGCTGGAACTGGGGTCGGTCTGGCGGCGGCTGGGTGCCAAGGTAACGGTGATTGAAATGCTCCCGACAATCGCCTCCGCCATGGACAGCCAGATCATCCGCGGCCTGGAGCGGATTTTAAAGCGCCAGGGGATCGAATTCATGCTGAAGACAAAAGTCACCGGCGCCAAAACGGCCAACAACAAGATCCAGGTGACTGTGGACCGGGAAGGCGAGGCATCCACCCTCACATTCGACCGTCTCCTGGTGGCGGTGGGCCGAAAACCCCTGACCCGGGATCTGAACCTGGAGGAGATCGGGGTGGAGACCGACCCTCGAACCGGGCATGTGGCGGTGGACGCCGCTTACCGAACCTCCGTCCCGAATGTGTACGCCATCGGCGATCTCATCGCCGGTCCGGCGCTGGCCCACAAGGCCTCCTCCGAAGGGGTGGCCGCCGTGGAAAACATGGCCGGAAAACCCGGCGAGGTCAATTACGACGCCATTCCCGGTGTGATTTACACCTGGCCCGAAGTGGCCGCGGTGGGCATGACCGAAGAGCAGGTGAAGGACCTGGAGATCCCCTACTGCGTGGGAACCTACCCCTTCTCGGGGGCCGGACGGGCCCGCTGCATGGGCCAAACCGACGGATTCGTCAAGCTCATCTGCCATTCCCATACCGACCGAATTCTCGGGGTACACATCTTCGGCCCCCGGGCCGCGGACATGATCGCCGAGTGCGTGTTGGCCATCGAATTCGGCGCCTCGTCCGAAGACATCGCCCGCACCATGCACGGCCACCCGACCTTTTCCGAAGCCCTCATGGAGGCGGCCCAGACCGCCCGGCAGTGCTCCATCTACACGTCCTAAATTTCGTCCATCCCGAAGGGGCAGGCCGCAGTCCTGCCTCTTTGCTTCCATCGGCAACGCTTCTGATCAAAAATAAAGGAAATCCAAAGCCATAATCCTAAAAAGCATGTATTGCCCCCGGGAACCGGAGCGTATGATTATT
>JBEPWQ010000135.1:0-9607 GCA_041642315.1 Desulfobacteraceae bacterium | reverse complement strand
CCGATACGGCGGTTTGTCAACCGAAAACAGTCGGAGCGCATCGGTGAAGCCGGTGTCTTTTTCGGATCTCGGGTAATGCCGGTTGGGGTATCCTATCCGTGGGACGGAATCCTTCCCATGCGGGGGTCAAAAAGGCGTTTTAAAATGTATTGACAAGGCGGAAAAAGGGTGTTAGACCGACTCCGTCGGAAAATAGTTTACCCAATTGGTGGGTGCCCTGTTCCCTTCCGGCAATCACCACAGGCAACGGTTGGTTATGTCATACGCCTTTTTAAAAACAGATCATGCGGAAGAGACCGTAGCTTTGAGTGAAATAACCGACGCTGTCAAATCCATTATCAAAAACACGGCCAAAAAACTGAGAGGCGTCCAGAAACGGGAGTTCATCGCAGAGGTCACCCTGGAACTCCTGGAAGGAAACGCCCGGAAGGCGGAGCGGGAATTCGGCTGGGGTCGGGAAACCGTCAAAAAAGGAATCCGGGAGCTGGAAACCCGAATTCGGTGCATCGACAATTATGCCGCTCGGGGCAATAAGCGGACGGAAGAAAAATTGCCTCAACTCGGAGATGACATTCGGTCCATTGTCGACTCCGGCGGAAATCTGAATCCGGCTTACGAATTCTATTTCCCACAGGGCAAGATCACGGCCAAGGGGGTCCGGCAGACCCTTATTGAAGAATTTGCCTATTCCGATGACCAGCTGCCCAATGAGAACACGATCGGAAATATGCTTATACGGCTGGGCTTTCGGTCCGGGGGGGCTTATAAAACCGATTCCTCCAGATCGGCCTGATGCCCCCCGAGGTGGGGCAATGCCTGTATAGATGGTCTCTTTTGAATTCATGAAGGACGATGGCGTACTTAAAAAAAATCTGAAATGCAGAAAACTATTTACAATGTCGTCGATTTAGCATAGGAAAATACTTTGGCTAATTTCGGTGTGATGATTGAAGGAAGAAACGAAACCTGCCCAAGGTCAAAACAGGGCGTACTGAATATAAAATTCTGAGGAAGGGAGGTGTAAACGGCTTAGATCGTGCGCGAGAAACAGTAAAGCGAGTTTGGAAACTTAAAAATCAAAGTGAACGTAGGAGGTATTGTCAATGCCAAGTTTCGTAATCAATGAAAAGTGTGACGGCTGTAAAGGTGGCGAAAAGACCGCTTGTATGTACATCTGCCCCAATGATCTGATGGTCCTGGAACCCAATTCCATGAAAGCCTACAACCAGGAGCCGGACCAGTGCTGGGAATGCTTTTCTTGCGTAAAAATCTGCCCGACTCAGGCGATCGAAGTTCGCGGCTACGCCGACTTCGTGCCGCTAGGAAGCAGCATCATGCCGATGATGGGTACCGAGGATGTCATGTGGACCTGTAAGTTCAGAAACGGTACCATCAAACGGTTCAAGTTCCCCATCCGGACCACCCCCGAAGGCGAATCCAATGCCTACGCCGACCTGCAGGGCAAAGACCTTGACAGCGAACTGCTCAGCACGGAAGAAACGGAAGGCTATGAGATCCCGAAACCGATCGCGACCGCCTAAGTTTGGCTTTTTCGGATTAAGCGCAAAACGGAACTGTCCCCGAGCGATCGGACGACACATAGAGGACTGAAATTCAGATAATATTAACAAAGCTGAATCTATTAAGGAGGAAGTCGTATGGCATTACCGAATAAACCGAAAGGTGAACTCAAGGCCGTTAGGGATCCGGAAGTTGAAGAGCGCGAAGTTGATATTCTGATCGTCGGCGGCGGCATGGCTGCCTGCGGTACCGCTTTCGAGATTAAAAAATGGGCCGGCGACAAGAAGGTTCTTCTGGTGGATAAGGCCGCCATGGAGCGAAGCGGCGCAGTGGCCCAGGGTCTGTCCGCCATCAATACCTATATCGGCGACAATACCCCCGATGACTACGTTCGAATGGTCCGCAACGACCTGATGGGAATCGTCCGCGAAGACCTGATCTTCGATCTGGGCTGCCATGTCGATGATTCGGTTCACCTGTTCGAGGAGTGGGGGCTGCCGGTCTGGAAGAAAACCGATGAGGGCAAAAACCTCGATGGTAAAAAAGGCCAGAAGCTGGGCGCCCTGAAATCCGGTGCCAAACCGGTCCGCACCGGTAAATGGCAGATCATGATCAACGGCGAGTCCTACAAGAGAATCGTCGCCGAAGCCGCCAAAAAGGCCCTGGGCGAAGACAACATTCTGGAGCGGGTCTTCATCGTCGAGCTCCTGCTGGACGCCAACGAAGAAAACCGCATCGCCGGTGCGGTCGGTTTCTCCGTCCGTGAAAACAAGGTTTTTATCATCAAGGCGAACACCGTGATGGTGGCCTGCGGCGGCGCGGTCAACATTTATCAGCCCCGTTCGGTCGGTGAGGGGAAGGGCCGTGCCTGGTACCCGGTCTGGAATTCCGGCTCCACCTACACCATGTGCATGAAAGTCGGCGCCGAACTTACCATGATGGAAAACCGGTTTACCCCGGCCCGTTTTAAAGACGGTTACGGCCCGGTCGGCGCCTGGTTTCTTCTGTTCAAGGCCAAGGCCCTCAACGGTCTGGGCGAAAACTTTGCTGCCAGCGATGCTGCCAAGGCAGAGCTTGAAAAATACGCGCCCTACGGAACCGCCGCAATCACCCCGACCTGCCTGCGGAACCATCTGATGCTGTTCGAAATGAAAGAGGGTCGCGGTCCGATCATCATGGACACCGTCACCGCCCTGGCCGAACTCGGAAAGACCATGGACAAGAAAGAACTCAAGCACCTCGAGTCCGAGGCCTGGGAAGACTTCCTTGACATGACCTGCGGCCAGGCCAACCTCTGGTGCGCCACCAACACCGAGCCCGAGAAGAAGAACTCCGAGGTGATGCCGACCGAGCCTTACCTGCTGGGTTCTCATTCCGGCTGCTGCGGCCTCTGGACCTCCGGCCCCGATTTCGACTGGGTGCCCGATTCCTATAAAATCAAGTATAAAGACAAGGTCTACAACCGGATGACCACCGTCAACGGCCTGTTCACCTCCGGTGACGGCGTGGGCGGCTCCGGACACAAGTTCTCCTCCGGGTCCCATGCCGAGGGTCGTATGGCCGCCAAATCCATGGCGCGGTTTGCTCGGGACAATGCCGACTACACCCCGACCCTGAAGCAGTCCAAGGAAGAGTTGGTCGACATGGTTTACAAACCGGTTCGGGTTTACCTGGACAATGTGGAATACACCACCGCCGAAGACATCAACCCGGCCTACCTGAAACCCAACGGGATGATGTACCGGCTGATGAAGGCCACCCATGAGTATGGGGCCGGTACCGCCACCTACTATCAGACCACCAGCAAGAACCTCGAGGTCGTTATGGACCTGCTGTCCACCATGCGGGAAGACTGCGAAAAGCTGGCCGCCGGCGACCTGCATGAGCTGATGAGAGCATGGGAGATCTATCACCGAATCTGGACCGTGGAGTCTCATCTGCGGCATATCCAGTTCCGGAAAGAGACCCGCTACCCCGGCTTTTACTATCAGGCCGACTACCCGGGTCAGGACGATGAGAACTGGTTCTGCTTCACCAACTCCAAGTATGATCCGACCAAGGGTGAGTGGGAGACCTTCAAGAGAGATTACGTCAAGATCATCCCTGATTAATGCCTGTTTGAGGCCAGATCTGTGAATGATTGGCGTGATGCTGATCTGTTCGGATAGTAATTGCCTCCAGGCGTCTTGGACGCCTGGAGGTTTTTATTACATGGACGCTTTTCGGCACGACCCGTTTCCCCTTCGGGCGGTATCCTTGAGGCGACGTCAGGATATTTAAAAACTTTTGCAGGTATTACAGATTCAGAAAAAGAGTTTTTAGATATCTTGACGTAAATGCCCGCCAGTGTCGGCGGTAGGGGATGCTGCCTGTAGGCGTATGCCCGATAGTGGACAGGGAACCTGCGATTCATTTTCAATTACAAATCATGATGCACGGAGGGATAGCATGACAGTAGACAGACAAGCCCCTGCTAGCGGAAGCATTTTGGTGGTTGGCGGTGGTATGGCCGGCTTGACCACGGCCATTGAAGCCGCCGAGGTGGGCTACGAAGTATTCTTGGTCGAAAAGAATCCGTACTTGGGTGGAAGAGTGGCGCAGCTGAATCAATATTTCCCTAAGCTATGTCCTCCTACCTGTGGACTCGAGATCAATTTCAGACGGATAAAAGACAATCAGAACATCAAAATCTTCACCATGGCCGAAGTGGAGAACGTCTCCGGCTCTTCCGGCGACTACGATGTGGCGGTCAAGCTGAACCCCCGCTATGTCAATGCCAACTGCACCTGCTGCGGAGAATGCGGCAAGGCGGTCCAGACGGAGATCCCCAGTGAGTTCGATTTCGGAATGAAACGGGTCAAGGCCGCTTACCTGCCGTTCGAGATGGCATTCCCGGCCCGGTATGTGATCTCACCCAGGATCATCGGCACCGAAGATGCCAAGCGGGCCAAAGAGGCTTGTAATTACGGGGCCGTGGATCTCGACATGGAACCCAAAACCATCAACCTGAACGTCGGGTCGGTGGTCTGGGCCACCGGTTGGGAGCCCTATGACGCCTCCCGAATCGATAATCTCGGGTACGGCCGATACCAGAACATCATCACCAATATGCAGATGGAGCGGTTGGCGGCCGCCAACGGCCCCACCAAGGGTAAAATTCTGTGCCCGGCCGACGACAAGGCCCCCGAAAGCGTCGCATTTGTTCAGTGCGCCGGCTCCCGGGATGCAAACCATCTGCCCTACTGCTCCTACATCTGCTGCATGGCTTCGCTGAAGCAGGCCACCTATATACGGGCCCAGTACCCCGAGGCCAAAATCTACATTTTCTATATCGATATCCGGACCCCCGGCAACCGCTACGAAAAATTCTATCAGGAGATCAAGGCCGACGAGAACATCATCTTTATCAAAGGCAAAGTGGCGGAGGTCAGTGAAAATCCCGACACCCGGAAGATCACGGTAACGGCTGAAAACGCCGTCACCGGGGAAAAGGTTCACCAGACTGCCGATTTGGTGGTATTGGCCACAGGGATGCAGCCCACTGCGGCCAATTTCAAACTGCCGGCAGATTTGAAATACAACGGGGACGGGTTTATCCTCAATAATTTTGCCAAGGGAGGCATGTTCGGCGCCGGCTGTTCCGCAAAACCGGCCGACGTGATGACGTCCAATCAACAAGCCACCGGTATGGCCCTGAAAGCGATACAGTCAGTGGTGAACAGGTAAACAGGGATCAGATGTCCGGTATTCCGGCTCCGATTCTCAGTCAGGATGCGCGGAGCACGGGAGACGGCCGGTAACTGATGACTGCTACGAGGAGGTTTATCCATGGATAAAAAGTACGGTGTGTATATCTGTGAAGGTTGTGGAATCGGGGAGTCCCTGGATATTGCGGCGTTGTCCGGTGTGGCCGAGGAAGAGGGATATTCCGTGAAGACCCATTCCCAGTTCTGCGGGGAGGCGGGGGTCGAACTGCTCAAAAAAGATGTGGCCGAAGGCACCAACACGATTGTGCTGGCCGCCTGCTCCAGACGGGTCTTTTTCGACACCTTCCGGTTTGAAGGGTGTATTACGGAGCGGTGCAACATTCGTGAAGGGGTGGTCTGGTCTCATCCCCGGACCGAATATCCCAAACTCACCGATGAGGAAAAAGAAGACGAAGACAATTTCGATCGGGTTCAGATGATGGCCGAAGACTATCTTCGAATGAGCCTGGCCCGGGTGGAAAAGGTAAAGCTGCCGGAACCGTATGCGGTGGAAAATTTCACCCGCAAGATTCTGGTCATCGGCGGCGGCATCACCGGTATATCCGCAGCGATCGATGCGGCCAAGGCCGGGTACGATGTGACCGTTGTTGAAAAGGAGAAGTATATCGGAGGCTATGCGGCCAAGATTCGAAAGCAGCTCCCCTTCGAGGAGCCCTATGAAAGCTTGGTTCCTCCGATCATTCAGTCCAAGATCGATGAGCTTGAAAAATATTCCGATATTTCGATCAAGACCAATACGGTGGTGGCCCGGGTCGCCGGCGAGCCCGGAAACTTTACGGTGACCTTCAAGAAACCGGGCGAGAAAATCGAGTTCGATGTTCCCTATCCTTTGCCGGAAGAGATGAAGGTGGATGAAAACGGCAAAGAACTCGACGCCGAAGCCCTTCATGAAAAATATATGGAATACAACAAGGGCCGGCGGGACATTCTGACCCTCGATCCCAACGGCGAACACTTCGGCGCGGTGGTGCTGGCGGCCGGATGGACCCCCTACAAGCCCAAAGAAGGCGAGTTCTCACATCTGGGCTTCGGCGATATTCCGGATGTGGTCACCAACCACCAGTTCGAGGAAATCGCAGCCAAGGGTCCGGTGGTGCGGCCGTCCGACGGCAAAGCCGCCAAATCGGTGGTCTTTATCCAAAGCCCCGGACTGGAAAAATCGGATGTCGACTTCGATTATGCGGGTGCCGTAACCAGTCTGGTGGCCCTGAAACAGGCCAAATACGTTCGGGAAGATTATGAAGACGGCAAGTCCTTCATTTTCTACCAGCACATGCGGACCCCCGGCCTGACCGAAAGCTTTTACCGAAGCACCCAGAATGATCCCGGTATTTTCATGTCGAAGGGATCGGTGGCGAGCGTTTCCAAAAACGGCGACGGCGTCTTTGTGGAAGCTGAAGATACCCTGCTGGGCGACAGGATCAAGGTGAAGGCCGACATGGTGGTGCTGGGCACCGGCATGGTTCCGGCCACGGCCCATGAACCGGTGGTCAACCTGGCCTATCGGCAGGGACCGGCCTTTCGGGATGTGGGCCTGTTCAAAGGGTACAGCGATTCCAACTTCATCTGCTTTCCCTATGAAACCCAGCGAACCGGCATCTATGCCGCCGGTCCGGTGCGGCGGTCCATGACCATGGAGGAGTCGATGGAAGACGCCGCCGGCGCCGCGCTCAAGGCCATTCAGTGCCTCGAGTCGACCAGCCGCGGCGTGGCGGTTCATCCGCGGTCCGGGGATATGACTTTTCCCGATTTCTTCTTTCAACGATGCACCCAGTGCAAACGGTGTACCGATGAATGCCCCTTCGGCGCCATCGACGACGATGCCAAGGGCACGCCCAAACCCAATCCGGCCCGATGCCGGCGCTGCGGCACCTGTATGGGCGCCTGTCCGGAGCGGATCATCAACTTCGCCGACTACAGCATCGACAGCATCGGTTCCATGCTCAAGTCGGTGCAGGTCCCGTCCGAAGACGATTACACCGAGCCGCCCCTGCGCATCCTGGGTCTGGTCTGTGAAAACGATGCCTACCCGGCATTGGATATCACCGGTCTCAACGGCCTTTCCTATTCCGCCGATGTTCGGTTTATTCCGGTCCGGTGCCTGGGATCGGTCAACGTGATCTGGATCAAGGATGCCCTGTCCCAGGGAATGGACGGCGTGTTCCTCCTGGGCTGCAAGCATGGGGATGATTATCAGTGCCACATGGTCAAGGGCAGCGAACTGGCCAGTATCCGCATGAAAAAGATCGGCGAGGCGCTGACCAGTCTGGCCTTGGAGACCGAGCGCGTGGCCCAGTTCGAGGTGGCCATCGACGAGTATGATAAACTGCCCACGATAATTAACGAGTTTGTGGCATCCATTGAAGAAATCGGCCCGAACCCGTTCAAGGGATTCTAACCATCACGCGAATCGAAGAATCGGTGGACAGCGCCGGGGAATATGCTTTTTTTCCCGGCCGCTGAATCTGACCCCTGAATGAATGGAGGAATTGAAATGACGGAAACATACATGGTTGAGCCCGATCTGGAATTTATCAAGGAAGTGGGTTTGCTCGGGGCGGAAGACCTGAAAAAGTGTTATCAATGTGCGACCTGTTCGGTGGCCTGTCCCATTTCGCCGGACCACAAACCCTTTCCCCGAAAGGAAATGATCGCCGCTTCCTGGGGAATGAAAGACCAAGTCGTCAAAAACGCCGACATCTGGCTCTGCCACAACTGCGGCGACTGCACCACCCGGTGCCCCCGGGAGGCCAAACCCGGCGATGTTCTGGCGGCCCTTCGCACCTATGCCATCCAGGAGTATGCGGTACCCAAGAAATTGGGCAAGATGGTGAATGATCCCAAGAAACTGCCGGTACTGCTGGCTGTTCCGGTGGTGCTTCTTCTGATGGTGGGCCTTCTGTTGAAGATGTTCGGCATTCACTGGCTGAACTTCTCTCCGTCCGGAGAAGAAATCGTGCATGCCAAATTTTTCTCCACCTGGCTGGTGGACCTGATCTTTATCCCCACCTTCTTTTTCGCCATCGGGGTTTTTGTCCTCGGGCTCAAACGGTTTGTCGGCGATATCCATGAAGAAGCGCTCAAGAGCGGCAAGACCGATAAGAAAAAGATTGATCCCAAAGGCTTCATCGAAGCATTGGTCCGGGTGATTCCGGAGATTCTCAAGCACAAGAAGTTTTCCCAGTGCGGTGAAAATGCCGACCGAGCCACCTCTCACATGATGGTCCTGTATGGGTTTATCGGCCTTTTCATCGTCACCAATATCTTTTTCATCACCCTGTACGTTTTCGGCATTCATGGGCCCTATTCCCAGCTGAACCCGGTCAAATGGCTGGCCAACATCGCCGGCGTGGCTCTGGTGATCGGAGCGGCTTTGATGATTAAAGACCGGCTGACCGCCACCGAACAGGCCTCGACCTACAAGGACTGGTTCCTGGTCGTTCTGGCCCTGCTTCTGGGCGTCACCGGTATGTTGACCGAAATGACCCGTCTGGGCGGCGCCGCCGGATTGTCCTACACCATTTACTTTATCCACCTGGTGTTTGTCTGGGCCCTTTTCGCCTATGTGCCGTATTCCAAACTGGCGCATCTGGTCTACCGTACGGTGGCCATGGCCTATGCCGAGTACACCGAGCGGTCTTGATTTTGAATTGATTTCGTTTTTTTGATTCAAACAGGGGAGGGTCCCATGGGGCCTTCCCCTGTTCTGTTTGCATGGTAGAGCGCTTTTTCGACCTCAACACCTTCCTGCGGAACCGATTCGGAGAACGGGTTCAGAAAATCACGGTGGATGCCGGTCTGACCTGCCCCAACCGCGACGGCACCGTGTCCACCGGGGGGTGTATCTACTGCAACCCGAAAGGCTCCGGGTCCGGTGCTTTTGCCGAAGGGCTCAGTATCACCCGGCAGCTTCAAGGCAGCCGGGATTACATCGCTCGGCGGTACAAGGCCGAAAAGTTCCTGGTCTATTTTCAATCCTTTTCCAACACCTATGGACCGCCGGCGGTTTTAAAATCGATGTACGATGAAGCCCTCACCGCCATTGACGGCGTCGTGGGGCTTTCCATCGGCACCCGCCCGGACTGTGTGGATGAGGCGGTCCTGGGGTTGTTGGAAGAATACGCCCGGGATTACCTGATCTGGCTCGAATACGGGCTTCAGTCTGTCCATGATCAAACCCTGCGTCGAATCAACCGGGGCCACGACTTCGCCTGTTTTGAACGGGCGGTGGCGTTAACTCAGGGAAGAGGCATTCAGATCTGCGCCCACGTCATTCTGGGGCTTCCCGGGGAGGGTCGGTCCCATGTGCTGGAAACCGC
>JBEPWQ010000134.1:0-9615 GCA_041642315.1 Desulfobacteraceae bacterium | reverse complement strand
TGTGCCAGGGCCACGGTCTGATCGGACGGGGTGTAGGACTGGTATTTGCCGCCGGACCGGGTGGTGGTATTCCAGGAGGCGTTTTGACCGCGCCGGGCATAGGTGGTCAGGTATTCGCCCCCGAGAAAGGCGACCCCCAGATCCTGGCCCCCCAGGTCCATCATTTTCTGGATGTACATGATCTCGTTTTCCTGTTTGAAGGCCGCGACCTCCCGGGGTGCATCCGGTCCGTCGGGGATCACCTTCATCCCCCGGGCCTTGGAACTGAACAGGGGTTTAAAGACCGCCTTTCCGTAGTCGGCGACGGCATTCAGGGCCGCATCCACATCTTCGGTGACGGTGGTCGGGGGCATGGGGATGCCGCCGCCGGCCAGGGTGACGGTGCAGCTGAGGCGGTCCAGAACCCGCATAATGGCAAAGGGGTTGGAAAACATGCGAAGCCCCCGTTCGTGGAGGAACCGAAGCATCTCCAGGCGATCCAGAAGATCGGGGGAGTACCGTGCCCCCACTTTTTTGATCATCAGTCCATCCAGGCCGGCCAGATCGGTATCTTCGTACCGGACCGTTTTCGCTACCAGGTCCAGGCAGATCTTTTTCGGATCTATCAACAGCCGGTATCCGGTTTTTTCCGCCACCTTGTCCGCCAGCATTTCGGAGGACCATCCGCCGATGGTTCCGACCACTCCGATTTTCGGCATCGCATGAGCTCCTTGCTATATAGAAGAGGTAAATTGAATCGGCGTTCCTTCCTCAATAAAAAAGAACGCTCTCCGGAAGAATAAAGTCCGGGAGGGGACGCCCCTGATGGGCCGATGTCTGTTCCATCAGAAAAAGGGATCGAAGGTACATTTCTCTGGCGAAATCCCGGTTGAGTTCGAATCGGATGGAGGTATAAAAAGACCGCGCCAGGGCCAGGGCCAATCGAAACTGAAAGGTCGAATCCGCGTTTTTCAGGGCGAAGTCGGCAAACCATTCATAGAAATAGAGGGTGACGGTATTGAGCCGTTCCCGAAGCTCGATGTCGAAGACCGGCATTCGAAAGATGGAGACCAGAAAGACCGAGGCGTCCTGTACGTAATCGGCCTTTCGGGACCGATGCAGGTCGATGAAATAGACCTTCTCCTCCCCCTGATTGAAGACGATGTTGTTGACGTTGAAATCGCCGTGGATGAAGACGGTAAACGGCGCGGGCGCCGATTTTTCCAGGTCTGTGCAGGCGTGAATCAGGTCGTCGGACGAACGGATGCGAAGGGCTCCCAAATGCTGCGCCGGTCTGTAAAATTGGGGATGGACCCGGTGGACGCCTTCCAGCCGGGATTTCAGCTGGACCATGTAATCGGTATCGAATGGACCGGGGGTGCGGGTTTTTTGCCAGATATCGCTGAGGGTCTCTTCGAATATAAAAATGACGTCCCGGACCGAATCGGCGTTTTCGGTGAGGATGATCTGGTCCAGGGTGCAGCCCGGCAGAAATTCCACCAGCAGCGAGGCGGTGTCTTGATTTTCATGATACCCGAAAATCTTGGGGACAATGCCCGGATAGATCTCCTCCCACCGGCGGATGTTTTCCTGCTCCCGCTTGATCTTCTTGAGTACCCCTTCTTTAAAGACGCCCTGGGTGGTGAAGCTGGCCGGGTTTTTTCGGCCCACCTTGCTGATGCGGCAGCCGGACCGGGACCCCCAGAAAGAGGAAAAATCGATATCCGACAGGTCTTCCTTGAATCCTGCCTCGGAGAGGGTCTTCTGAAGGGCGTCGAACTGGCGGATCTTGATGCGGTCTCCGAGAATGGCGAAAATAAGGGCCTCTCCGATGTTGAGAAGGGCGTCGCCGATCCGCTCCAGATAGCGGAAGATGAAAATGGTGGTGATCAGGTTGCCGACCTGCCGCCCCTCCTTGAGTTCGATCATGATGCGATCGAAGCTCTCTTTATAGAGCTGATCCATTCGGGACTCGATGCGGCAGATCTCCAATGCCGCCGACAATCCCCGGCCGTTAAACACCGGAATAATGCGGGAGAGCCCCTTCTGGATTTCCGTAAACATCGAATGGTAGTCGTACCGCCGGAAAAAAGCCAGATCGGACAGATATTCGGTCTGGCGGGCGACATTGACGCAATAATCGGCGATCCGCTCGAGGTTGACCGAAATAATGTGCAGGGCCCGAATGTCGTTGATCTTCTTCTGATCGACATGGCCCTTGAGGATGTGGATTTTGGAGAAACAGGCGTTTTCGACGGTGGCCTTGAGGTTGTCGATATAGTCGTCTTTCGAGAGGATTTTTTCCAGAACTGAGATGCGAAAGTCCGACAGCAGCCCGTAGGTGAGTTTGACCTGGGTTTCGGTTTCGATCACCAGGAACCGAAAGTTTTCAATGATGTATTCCATCGGGGAATCAGGTGGTGATGCGAACCGGTTCGGTGCGCCCTCCCGGTGTGTCCTTCCAGGAGAATTTGAGGGAAATCTTGTTCTTGTCTCCCTTTTTTTTGGCTTTGATGACCATCTCCATCAAATCCCCGGGATGGAAAATGATCTGCTTGTCCTCGGAATTCAAAACGATTTTTCCGTTCTCCAGGCCGTCGATCAGGGCCTGAAGGTATTGGCTGATGGTATGGTTGTCCTGAATCGATTCGTGTTGGAATTCTTCTTTTTTGGCCATGGGGTTCTCCTTGGGTTATCCGGCGAGACGGCTTTTGTATTCGCAAATCACTTCTTTTCGGCTGCTGCCGGCCATGATCAGGGCTTTTCGAATGGTGAGATCGTCCCAGGCCGGCTGAAACCCGATCTCCCGGTCGGCTTTTTCCGGGTTCTGTTCTCGAATCGGCCGGGTCTTTTCGGCCATGTGGGTGTCGTCGCCCATGAAGATCAGCAGCCGGCGGTGGGAAGGACCCCGATGCTGGTTCTTTTTGTTCAGGACCCCGATCAAAAATTCGGTATACCGCTGGGACTGGGGGTTCCAGACCTCGATGCCGTCCACGTCGTATTCGGCCAGCAGGACGGGCCAGAACTGTTCGGGGTGGGGGATGACGATGCCGGCGTTAAGGGACCTGGCCTCTTCGATGATTTCGGAGGTCCGGTAAAAATAGCGAAGCGAAAAATGGGCTTTGACCTCTTTTTTAACGGCGGTGAGAAAGGTCTGTGCCCGGTCGATAAGGGTGTCTCCATAGACCGGCCGAAGGCAGTCGAAGAAATTTCGAAGCAGTTTGTTTTTTATCGACAGAAGCGGCAGGTCGCTGTAATGGGCGTCGATCAGGGACTCGATTTTTCGGACGTAGATCTGAACGAACCGGATCAGGGTGTCATTGGCCCCGGTCAGGCGGGCCGCTTCCTCCATCCGCTCTTCGACCGGCCGGGTGATGGTGTGAATAAAGCTGAAGAGCTGAGAGGATCGGTATTGGAAGGTGTGGGCCAGCATCTTTCTGAGGGTGTCGGCTTTCTCGGCATTGGCGTTCTCGAAATGAAGCAGCAGCTGCACCTTCTGGTTGAAGCCTCCGGAGAAGCTGTCCACCTCCACCCCGGAATAGGCGCCGCAGCTCAGGATTTCGTTGTGCTGGGTCGGGATGATCAGGCTCTCCTGCCGGTGGGGAAACATGGTTTCGATCCGTGCGGCGATAAGATTCATGGGGACGAATTCCGGATGCCAGTGCACCGCCAGTATCGCCTCCTGCCGGGGAAAAATGCGGGGCGGTTTCAGGATTCGGCTTTTCTGTTCCTCATTCAGGTCGACGGAGACGACTTGAAAGAAAAACTCCCGATCGGTGTCGGTCACCTCTTCCGGAATATTTTTGGGGACCAGGCAGAGCGGTTCGCCCCCGCTCTGGGCTTTGGCGGATTCCATCATTCGTGCTCCCGAAACCAAAGGCCGCTTATTTGTATTTTTTGTGGCAATCTGTTTTGAGCCGGTCCAACTCCTGAGCGGCGGCCTTGCAGACTGCCGGATCATGGCCCTCGTAGGCTTCGCGAAACCGGGTGCAGGCCTGATCATAGTCGCCGTAAAACTCGGCCCCGTATTTCGGGTATTTGATCATCAGTTTGGAATCGGCCAAAAACGCGGTCACGACGGTTTCCGGAGGCAGGGCCCCGGTTTCGAGGCTTTCCAGTATTATTTTGAACTGGGCCTTCATTCGTTTCTTGAGATCCTTGTACTTGGGGAATTTGGGGTTTTCAGGGTCATCCGGAGGAGTGCCTTCATCCGATCCGCTCTCTTTGGGCGGCTTGAGCTTGATTTTGACGGACAGATTATCCATATCCCGTTTCACGGCGATCTTCATCTTTTTGAATTCGCCCAGTTCCGGAAGGGACCACGGTTCGGATGCGGGTGAATTTCCTTCCATTCGGTCCGCCAGTTCCCGGAACAGCCGGGCCGTTTCCTCCTGCGTCATTGCCTTGAGTACGAATTTTTCTCCGCTGCCCACTGACCACCTCCGCTGTCGGACCGTCCCGAATTCAGGCCGGTCCTGAAAAATAATGTAGGATAATTAAAAATTGCCGTGGCGAATGATTTCGCCTTCGATCAGATAGATGACTTCCTCGGCCACATTGGTGGCGTGATCCCCGATTCTTTCCAGGTGGCGGGAAATCAGAAACATGTTGACCAGATATCCCACATCTTCGGGGCTGCCGACGATATCCTGTTTGACCTGCTGATACATATCGCTGTGGATCCGGTCCACCTCGTCGTCCAGAAGACAGACCTTGAAGGCCACGTCCACATCCAGATTGACCAGGGCGTCCAGGCTTTTTTTGAGCATCTCCTGGACCTTCTGAATCATATTGGAATAATCGTAGAGGATGCCGTTTCTGGTTTGATTCCCGATCATACTTTTCACCCGGTTGGCGATATTGACCGTCTCATCGGCGATCCGCTCCAGGTCGCTGTTGATCTTGATGGTGGCGATCAGAAACCGAAGGTCCACCGCCACCGGCTGATGCAGGGCCAGGATTTTGAGGCATTCCTCCTCGATTTCGACTTCCTCCTCGTCGATTTCATAATCCGATTTGATGATCCGGTCGGCGTCGAAAATCTCCCGCGACTTGATAGCCTTGGCCGCCAGCCGCACCCGATCCTCCACCTGAGCACCCAGGCCGAGCACCCGGTTTTTCAGTTTATCCAGTTCTCTTTGCAAGTGAAGTGCCATCTTTTGTATTCCTCTGTCGGTTTAACCGAATCGTCCGGTGATGTAGTCTTCGGTCTGTTTAAGCTTGGGCCGGGTGAAGATCGTGTCGGTGTCGTTGAACTCGATCAGTTTGCCGATATAAAAGAAGGCGGTCATATCCGAAACCCGGGCCGCCTGCTGCATGCTGTGGGTAACGATAATGATGGTGTAGTTTTTCTTCAACTCATGGATCAGTTCCTCGATCTTTTGGGTGGCGATGGGGTCCAGGGCGGACGCCGGTTCATCCATGAGAAGAATTTCCGGTTCCACGGCCAGGGCCCGGGCGATGCAGAGTCGCTGCTGCTGGCCGCCCGAGAGCCCCAGGGCCGAATCATTGAGGCGGTCTTTGGCCTCTTCCCACAGCGCGGCTTTCCTGAGGCTTTCTTCCACCCGGTTTTCGATGAAGGCCTTGTCTTTGATTCCGTTGACCCGAAGTCCGTAGGCCACATTTTCAAAAACGCTTTTGGGGAAGGGGTTGGGTTTTTGAAAGACCATTCCCACCCGGCGCCGAAGCATGACCACATCCAGAGAAGGGTCGTTGATGTCCTCGCCGTCCAGCAGCAGCTCCCCTTCGACCCGGCTGATGGGGATGAGGTCGTTCATTCGGTTCAGGCAGCGCAGATAGGTGCTTTTGCCGCATCCGGAAGGGCCGATGAGCGCGGTCACCTGGCATTCCTGGAAATCGAGGGAGACATCATGAAGGGCCTGGAAATCGCCGTAATAGAAATTCAGATTCCGCGATCTCATTTTGACTGTTTCAGCCATACTATGCGAATCCTTATGTAGGGTTTACTTGTTTAATTTTCTTCGAAGCCGACCCCGCCAGATGATGGCGATCAGGTTCATTCCCAGCACCAGCGTGATCAGGACCAGAGCGGTTCCGTATTGAAGGGGGCGGGTTTGGTCGATGTATGTGCCGGCGGTGGCCAGTACGTAAATATGATACGGCAGGGCCATGATTTCATCAAACACCGAGGAGGGCAGATCCGGGCTGTAAAAAACCGCGGCCGTGAACATGATGGGGGCGGTTTCTCCCGCGGCCCGGCTGATGCCCAAGATCGATCCGGTGAGAACCCCCGGCAGGGCCGCCGGCAGCACCACCCGGTAAATGGTCTGCCATTTGGTGGCGCCCAGCCCGAGGGACGCCTCCCGGTAGGTGTCGGGCACCGACTTCAGGGCCTCTTCGGTGGCGCCGATGATCACCGGAAGGCTGAGGGCGCCCAGGGTCAGCGCGCCGGCGGCCAGGCTCACCCCCATATCCAGATAGATGACGAAGAAGGCCAGGCCGAACAGCCCGAAAACCACCGAAGGGACCCCCGCCAGGTTGTTGATGCTCAAACGGATGATCCGCAGGATCCGCCCCGGTTTGGCGTATTCATTGAGATAGATGGCGGATGCCACCCCGATGGGAAGCGCGATCAGAATCGCCCCGAAACTGAGGGCGATGGTCCCTACAATGCAGGGGAGGATCCCGCCCTTGGTCATGGAGTCCCGGGGGACCTCGGTCAGAAACTCCCAGGTGATGGCGCTCCATCCGTTTTTGATCATGAAAAAGACGATGATCAGCAAGGCCAGTCCGCAGATGGCGGCCGCGATGCGAAAGAGGGTGAACAGAACGGCTTCCGTCAGTTTGCGGCCGGCGTGTTTGGCATCCACCGCCTTTTGAATCTCGGATTTTTCTCTCACGGCTTTTCCGGTGGTTGTTTTTTCCACGGGTCCTTCCACATATTCTTCGTTGGTGATGTCCATATGCCCTTCCCCCTCCTTTATAACGATGCTTCGCCGACTTGTCTATACCGGTGGGCGATCTGATCGGCGATGATATTGAACAGCAGTGTAAACAAAAACAGGACGATGCCGGTGGCGAACAGGGCATAATAATGGTCCCCGCGGAAGGGGGCCTCGGCCATCTCGGCGGCGATGCTGGCCGGCATGGGCCGAACCGGGTCGAAAATGGAGCCGGGGATCATGGTCGCGCCGCCCGCCACCATCAAGACCACCATGGTTTCGCCGATGGCCCGGGACATTCCCAGGATCACGCCGGTGGCGATGCCGGATATGGATGCCGGCAGAATCACCCGCAGAAGGGTCTCCCAGTGGGTGGCGCCCAGGGCCATGGAGCCTTCCTTGAGGGCGGTGGGCACGCTGTAGATGGCGTCTTCCGAGATGCTGGTGATGGTGGGGATGGACATGAAGGCCAGCATCAGGGCCGCGTTGAACATGTTGAGCCCGGTGGGAAGATTGAAAACCTCCTGAAGGAACGGCGCCACGATGACCATTCCGAAAAAACCGATGACCACGGAGGGCAGGGCGGCCAGAAGTTCTACCAGCGGTTTGACGATTTCCGCCACCCGCCTGGAGGCCAGTTCGGCCAGATAAACCGCGGTCATAACGCCCAGGGGAATGGCGATGGCCGAAGAGAGCGCCGTCACCGCCAGCGACGCGAGAATCAGGGGGAAGATACCGAAATCGGCCGGGTCCGAGGTGGGATACCAGTATTTGCCGAAAATAAAGTCGGAGACGGAAACCTCTTTGAAGATAGGAATTCCTTCCATGAACAAAAACAGCATGATCATGAAAAGGATGGCGATGGAGGCGGTCGCCACACTGAAGAAAAAGGCCCGCATCGTCTTTTCGGTGGTATTTCGTTTGTTCGCCATGATGGTGATGTATTCTCCTCAAGCGCGCGCAGGGGCGGTGATACACCGCCCCTGCGCCGTTTATATAAGAATCACTGTCGGGTGAATCACCCGCAAGCCCGGATCTTACCAGAGCGGTACGAACCCGACCTTTTCTACATACTTCTGGCCTTTTTCCGGATGCATCGTGTAGTTGATGAAATTCATCGTTTCGCCCGTGGGCCAGCCCGAGGTGAACATGAACAGGGCCCGGCTGATGGGGAATTTGCCGCTCAGGGTGGTGTCTTTGTTGCCTTCGATGCCGCCCACCGTAAGGGCCTTGATCTCGTCGTTCAAATATCCGATGCCGACATACCCGACCGCGTTCTTGTTTTTGGCGACCGAGGTGGCGACCGCGCCGTTGGAGGCCTGAAGCAATGCACCCGGATAGACCCGTTCTTTTTCCAGGACCTTCTCTGACCAGACCTCGTAGGTTCCCGAAGAGGTGTCCCGGGAAATCACAACGATTTTCATATCCGGTCCGCCGAGTTCTTTCCAGTTGGTAGTTTTGCCCATGTAGATTTTTTTGAGGTCTTCCAGGCTGATGTCTTCGATGGGGTTGCTGGGATTAACCACCGGCACGATGCTGTCATAGGCCACCGCAAAAGGGACCGGGTAGGCGCCTTTTTCCACGGCCAGTTCCACCTCTTTGCCCTTGATGAACCGGGATGCATTGGCGAGGTCGGTGGTGCCGTCGATGATCGCCTTGATGCCGTTTCCGGAGCCGCCGCCGGAGATGGTGATCTTGACGTCCGGATAGGCCTTCATGTAGGCCTCGGCCACTTCCTGGGCGATGGGCAGAACGGTGGTGGAGCCTTTTATGACGATGTTTTCGGCGAAAGCCGAACCGGCGCCGAAGACCATCATCAATGCAATTGCCGCTGCCAACAAGGGGTTTTTTCTGAACATGATTTCCTCCTGATTTGGGGTTAAGTAAAAACAGATTCCGATCAACTCGATCACTGTGGCCGATACACTAACCGCCCAATGTTAGGATTGTGTTAAAAGTTTGTTAGAAGTCGATAAAAAGTTGAAAAGGGAGGCTCGGGTGGTAAAATCACTGATTTTAAATTGTTGCTTGACGGTCCGGACGCATCATCCGGACGCATCAGCGGTAAGGGGTTTTCAGGTAAACGATCACCGCCCCGCTTTTCCGTTTGCGGCCCCGCTCCCATTCGGAGGTCAGCACCCAGTTTTTCTGCCTCAGTTCGGCCAGTTTGGTCTCTACCGCATCGGGCAGGACCGGGCGTCCTTCCGAATGAAGGCCCTTTCCCACGATGATCATCACCGTCCGTTTTCCCCGGCGCCGGGATTCCCGGATAAACGCCTCGGTTCTATCGGTGGCTTCCGCCGCTGTGCAGCCGTGAAGGTCGATCTCCCCCTGGGGCGGGGGATAGGCGGCGATCTGTTCCTTTCGGGTCAGGGGACGTTCCGGGGTGATCCCGCCGGTCTTTTCCTGAATCAGGTGCTCCCGTGGTTTTCCGGAGAGGGATTTTTCCAGGAGTTCCGCGAAATTGTTGTCCTTATCGGTATGTTCGTCCCGCCTTCTTTTCGGACCCGGGGAAGGACGGTCCGCCCGGCCGGGTCCATCCTTAAAATATTTCCGAAAATTCGTGTCCTCTTCGAATATCGGGATTCCGTGTTTGTTGACTTTCCGGACCCCTTCGGGGTTTTTTTCATCCTCCGGGAAAAATCGTTTCGTCGGGGCTTTTTTTGTGGGCCGGCGAGGAGGAAGCGGTGCTTCCGCCGGTTCGTCTTTGAAGAGAGCCGTAAAATCGGTTTCT
>JBEPWQ010000133.1:0-9618 GCA_041642315.1 Desulfobacteraceae bacterium | reverse complement strand
GTAACCCCGATGTTCAAGTTCGTGCGCGCTGTTGTTTGAGGATAGAGGATTTACCGACATACATGATCGGCTCATGCGAGGCATTAGCGGTTTATTGGAATCACCTTTTTTGGGAATCACCGTATTAAAAAAACTTCTCCTTCTTGTATCGAGCGGGATCATTGCGATCGTCCTCTTTTCAGCTGTTTAATCGTACCTGTGGCAGACAGAAGCTCGAAAAAAAAGGTGGGGATTTACGTTTGGATCTTACTCCTGAGGGCCTCGAGAAGCGGCAAATGAGGACTTTCCGGGCAAATTCGATCATGTCATCGAGATAGAACCGCCATTCACGCCGGGTGTGATCAGACATTCACCCGCTCCTGCTCGATGTAAGGGCGTATTTCCGGGCGCAAGGCCTTTTCAGTGACCAAATCGACCGGGCATCCCAGCAGATCCTCCAGGTAAAACTGCACGCCGAAATAACGCCTGGAGGTGGCAGGACCGTCGAAGGCGACCAAGATGTCGATATCGCTGTCGCTTTCAGCCCTGTCCCGGGCCGTTGAACCGAAAAGCGCCAGACGCTTGACGCCGAACCGGGCCTGCAGGTCCGGTTTGCTGCGAAACAGCAATTCAAGAGCGCGTTGTCTTTTCATTTTTCGACCTCACGTCTCACATTCAGTCGGGCCACAACCCACGACCCTGAACCCCTGAATACAAAGGATGTGCAAGCGCAGTTTTCATTCATACGCTAGAATAGGACATCTGCGGGTCGTGGCGCAAGCAAAAATAAAAAACCCGTCCACCCAGAGAATCTCACTGGGCAGGCGGGTTTCTTATTTCACAAGGTGGTGGAGGACACGGAGCTTTACCCCAATTCGTTCTCCAAACCGGAAAATATCAATATTATATGGCGTATGAGAAAGAGCAGTATTTGAATGTTGCTTAATTATGTGTCCGTTTTTACTTGACCACTACAAACCGTTTCGCAGGGTTTGTTCCGCATACCAGAGACGTGTTTCTGGAGAGTCCAGCTTTTCCAATAAGGCGAGATTGCTACGCCATGGAATTTGTGCAACGGTGCGTTGCACAAATTCCCGAGCAGGCCACTCCTGGGCAAACGTTCGCATATATTTCAAATTTCGAGGGGAAAAGCCGCTCATTACAGGGAACGCCTGCTTGAGATCTTCAGAAAGACGGTCGATGATTTTCGCGCCCCATCCCTGTCGGCTCTGACGGCTAAGAATCACCTGCCCGATGTCCCAATAGAGAAGAATCAGGGCGGAATTGGCAGAGAGCGTGATCCGTAGTCGTTCGTTTTCGATACGCTGTTTGAGGTCAGCTAAAGTCGCCTGGTAATCTGCCGGCAACTCCAACTTGCTTGCGCCAACAGGAAAAGAAGCTTGCGGCTTCTGCCTGCCTCTGGATAGCCGTTTGCTGTCACTCATCTCATCATCCTCCGCAACTCCAGTCATTCCCGCAGACCCCCGCACTGCATTCCTCCCCCAACCTTTTCATGGGTTTTCGCGTATTTCACGATTAAAATAAGGCTTCCCCCCACTTCCGCGGAACCGAAAAGCGCCAGAAGCCGAAACAGGTCAGCAGGTCCGGTTTGCTGCGCAACAGCAATTCAAGCGCGCATTGTCTTTTTATTTTTCGGCCTCCGGGTCTCACATTCAGTCGCGGAAACAATTCTGAACCCGAATACAGAGGCGGCCCAAGCGATGTTTTCATTCCTCTGCGAGAATAGGCCATCCGCGGGACCTGGCGCAAGCAAAAATAAAAAACCCGTCCACCCAGAGAATCTCACTGGGCAGGCGGGTTTCTTGTTTCACAAGGTGGTGGAGGCGGCGGGAGTCGAACCCGCGTCCGAAGATATTCCACACTGGCGTCTACATACATATTCTGAATTTTAATTTGGTCTTTCAGGTCTCCTTCAGACGGGATACCTCAAAGACGAGCCTGGTAAAGGTTTCGCCTCATCCGTACCAGACGACCGGATTCGGCTATCCTGCTTAGTCGACGCCCGGTTCCGGACCCGCAGGAGAAGTCCGGTAGGACGGCAGCCGGTGTTAAGCGGCTACGGCGTAATTATAATCGTCTGCGATTATGTTTATTCCCCGCCGTTTTACGAGCAGCAGGAACCTCGGTATGCAACCAGCACTTCTATACCTCCGTCGAAGCCGTTTCGCCCCCTCGTGAAGTACTTTGTTCGCAGCGTATATACCATCGATTTTTAAAGAGCAGTCAGACTTTTTAAATTAACCATCGGTGACGGCTTTGTCAAGATCCGTTTCGTTTTTCCTTGCCTCCGTCATCGATGTCTACAATATAAACCCCCGTCGGGCGGATGTCAACCGGTATCGGCAAACCTTTATACAATAATCGTGCCAAAAACCTCAGAGAACGCCGTCCTTGCGCATCCGGTCCATATCCCGCTTTTCATCCCGCTCCCGAATCGCATGCCGTTTGTCCGGCAGCCGCTTGCCCTTGGCCAGGGCCAGGGTCATTTTGGCCTTGCCGTCTCTGAAGTAGATATTCAGGGGGATCAGGGAATACCCCTTTTCCTGAACCTTTCCGGTCAGCTGCTTGATCTCGTACTGGTGCATCAGCAGCTTGCGGGTGCGCAGCGGGTCATGGTTCTCGTAATAGGCGAAGGGATACGGCCCGATGTGCATCTGATGGACGAAGATCTCCCCGTTCTGAATGCGGGCGTAGGCGTCCTTGAGATGGGCCCGGCCCATGCGCAGGGCCTTGACCTCGGTGCCCTGAAGCACCATCCCGGCCTCGAACTTGTCTTCGATATGGTAGTTGAAGCGGGCTTTTCGATTATCGGTGACGATTTTTCGATTGGATTTGGCCAAAATATCTCTCCTTCAGATCCGTCGCATCATTTGGATCCCGTGGGCTTTCCGAAGGGGGTACTTCCATCGGAAATTCCATTCAGTCGTGTCGCTTCAGTGGGTGTAGATCATGCCGGAGATCACGTCCCCGTAAGTGGTCTTCAGTAAGCTTTCGATCTCCCGAACCGAGGTCTGCTTCAGAACCTCTTTGACAAAGCATTTGGCGTCCCACAAATTCAGGGAACGGACGGTGTTCTTGACCATGGGAATCGATTGCGGATTGAGGCTCAGTTCATCGATCCCCATCCCCAGCAGGATGGGCAGGTGAAACGGGTCCCCGGCCATCTGGCCGCACATGAAGACCTTGATGCCTTTTTGGTGGCCCACCTCCGCCACCCGCCAAATCATCCGCAGGACGGCCGGGTGAAGGGGCTGATACAGATGGGACACATGCCGATTGCCCCGGTCGATGGCCAGCACATACTGGACCAGGTCATTGGTGCCGATGCTGAAAAAATCGACCTCGTCGGCCAGGACATCCGCCATCACCACCGCCGAGGGGACCTCCACCATCATTCCCACCTCGATCTCCCTTTTATAATCCACCCCTTCCCGCTCGAGGGATTGGGCCGCTTCCAGCAGAATCCGCTTGGCCTCTTGAATCTCATGGCTGCCGGAGATCATGGGAAACATGATCCGGACATGGCCGTACCGGGCCGCCCGCAGAATCGCCCGCAGCTGGGTCATAAAGATCCGCGGCTTTTTCAGGCAGTACCGAATGGCGCGCAGCCCCAGGGCCGGGTTGGCCTCCTGAAAATGGCCGGCATAGGAGATGACCTTATCGCCGTTGATGTCGAGGGTGCGGATGGTCACCGGATGGGGGGCCATCACCTCCACCACCTCTTTGTACCGGTCGAAAAGCTCGTCTTCGGTGGGGAATTCGGTGCGGTTCATGTACTGGAACTCGGTCCGGTACAGTCCGATGCCGTTGCCCCCGTAGTCGCGGACCGCCACCACCTCCTCGGGCAGTTCGATATTGCCCATGACCTGAATGGAGATGCCGTCGGTCGTCTGGGCCGGCAGCCGACTGGCCCGGGAAATCGATGCCCTGTGCCGTTCGTACCGGAGGCTTCGCTCTTCATATTCGATGAGGGTGTTTTCATCCGGATTGACGATCAGGGTGCCGGTGGTGCCGTCCACCACGATGAAATCGTCGCTGCGAATCAGGGCGGTGGCGTTGTGCAGCCCCAGCACGGCCGGAATCTCCAGGGTTCGGGCGATGATGCCGGTGTGGGAAGCGATGCCGCCGCCGTCGGTGACAAGCCCCTTGATCCGCTCCAGCTGAATCTGACTGGTCTCCGCCGGGGAGAGGTCGGTGGCCACCAGAATGACCCGCTTGTCGATGGATTTGATATTCACCGGCTCACCACCCACCAGATTCCGCATGATTCGATCCGAGACATGAACGATGTCCGACGCCCGCTCCTTGAAATAGGGATCGGTCATGTTCTGAAAAATCGCCTTCAATTCGCCCACCACCTTTTTCAGGGCCCACTCCGCATTGATCCGCTGGGCCTGAATGGTGTCGATCGTCTTGCCGAAGAGCATCTTGTCTTTAAGCAGCAGAACATGAGCCTCCAGTATGCCGGCATGCCGGCGAATCTCTTCGGGAGTCTCTTCGATGATGGCCCGCAGCTCCGCATTGGCGCTTTCCACGGCGGCCTTGAAGCGGCAGACCTCCCGGTCGATATTGGCGTCGCCGATATGATACCGCTTAATGACATTGACCCCTTCCTTGCCCACCAGATAGGCCTTGCCGATGCATATCCCGGGGGCGGCCCCGATGCCTTTGAGTACGATTTCCCGGTGTTCCCGCTCCGTCATGGGACAGCCTATTCTCCGAACCCGTCTTCCACCAGCGCCACGATGTCGTTGAGGATCGGCAGGTCCGACGGCGATTCGATTTTCACCGTGATGTGGGCGCCCTTGGCGCAGGCCAGGGTCAGCATATCGATGACGCTCTGGGCGTCGACCTCTTCGTCGTCTTTGATCAGCCACACCTTGGACTCCGCCTGCTGCGCGATCCCCGCAATCTGGGCTGCGGATCGGGCATGAAGCCCCAGGTCGTTGATGATTTTCACCTCTTTTGCGTAGTTGTCGGGTAAACTGTCCATAATCTTTCGTGCATTAAGCCGTGCGCTGACGCATTCGACCGGTGATGGTGCGAATCGGAAAGTGCCCTCTTCTAACAACGCACGGAATCGATGTCAATCCAAACCCGGGGGCGTCCACAGGGATTATGCCGGCCACACCGTTTCTTTCAGCATGCAGCAGGCCACCTGATACTCGGGGGTGCCGTCCGGCAGATAGTTCAGGTTTCCCGGCTGGATCAGCTTGTTCATGACGCATCCTTCGGGAATCTCCAGCCGAAAAAAATCGGTTTCGTTGAGCGGCCCCGTCTTCACCAGTTTGCCGCCTTCAAAGGCCATCCCGTGAATTGGAAAATCCTCGCACAGCGGGCAGCGGTATACCCTGCCGTTTGGAAAGATAAAAAAGTTGTCGGCGCAAAGTCCGGCGCAGTCGAAGGCTTCGCCCGGGGCCAGAAAGACCTTGGGATAGCTCACCGGAATCCCCGCCTCGGCCGCGGCCTGCGCCGCCTCGGGAATCACCCGCAGCCATTCTTCCCGGGAAATCTGTTTGGTGCCCGGATCGGCGGCCGATTTTCCCCGGATTCCGATCACCTGGATAAAAAAGCGTTCGACCCCCAGCTCCTTGAGCAGCGGGGGCATTTGCGTCAGTTCACGGATATTGGCGGCGCTGACCGTATAGATCAGGCTGGTGGAAAACCCCCGCGCCACGGCCCGGCGAATCCCGTCGGTGCAGGCGGCAAAGCAGCCCTCCCCGCGCAGGGCGTCGTTGGTCTTCGGGGTGGCCCCGTCCAGGCTGAAGCTGAAAAAATCGACCTCGTCGGGTTCGACCTTGTCAAGGATGCCGTGGAAGAGATACCCGTTGGTGTCCACCGTGACCGACTTGTACCCCAGGCGGCGGGCGGCGCGGATGGCGGCCGGCAGCTCCGGATGCAGGGTCGGTTCGCCCCCCAGAAAAATGACGTTGGCCTCCCGGCCTCGGCCGGCCAGGGCCTCAAGCCAGGATTCGATCACCGGCAGTTCCAGAAGGCTCTCTCCGTGCTGCTCCCGGTTGATATAGCAGTGGCGGCACCGCAGGTTGCACCCGGTCAGGATGTGAAAGAACACATTGGTCGCATCCTTGGTGAACGCGACGGTCTCTTTTTCCTTCATGGCATAGGTGTCCGCAGCGATCGTTTATCTGATCTCAAGACAGTTTTTAGCCAAATCCTGGTCGAACTGGACAGAATAGCAGCCGTCGAAGCAGGCCTTGCAGAAATACCGCTCCGGATGTTCGACACCGGTGGCCTCCAGCAGCCCCTTGAGGCTGAGATAATAGAGGCTGTCGAGCCCCAGATAATCGCTCAGCTCCTGCACCGACTTGCTGGACGCGATCAGCTCGCCCTTGGTGGAAAAATCGATGCCGTAGTGGCAGGGGAACCGGTGGGGGGGACCGGCCACCCGCAGGTGAATCCGCTTGACCCCGATCTCCCGCAGGGCCCGGACCCGGGTTTTGACGGTGGTGCCCCGAATGATTGAATCCTCGATGATGATGATGTCTTTGCCCTTGAGCAGTTCCTTGACCGGGTTGAGCTTGACCCGCACCCCGAAGTCGCGCATCGACTGGGTGGGCTGAATAAAGGTGCGGCCCACATAGTGGTTTCGAATCATCCCCAGCTCAAAGGGGATGCCCGACTCCTCGGAAAACCCGAGGGCCGCGTAGGTCCCGGAATCGGGAAAGGGCATGACCAGGTCCGCCTCCACCGGGGCCTCCTGGGCCAGCCGCCGGCCGTGGGCCTTTCGCACCCCGTAGACGTTCTTGCCGTAGATGGTGCTGTCGGGCCGGGCGAAATAGATGAACTCGAAGATGCAGAAATTGCTGGTGCTGGGGGTGGGGGTGCGCAGGCTCTTGATGCCGTTTTCGCTGATGATCACGATTTCGCCCGGATCGAGTTCCCGAATAAACTCGGCCTGGACCAGATCCAGGGCGCAGGATTCGGAGGCCAGCACATAGCTGCCGTTGAGTTTGCCAAGGCACAGCGGCCGGAAACCGTTGGGGTCTTTGATCCCCACCAGCTCCCCCATGCTGGTCAGCAGCACAAAGGAGAACGCCCCTTTGAGCCGAGAGACGGTGTAGACCAGGGACTGTTCAAATCCGTACTTGAGGTTGCTCACCAGAAAATGGAGAAACAGCTCGCTGTCCATGGTGGTCTGGAAAATGGAGCCCGACTCTTCCAGTTCGTTTTTAAGCCCCTGCGCGTTGACCAGATTGCCGTTGTGGGCCACCGCATAGGATTTCTGTCGATGGTGGACCACAAAGGGCTGGGCGTTGGTCAGAATCGAGCTGCCGGTGGTGGAGTACCGCACATGGCCCACTGCGCTTCGGCCGTGAAGCTCGTCGAAATGGTATTTTTCAAATACATCGGAGACCAGCCCCATGCCCTTGTGGGAGACGATGGAACCGTCTCTGAAGACGGCGATACCGGCGCTCTCCTGGCCCCGGTGCTGGAGCGCGTAAAGACCGAAGTAGGTCAGCTTGGCCGCTTCGTTATGTCCGTGAATGCCGAATAACCCGCAGGACTCGCGGGGTTTGTCTTCGTCATACATTGTTTATTCTCTTTATTTTGGAGATCCGTCATTTATGGGTTCAAGCCCGCCGGGCCGCTTTTCAAGAAGAAGCCCCGAGCATGGTTATCGTTCCGTAATCCGCATAATATAATACCGCTTCCGCCGAACCCCAAACAGTGGCGCACTCTTTCCGGAATCGGCCGCAGACTTCAGACCGCGACCGTGCAGATGTCGGCGTTGTACTCCTGAAGGTTTTTGACGGTAATCCGGTTCTCCTTTAACGCGGCGATGCCCCGGCACATGGCATTGGCGCCGGCCACGGTGGTGGCGTAGGGAATGCTGAACTTGATGGCGGCCCGCCGGATATAATAGCCGTCCCGGGTGGGTTCATTGCCGGCCCCGGTGTTGATGATCAACTGAATCTCGCCGTTTTTGATGGCGTCCACCACATGGGGCCGGCCCACCGAGACCTTTTTGACCCGGCGGTTGGGGATGCCGTTTCGGTCCAGCAGGGCGGCGGTGCCTTTGGTGGCCATGATCTCGAAGCCGAGCCGATGAAACCCGCGGGCGAATCCGAGGGCATCGGCCTTGTCCCGGTCCTGGACGCTGATGAAGACGGTGCCGCTGGTGGGCATCTTCTGCCCGGCCCCGAGCTGGGCCTTGGCATAGGCGTGGCCGAACTGGCAGTCGATTCCCATGACCTCGCCGGTGGATTTCATCTCCGGCCCCAGCAGGGTGTCGACATCCGGAAACCGGTTGAAGGGGAGCACCGATTCTTTCACCGCAATATGAGGCGGAACGATCTCCCGTTCCAACCCGAGTTCCTTCAGGGTGTGGCCCAGCATCACCTTGGTGGCCAGCTTTGCCAGGGGTACGCCCGTGGCTTTGCTCACAAAGGGGATGGTCCGGGAAGCCCGGGGATTGACCTCCAGCACATAGAGCTGCCCGTTTCGAATGGCGTATTGCACATTCATCAGCCCTATAACGTTCAACTCCGCGGCCATGGCCTTGGTGGCGTCCACGATCCGCGCCAGCATCTCCGGCCCGATGTTCTGGGGCGGCAGCACGCAGGCGGAATCCCCGGAGTGGACCCCGGCGGCCTCGATATGCTCCATGATGCCGCCGATGACGGTCTGCTTTCCGTCGCAGATGGCGTCCACATCCACCTCCACCGCGTTTTCCAGAAACTTGTCGATCAGCACCGGATGGCCCGGTGAGGCCAGAATGGCCAGCCGGGTGAAATTGGCCAGCTCCTCCGGGGTGTAGACGATCTTCATGGCCCGGCCGCCCAGCACATAGGAAGGCCGCACGATCACCGGATAGCCGATCTTATCGGCCACCTGCTTGGCCCCGTCGAGGGTGGTGGCGGTGCCGTTGGCCGGCTGGACCAGGTTGACCTTGTTGAGCATGGCCTGAAACAGCTCCCGGTCCTCGGCCCGGTCGATCGATTCGGGCTGGGTGCCCAGAATGGGGACCCCGGCCTCGGCCAGAGGTACGGCCAGGTTCAGGGGGGTCTGTCCGCCGAACTGAACGATCACCCCGAAGGGCTTTTCCGACTCGATGATGTGGAGCACATCCTCCCGGGTGAGCGGTTCGAAATAGAGTTTGTCCGAGGTGTCGTAGTCGGTGGAGACGGTCTCGGGGTTGCTGTTGACCATGATGCTCTCGATCGCCATCTCCCGAAGGGCGAAGGAGGCGTGGACACAGCAGTAGTCGAATTCGATCCCCTGCCCGATGCGGTTGGGTCCGCCGCCGAGGATCAGCACCTTTTTTCGGTCGGAGATGCGGGCTTCGTTCTCCAGTTCGTAGGTGGAATAATAATAGGGGGTGGCGGCCCGAAACTCGGCCGCACAGGTGTCCACCAGCTTGTAGACCGGACGGATGTCGAGTTCTTTGCGGTAGCGCTCCACTTCCAATTCGGTGGACCCGGTGAGGTGGGCCAGCTGAATATCCGAAAACCCCCAGGACTTGGCCCGCCGCAGCAGGGCCGGCTCTAGCCGGCCGCCCGATTTCCCGGCTTCTTCGGAAAGGGTCGCTTCCATCTCCACCAGCTGCTTGAACTGGTGCAGAAACCAGGGATCGATTTTGGTGAGATCAAAAACGGC
>JBEPWQ010000132.1:0-9714 GCA_041642315.1 Desulfobacteraceae bacterium | reverse complement strand
CGGCGGATACCGCCCTCGCCAGCTCTTCGATCTTCTGGATCAACTAGAAAATATGCATGGCGATATTCTGGTATCCACTGCCTGCCGATGTCATGGTGTAATCACCGGGATAAAACGCCTGTAACCAACCAAGCCAGGATTATCTTGAGCAGGGCTTATACACCGTAGAAGAAATAAAGCACCGCAAGCTCCACTGCAAGAAACAGAACCGTCATGCCGGCCCCGGCCCTGGCGTAATCCACCGTGCGATAACTGCCCGGCCGCATGATCAGGGCATTGACCTGGTGGGTGGGCAGCACAAAGGTATTGGAAGCCGACAGCCCCACAACCAGGGCTGCCATCCGCGGATCACCGTTGGCCATCAGGGCCATGTTCATGCACAGGGGCACCAGCAGCACCGTTGCCCCGACATTGGAAATTACCAGGGTAAAAAACGAGGTCATCAGCCCGATTACCGCCAGAAGCACAATGGGCGCGGGCTCACCGATCACACCGAGCACACCTTCGGCGATATAGGCGGCCGTGCCGGTCTGCTCAAAGGCCATGCCCAGAGGAATCAGGCCGGCCAGCAGAAACACGGTCATCCAGTCCACGGCCGTGTAGGCTTCATCCACTTTTAAGACCCCGGTGATAATCATGCCCAGGGCCCCGGACATCAGGGCCACGGAAAGCTGCATTTTCAAAAAAATCACCTGCAGCAGGGCCACCCCGAGCCATAACAGGGCCAGACTAGCTTTTTCCGGCCGGAGGATCTCTCCTTCTAGAGGCGTGGAAAAGGTCAAGGATCTGGGCTGGGGATGATTTTTCAGGATGTGAAAGCGTTCCCAGGGGCCAAACAGCAAAAGCGTATCGCCCATATTGAGCCTGATATGGGCCAGACCGGAATAGTAAATCCGGTTGCCCTTGAAAAGGGCCAGGGGCGTAACCCCGTAGAGAGCTTTGAAATCCACTTCGCTCATGGTATTGCCGATAAGTTCGGACCTGGGTGAAACAATGGTTTCAGCCATGCCCGCATTGGTTCTGGAAAGGGCTTCGGCGAAAGACTCCAGCGAGTCCTTTACTTCCCAGCCCATCTCCTCGGCCATTTTCATGACGTTCTTGCGCCGGCCCACAACCGCCAGCTCATCTCCGGGCTGAAGTTCCTCGGAACTTCTGGGCACGAAATTCTTGTCTTTTGTTGAAGCGTGCCCCACGGCCAGCGCCGTGACCAGATATCGGCTCTGAATGCCGAGATCGGCCAGGGTGCCTGTGATTTTGGCATCTTCCGGAATATGGATCTCATAAATAGTTTCAAAGGCCCGGTAGGCCTGCATCAGGGCGCTGGTGACGCCTTCGTCGCTTTCGCCCTTGCTGGCCGGCAGGACAAACCGGCCGAAAACAATGAAATAGAGGATGACGGAGATCAGCAGACAGATACCGATGGGGGTCTGGGTAAACAGGCCGAAGGGCTCCAGCCTTTCTCCGCCGACGACCATCAGGTCGTTTAGCAAAATGGTGGGGCTGGCGCCCACCAGGGTCAGGGTGCCGCCGACAATGGCACAAAATCCCATAGGCATGAGAATACGGGAAACCGGAAGACCGATACGCTTTGCAATCCGCTGGGCTGCCGGCAGAAACAGGGCGGCAGCCCCGATATTCTGCATCAGGGCCGAGATCAAACCCACCGTGCCGCCGATAAATGTAATAATGCGGCTTTCGCTTTTGCCGGCAATCTTTATGATCGGGCTGGCCACCTGATTCATCACGCCGGTCTTGTCCAGACCGGCGCCCATGATGATCACCGCAATAATGGATACCACCGCGTTACTGCTCAGCCCCACAAAGGCATCTCCGGGGGAGATCAGGCCGAGAATCGGCAGCAGGACCATCATAAGAATACCAACCACATCCACCCGGACCCATTCAAAAACAAAAAGGACAATCACAAACACCAAAACAATCATCGTCAGCAGCATTTCGGGCGTCATTGAAAACCGATCCTTTCTTTATCTGGTCTTTATCTGGTTGAGCCGTTAGGCGGGCTATTCCCTTTTGTTCTCGTGCCGGAAGATGAAACAAAGCACGGCTGCAAACAGGACCAACACCACTCCTCTGATAAAATGAAACTCCATGGTTACTCCTTTCCGCTCCTCTGGTTGTATACCGCTTTTCCGCATCGGACAGGTGATTTCAGGCCATGGTGTAGACACAAATCTTTCCGGGACTGCACGGGATCTGGTCCGCCGCCTGCTGATCTGTGGGCTCCGACACCACGAATTCGACATTGCCGTATTCCTTTGCCACCTGCTCGGGCACGGCATCGGGCTCTCCGTAGCGGATCACATGTTCAAAGGGAATGCCTTTCTCATCAGCCGCCCTGGCAAAAGTTTCGGCATTTTCCCGGGCACTTTGCTCAAACTCGCTGACCCGCGCGGGAAGGGGGTCCTGGTCTAATATGGACTCCGGAAACGGCGCCGGGCTCAAGGCCACGAGCCGGAAAGACATCCGCTCGGCCATCTCCAGAGCGTAATCGATGAGACGATCTGAGAACCGCTCCTCATTTCCCACCACAAGCAGGGCATGTGAACGGATTCGGGAAACCAGGGTGTCAATATTGACCGGTTTTTCCAGATAATCAAAAGCTCCAAGACGCCTTGCCTCCCGTTCGTCTTTTTCCGAACCCTGACCGGTGAGCATGATGACTTGAACATGGGGATGCTCCTTTTTGACCCGGCGCAGCACATCCATTCCGTCCACCCCGGGCATTCGCAGGTCCAGCACCATCACATCCGGAGGCTGTTTGTTGAGCTGCTCAAGGGCCTCTTCCCCGTTTAAGGCGATATCCGCGCTCAGATCCCGCATCTGCATGCGCTGGGAAAGGGCGTCGACAAAGTCTTTCTCGTCATCAACAAGTAGTATCCGAATTTTGCCGGTGTCCTTATCGTTTTCCATGGATTTCTCCTTTACTGAATCGTTTCGACTCAATCTGAATCTTTTGACTTTCTTTTATCTGTTTATTCGAACCAAGAAAACAGACCGACTGTACGGTCGGTATTTAAGCTACTATCCTATTTGAATGAAGTCAAGAAAAAAATCAGCCCCATGTGAAGATTCACAAAACCGCCCGTATCCGGTGTGATCGAGAGTTCAATACGCCGGACCCTAAAAATGAGGGTAAAAGCTCCTGAGTCATTCTGGAGTCGGACTTTGCCGAGAAACCCAATTCCATAATTGTACCGCAGATAATTACCGATCTATTTGGGCCGATCTGTTTGGGTGAATCTCCACATGGGGCTGATTTTTTTTCTTGACATCATTCAAATAGGATAGTACTTTAAAACCGACCGTACAGTCGGTCTGTTTTTGAGTCAAAAAGCAGATAAATGCATAGAATGTGAATTAAAATGTTCAAAAAAACCGCCATTCTCAAAGCCGCAACCCGTCTGTTTTCCGAAAACGGATTTCACGGCGCATCCATCGGGGAGATCACCAAACTCACCGGGGCTGCGCGCGGAACCATATTCCACCACTTCAAAAGCAAAGAAGAGATTCTGATCACCATTCTCGAAGAGGTGAAGACCGGTTTGATCGGGGCTTTTGATCAATATCTCGAGGAAAACGAATTCGATACCGGTCTGGACATGATGGAGGGGATCATCTCCTTTTACCTCTATCTGGCCGGCCAGATGGAAGACGGATTCATTCTGCTCCATCAGCACCATACCCACAAACTGGCCGAGGTCAATCCGGAGTGTCGGGAATACCTGGAAGCCATTTACAATTACCTTGTGGATCTGTTCGAAAAAACCATTGCGAGGGGCCAGGAGGACGGTTCCATCCGGCGCGACAGTTCGCCCAGAAAACTGGCCCTGATCCTGTTTTCCACGGCCGACGGCCTGGTCTACTTCAGGAGCTATAATCTTTATGACGCCGGAGCCCTTTATACGGAGCTGCTGAAGTCGTGCCGCAAGATATTGGAAAGCCGACAACCTCGGACATCGAGAGACCGCCGAGGAGGATCACTGCCCGCTCATGGTGGTCTGTCGAATACCGAATCCTGAATGAATCAGAGGTAGGTAATCATGCCCATTATAACAATATTCCATGGAACCTTTTGTCAGGAAAAAGCGGTTATTCAAAATATTCAGGAAACGACCGGGTACCTGTGGGTCCGCGATCAGGATCTTGCGGCCGAAGCGGCCCGGATTTCCGATATGGATGCCGCCAAAATCATGGAGGCGTTTGCATCCAAGACCTCCATTTTCAACAAATTCACCCACGAGAAGGAGCGCTCGATCGCGTATCTCAGGCTCGCCCTGGCAGAAATGCTGCCCCGGGAAGAACTGTTGATCACCGGTTTCGGCTCTCATCTCATTCCTCGGGAGATCGCCCACGCCCTGCGGATCTGTATCATCGCAGACACGCCGTTTCGGGTCAAGACGGCCATGGAAACGCAGGGATGTTCCGAAAAAGAGGCGATCAAACTGATTCACGACCAGGACAAAGACCGGAGTGCCTGGGTCGACACCCTGTTCAGGATGACCGATCCCTGGGACCCTTCTTTGTACGATATTCTGGTGCCCACCGACAAGATGGGGGCGAATGAGATCACCTCGCTGGTGCCGGAAAACCTGCGCAGCGAGGTCATTCAGCCCACCGCCGGCGCCCGGAAAGCGGTTGAAGACTTCGTGCTTGGGGCCAAAGTGGAAGTGGCTTTGGCCGGGGAAGGGCACAATGTGGAGGTGAAGGCCCGGGACGGCGCCGTGACCCTGACCATCCACAAGAATGTGCTGATGCTGAGCCGGCTGGAAGAAGAACTCAAGTCGATCGCCGAAAAGGTGGAGGGGGTCCGTTCGGTGGAGACCCGGGTGGGAAAAGACTATAACCAGACCGACATCTACCGGAAACACGATTTTGAACTGCCTTCTCGAGTGCTTCTGGTGGATGATGAACGAGAGTTCGTCCAGACCCTGTCCGAACGCCTTCTGATGCGGGATATGGGGTCGGCGGTGGCCTATGACGGCGAATCGGCCCTCGAAATGGTGCGCGAGGATAAACCCGAGGTGATGATACTCGACCTCAAAATGCCCGGCATCGATGGAATCGAGGTGCTCAGGCAGGTGAAAAAAACCCGGCCTGAAATCGAGGTGATTATCCTCACCGGCCACGGGTCCGAGGCGGACCGGGAAGTATGTATGAATCTCGGCGCATTCGCCTATCTTCACAAACCGGTGGATATCGAGAATTTAAGCGAAACCCTCCGCCAGGCCAATGAGAAAATCCGGAATAAAAAAGCCGAAACCTTCTGAGCAGCGGCAAATCTCCCCCGAGACGCTTTTTCTGAACTCTCGGGGAAGAACCGAGGGGGAAAAACCCGAGTAAAACGCCCATGACGACACTGATCCAAAAACTGAAACCCAACTTCTGGGATCACCACGACGATACCGCCGGTTCCTTCAACCGCATGTTCAACTACCGGTTTGTCTGGAAGATATCGATATTTTTGATGATCGCGGTAGCGCTGGTCCCCCTGATCTTCATCACCGTGGTCGATTATCAGGTCACCCGGAATGCCGTTCGATCCGAGATCCTGTTCCGCACCAGCCGTCTGGTCTCGAATACCCGAAGAACCCTCTTTTTTTTTCTGAATGAACACCGGGCCGTTCTGAACTTCATCATCAAGGACAACAGCTATGACAAACTCAATAACGAAACCCGTCTGTTGGAGCTGCTGAACAACCTCCAGAATGAGTTCACCGGATTCATCGATCTCGGGATTATCGATGCAAACGGCCGGCAGAGCGCTTATGTCGGCCCCTATTCTCTGGAAGGCGCCGACTACAGTGATCAAGACTGGTTTAAAGAGGTCATAGAGCGGGGCCATTATATCAGTGATGTCTTCATGGGATTTCGGCGGATTCCGCACCTGGCCATCGCCTTTAAACACGATCTGCCGAACGGGAATTTTTTTGTGCTTCGGGCCTCCTTCGACACCGAAAGCTTTGAGGACATACTGTCCAACCTCTTGCTGAGCGGCGAAGGAGATGCCTTTCTGATCAATCATGAGGGGATCCTTCAGACCCGGTCCCGGTTTCATGGTAACGCGCTGGAAGCATTGAAATTGCCGGTACCCCCATTTTCGGAAAACACCGAGGTCATCGAAACATCGGATCAGGACGGAGACCGGGTCGTTCTCGGTTACGCTTATATCGCCGATACCCCATACATTCTGATGATCGTCAAGCAGACCGATGAATTGATGAAGCAGTGGTATAAAACTCGATCCCAGTTGATCGGGTTTCTCGTGGTCAGCATCACCAGCATTATCATCGTCGTTCTGGGGATCGTCACCTTCATGGTCAGCAAGATCGATCAGGCGGACCAGCGGCGCTTCGCCGCCATGCACCGGGTGGAATACGAGAACAAAATGGCCTCCATCGGCCGAATGGCCGCCAGCATCGCCCACGAAGTCAATAATCCGCTGGCCATCATCAATGAAAAGGCGGGGCTGATCAAAGATCTGTTCACCTTTCGCGAGCAGTACGGTCAAGATCCCAAACTGATCGGTTCGGTGGATTCAATTCTCAAATCAGTCAACCGGTGCGGCGCCATCACCAAACGGCTTTTGAAATTCGCGCGAAACATGGATGAAGTGATCGGTCCGGTCAATCTGGTTCTGGTGGTTCGAGAGGTGCTGGGGTTTCTGGAAAAAGAGGCCGATTACCGATCGATTCAAATCACCGTTAACGCCGATGAGGACATTCCCGAATTCGAGACCGACCGCGGGAAGGTGCAGCAGATCCTTCTGAATATCATCAACAATGCCTTTGCAGCAGTCAATGACGGCGGCCGAATCGAGGTGGCAATTAAACGCAGGGACAAGGAATCGATCATGGTGGCCGTCATCGACGACGGATGCGGCATCCCGGCCGCCAATATCCGGCAGATCTTTGAACCTTTTTTTTCGACAAAATCCAAAATCGGGGGAACCGGTCTGGGGCTTTCCATTACCTATGGTCTGGTTCAGGAAATCGGCGGGACCATCGACGTAGAGAGCGAAGTGGGAGAAGGCACCCGTTTCACCCTCAACCTGCCGCTTACCTATCAAAAAAGAACCGATCAGCGGGAGAAATCAAATGAATGTACTGTTGGTGGATGATGAAATCGAACTGGTGGATACGCTGGCGGAACGACTCAATATTCGAGACATCGAGGCCGATTGGGTGACCAGCGGTGAAGAGGCCCTGGCACTGGAGGGAAAGCGATACGACATCGCGGTGCTGGATGTCAAAATGCCCCGCATCAGCGGCATCGAGCTGAAGAAAAAACTCCAGGTCAAATACCCGGGAATCCACTTTATTTTCATGACCGGCCACGGGTCCGAGGATGATTTCCGGTCCGGCGCGGCCGAAGCCGGTTCGGATTATTACCTGGTCAAACCGGTGGACATCGACATCCTCATTCGCAAAATGAATGAGGTACTCGAAAAACCATCAGGATAAGGAGCCCTCTTTTATGAAAGAACTGGATACCATCGGCGAAACCGGCCTGCGCTTTTTCGGAAAGGTGTCGGCATCCATCTCCCATGAAATCAAAAATACCCTGGCCGTAATCAATGAAAATGCCGGCCTTCTGGAAGACCTGACCCTGATGGCAGAAAAAGGGATGGAGCTCGACCCGACCCGGGTCCGCGGGTTGGCCAAGAAAATCCTGGCCCAGGTTCAGCGGTCGGACGGCATCGTCAAAAATCTAAACCGGTTCGCACACAGCATCGATGAAACGGGCAAGCGGGTGGATGTGGAGGAAACGATAAATTTTACCGCTCTGCTTGCCGCCCGACTCGCCTCGGGCCGGGACGTGACCTTTACAACCATTTCCCCGGAAAAACCCATCCATATCCTTACCCGCCCCTTTTTTCTGAAGGCCCTCATTTTTCGATGCCTGGAGATCGCCATGGCGGCTCCGGATGCGGACAAAACCATTTATCTGAAGCCGGAAACCAATGAGGCAAAAATTCAGATTCGGCTGACCGGTATGGACCTCAAGGAGGCTTGGAATGAAGGCGGTTTTCCCACCGAAGAAGACCGGGCCCTTCTTGATTTTCTCGAGGCGGATATCGAGGTGAACTCGACGAAGGGAGAGATCGTTCTTATATTAACATATATGGAAAAAAGATCTTCCCTCTCGGGCTCGCCCGCAGCCGCTTTCCGTGAGAACGGCTGATGAACCCAATTTGATCATTTTTTATAACCGACAATCCCGAAATGGAGGTAAAACCCATGACTGAAAAAGTATTGCTCGTCGACGACGAAGTAGAATTCGTAGAACCCTTGGCCGAACGGATGCGGGCACGGGGCATGGACGTCTCCACCACGACGTCCCCCACCGATGCCCTTTCCAAGGCTGAAAAAGAGAATTATGACGCCATTGTCCTGGATCTGATGATGCCGGAAATGGACGGTCTGCAGACCCTGGAAGCGATCAAGAAAAAGAACCCGGATATTCAGGTCATACTGCTGACCGGCCATGCCACCGTAGAAAAGGGCATCGAAGCCATGAAGCATGGGGCCATGGATTTTCTGGAAAAACCGGTGGACATCAAGTCGTTGGCCGAAAGGATCCATAAGGCCCAGGCCAGGAAGATGGTGCTGGTGGAAAAAAAGAATGAGGAAAAAATTCGAAACATCATCCTGAATAAATCTTGGTAGCGCCGCCCCTGCTTTCCGATTCAGCCCTCTTTTGCATCGGCCGCCATTGCCGCATATCCGTTCCGGTCACAGGCGGTTTCCAAACCGCCGCCCGCATGTATCAAACGATCCGGCGAAACAACCACCCGCCCTCCCGGTTGGTGGTTGTTTGATCCCCTCAAATCGTATAAGATATCTTTAACCGATCTTATTAAACGATTCAAAAGGGGCACATGGGCGAAGAAGAATACATTTACGTGGAAAACCTGTCGGAGGATGAAAAGGAGATTCTTCGGCTGTCTCGGGAACTTCGACGAATGGGCAGAGACCCGGTCAAGGTCCTGAAACTGCTGGTGGAGACCGGAGACAAGATCGACAAATCCTTCTCTATCGGTAAATTCGTCTCCGGCTATTTCAAACGGCAGTGGGAGCTGTCAAAGCACGAATTCAAAAAAGCCAAGGACGGGACCGATACCCGGAATACCCATGACCAATGAGCATCTATTCCACCTCACTGCCCGCGTTCACCATCTTTTTGGATGAATAAATCCGCCAAGTCAGGACGGTTCCAAAAAAGAAATTGTTCTCCTGCCGCACCAGTGGACTGTCGTCAAAGGCGGCGCCGTCGATGTTGTCCCACCGGCCGTAGATCCCCAAACGCAGGGAGTCGGTAAGCTGTTTGGCCACGCTGGCACCGACCGAGAATCCGGCGTATCCGCCGTCCGGATCATAGCGCGGCCGATCCGGACGGACATCTTCCGGGTCCACTTCATAAAAATAGTCATTGAAGTCGGCATTGGTGACATCGACCCCGAGGTTGAATCCGAACCGGAGCCGTTGATCCCGGAACAGGCAGCCGTTGTTGTAGATCAGGTTCACCCCGCCGTGGAGGCCCTGGTATGCCAGATCGGGCCCGCCGTCCCAGCCGATGGAGAACACCCCGCGAAGGGCGGTCTGCAGATAGAGCTCATTGAGCGGGTCGCGTCCGGTGAAAAACCACTTCAGCTGGGGGCCGACTTCAAAGAGCGGGTCCAGGTCGTCCATGCCT
>JBEPWQ010000131.1:0-9719 GCA_041642315.1 Desulfobacteraceae bacterium | reverse complement strand
AACCGCCGGATGCCTGGGGCGGCCGTGCCGCCGTGGCCTGGACCGAACAGCTGTCCCGAAGCCGCCGGTTCGACCCGTTCATTGAACAGATGATCCCGGTATCCGAGGTGTTGGATGCCGTTTTGGACTGCAATTAACCGAAAGGATTGTCCGAGCGCTTCACCCTGTACCGACGAAAGGACCGCAAAATGGCTGAAAACAAAGAATCCTTATGGATGTATGAACGACCCGCCACCCAATACCCACCACTCACCGAAAATACCACCGCCGATGTCGTAATCGTGGGCGCCGGCATCACCGGACTGACCACCGCCCACCTCCTGAAAAAGGCCGGGCTCAAGGTGGCCGTGGTCGAGGCGGACCGGGTCTGCTCCGGGGTCACCGGCCACACCACCGCCAAGATCACCAGCCTTCACCAGTTGATCTACGCAGATCTCGTCTCCTCCCAGGGCGAAGATGCGGCCCGGGTGTTCGCCCAGGCGAATCAGGCGGCCATCGGCCAGGTTGAGGCGATCGTGGCGGAACTGGAGATCGACTGCGATTTTCAGCGCCTTCCGGCCTATACCTACACCGAGTTCTCCGACCGGGTGTCGAAAATTGAAAAAGAGGTCGAAGCGGCCCAAAAGGTGGGCCTGCCGGCCGCCTTTGTGGAGAAAACCGACCTGCCCTTTGCAATTCAGGGGGCGATCCGCATGGACAACCAGGCCCGGTTTCATCCGGCCAACTACTGCAACGCCCTGGCGGAAACCATTACGGGTGATGACAGCCGAATCTTTGAAATGAGCCGGGTCGTGGACGTCGACAAAGGAACGGTCAAAACGGTCGGCGGCAGCGTCAGAGCGGAAAATGTGGTGTTGGCCACCCAGATGCCCATTCTGGATCGGGGCGCTTTTTTTGCCAGCAACTTTCCCAAACGCTCCTATCTTCTGGCCACCCGGATCGACGGCACGATTCCCGACGGCATGTTCATTTCCGCAGAAGAGCCGATTCGCTCCATCGCCCCTGCCGCCGGAGGTGAAATCCTGTTAATCGGCGGAGAAAGCCATAAAACCGGGCAGGACCCGGACACCCGAAAGCGGTATGAGGCCCTCAAATTCTGGGCTGAAAAAATGTTTACCGTGAAGGAGATCGCCTACGAATGGTCCTCTCAGGACTACATGCCGGCGGACCGGCTGCCCTATATCGGCTATCTGCACCCCTTCACCGGCCGGGTCTATGTGGCCACCGGTTTCGGCAAATGGGGCATGACCCGGGGCACGTTTGCGGGCATGCTGATCCGCGACCTGATTCTCGGAAATGAAAACCCCTGGGCCAAGACCTTCGCGGCCACCCGGATGAGTCCGGTCCATTCAGCCGGCTCCTTTTGGATGGAAAACATGAACGTGGGCAGGCGGTTTATGCAGGACCGCCTGATGTCCCTGATGCCGCCGAAGGAATCCGCCCTGAAGCCGGGAGAGGGAAAGATCATCAAGAAGGACGGCGACCGGGTGGCCGCCCACCGGGATGACACCGGCGTACTTCATGCGGTTTCTCCGGTCTGCACCCATCTGGGGTGCTACGTCACCTGGAATTCCGCGGAAAAAAGCTGGGACTGCCCCTGCCACGGCTCCCGGTTCACCGCCGACGGCGACATTCTTCATGGTCCTGCGACCAAGGGGTTGTCTAAAAAATAGATACGGCTGCTTTATTCCCACATGTACGCGGCCAAAGAGAGCACGCCGTAGGCAAAGGACCGGTGCAGCAACCGCCCCGGCACCCCCTGCCCGGCCGCGCCCAAGGGAACGAACAGCGGCAGAAAATGCTCAGCCGGAAATGGGTGGTTTTTGCGAGCCGAGGGCCCCGCTTCAAGAAAACGGATCAGGGTGTCGGACCGGCCGTGAGTGACCGATACTTCCAGCCAGTCGTCAAAGGCGGCCGCATACGCCGGCGGCTCCGCGTCCGCCGCATGGTTCGACATCTCCTCCAGGTTATGGGTGGCCCCGCCGCTGCCCATGATCAGAACCCCCGCCTCCCGGAGCGGCTGAAGCGCCTGGCCGAGTTTGAAATGATGCGCCGCGTCGAGGTCGCTCTGGACCGACAGCTGAACCACCGGAATATCGGCCTCGGGATACATCAGCGACAGGGGCACCCAGGCCCCGTGGTCGAGTCCGCGGCCGCCGTCTGTTCCCATCTCGAATCCCGCCTGCTGTAACAGGGCCGCCGCCTTTTCCGCCAGATCCGGATCACCGGGCGCCGGATACTGCATCTCCTGGAGCGGGCGGGGAAACCCGTAAAAATCATGAATCGTTTCCGGTTTCAAAGAAGTCGAAAGCAGGGGGCGAACCGCCTCCCAATGGGCCGATACACAGAGGATCGCTCTCGGCCGCGCCAGACCTTGGCCCATGGATTTCAGAAATTCATGGGTCGGACCCGGCTTTATCGCCATGATCGGCATGCCGTGGGAGATGAACAGGGTGGGAGTTTTTGCCATCGGATGCGCCTCCTTTCAGATTCCGCATAGAAAAAAAGCATACGCCACGCATGGGGTTCCCGTCCCCCAGTATTCGCTTTTTTCCGCTTATTTTATCTGAATCGAGCGTACATGGATCGGCCCCGCCTGTCCAGATGTATCGGTTTCATGATTCTCCTAAAACTCCCGGTTTCCCCTTTCATTCTGATGGATCGACTGGTATAATTAGAGTTTAAATTCACTCTAAACCTTATAAAATCAGCTTTTTATTTTCTATGGAAACCGAACTGAAGAACATCACCCGGCTTCTGGATGAGATGGCCTCCCTCGGCACCTCGAACCCGGATCTGGTCTACAGCCGAAAATTCTTTGAAATGTGGGAAAACACCTGCAATCCCCGGCCTTTTCCGGTCAAAGGCGCGAAACTGACCTTCGGGGACCGGACCCTCTCCCTGCCGAAAAAAAACCGCTTTCTGGTCTACCTGAATTGGAACCCCGACACCCCGGGGCCGGAACTGATCGCGGAAAACCACCAGTCCCGCCATCGATACGCCCTCGAATGCCAGCCGGACGGGATCACCTTTCGGGAATCGAAACCGGGGCCCACAAATCGAAAACCGGACAACCCCGGGGAGATCATGGAGGTGATGTATGACATTATCTACCTCCTTCTGGCCCGGAATCCGAATGCGAATGTGTTTCGGGTCAAGAAAAAGACCTTTGTGGAGGCCCTGAATCAGTTGGATTCGTCCTATGATCCCAAACTCCTCAAACGAATCAGCCGGTTTTTTGCAAAGGACGTCAAAATTTGGATTCGCCAGGCGGCCCAGGACATGGCTCTGGACGACCTATCCTCTCAGATCCATCTGCCCATGGAAAAATCCTATGCGGTGAGCACCGCCGCGCCCCAGGAGGATACCCCCGCCGTGGAGGAGAAACCCCCGGAAACCGCCCTGCCCCGGCGCACCCACTGGACCATTGTTCAGGAGATGGAACTTCTGCTCACCGTGGCCCGGCTCAACGACCGGCTCATGCGGGAGTTTCGGCTGCCGCTGTCCGGGTGCCAAGTGGTCGCCGCCGATGCCTTGGATCGGGTCCTGGTTCGGCTGGACGGGGTGTCCGGCCTGTCTCTGTTCGAGGGCCAGCGCCTGGCCGTTCACGAAGACGACGAGGGCGGCGGCCTCGGCACCTGCGTCATCGGCCTGATGGATGAAAACAGCCTCTACGCCGAAATCCTGTGGAACGAACCCGAAGACGCCGAAATCCTGGGCCGTGTTCACCTTCGCCCCCTCAAACCGCCGGAACAGCGGCTGCTCATCAAGACCCGGGAGCTGTACGACCGGGTTCGGGATGATCCCGATACCCTTCGCGGGGCGCTGCGCCCCCTTCTCGGATTGGAACCGGTCGCCTCCTCCGCTCAGACCGCCGGAACCGCCCCCGACACTCTTTTGGATATTTCCCAGAAGGGGGCTTGGGAAGCGGCGGTGGACCCTTCCAACCCGGTGGTGGCGGTGCAGGGGCCGCCGGGCACCGGCAAGACCCGGGTGCTGGCCGAGGTGCTTCGGGAGTTGTGCCGGCAGGGGCTGCGAGTCCTGGTCACCGCACCTTCCAATACGGCGGTGGACAATTTGTGCAAAGCGGTCACCGATCTGCCGGTGCTGCGGTTCGGCTATATCGACAAGGTGGACGCCTGCATTCGGGACGCCTGCTGGGCCGGGGACGGGGACAATGTGGACGCCTTCATCAAGAAATCCCGAAACGGCCGGGCCGGCGCGGTTTACGCAGCCACCCACGTGCGGGGGATTTTCGATCGTATCATCACCCGGGACTTTCTGGAGCGGGGCCTATTCGACGCCGTGGTCTTCGACGAGGCCGGGATGACCCGTATGGATGAATTTCTGCTCTGCGCCGCCATGGGAAAGCGGGTGATCCTCTTCGGAGACCAGCAGCAGCTGCCGCCGTTTCCGCTCTCCGAGCAGGTGCTGAAGGACTTGGAAAAAGAACACCCCCGCCTGCCGGCCCGCACCCGGTCGGTCATCGACAGCGGAGCCCTGGAATGGCTGCGCCGGAACCGACAGGCGCCCCTGATTCTGCTTCAGCGCACCTATCGCTGCCAGAATCCCCGGCTGATGCGGTTCTCCTCCACCCTATTCTATCACGCCCGGGTCCGGACCAGCGATACCGCCGAGTATTTCCGGCTGCCCTACCACAAACGTCAGGCCGCTTATCCGCCGTCCACCTTGGGCTTTTACAGCACCAGTTCCCTTCCGGAGTCGGTCCGCCGGGAGACCCTGGTGTTCGACGACGCCCACATCGGCATCGAAAATCTTTGCGAAGCCCGCGTCTGCCGGCATGTCCTGCTGTCGGCCCTGACCCGGCACGACCCCGGGGAGATCTCCATCATCACCCCTTACAAACGCCAGGTCCGGCGCATTCGATCCCTTCTCGACTATGATGCGATGGTCCATCTGCTTCCCCGTCCGGTGCCGCGAGAGAAATGGAACAGCTTTCTGAAGGACCGGATCGCCACCGTGGACAGCTTTCAGGGCGGAGAAAGCGATCTGGTCATCATCAGCTATGTGCGCAGCAACCCGGACGGCGGCATCGGTTTCGTGGACAATCCCAACCGGATCAATGTGGCCCATACCCGGTGCCGCAAGGAGCTGCTCATCATCGGCGATCTCGAATGCTTGAAGCGTCAGGCCCGGTCCGACATTTTTCTGCGCATGGAACGGGCATTCAAACGGGACGGCGAAATCATCGACCTGGATGAAACCTGGTTCGAAAGCATTCAAGCCGCAGAGCAGTGAGCCATTCGGTTTTATTTCCTTTCATAGAATGGAATCGCCTGGTAGGAAGGGGCGGTGTTCAAGTGCCGTCGATTCGATTCTTATCTGATGAAAAAGGGAGAGGCGTATGGCTTTTCTTGGGTTCTTTTTCGGAATTCTTTTCTATTTTATCTACAAAAGCGTCCTGACCGGATTCTACACCGTCCGTCCCAATGAACGGGCGGTGCTCACCGTTTTCGGCAGGGCCCAGACCCTGACACTTGCCGATTCCGACACATCGGAATCGGGGTTGAGCGAAGAAGAGAAACAGCGCTACCACTATCCCCGCCTGAAGACGATTCCGCCGGGCGGGCCCTATTTCAAGTGGCCCTGGATGAAGGTCTACAAGGTGGATGTCTCCACCCAAGGGCTGGATCTGACCTGGGACCCCACCAAAACCCAGGAGACGGTGGAATCGGTGACCAAAGACAACCTCACCACCGGGGTCAACGGCCAGATCCGGTTTCGGGTCAGCGAAAACCATCTCTATCCCTATCTCTTCGGGGTCCAAAGCCCGCTGGAGCATGTCATGGGCTTTTTTATTTCGGTGCTTCGGGAGCGGATCGCCAATTTTTCCGACCCCAAGGGCACCCAGATCCTCAAGGACGCCGATCTAGGCGAAGGCGAGGAGGCGGGCGGCGTGGATATCTCCGAAGGGGTCTCCATCAATGACCTGCGGAAAAACCTACCGCTCTTGAACGACTACATGGAGGCGCAGTGCCGCAACACCCCGGAAAAATACGGCATCGAACTCGATGCGGCTCTGATCACCGAAATCGACCCGCCCCGGGAGGTCGATTCGGCCCTGGCGGCGATCAATTCCACCCGAAACCAGGTGGCTGCCGACATCTCCACCGCCCGGGCCGATGCGGAGCAGCAGATCACCATGAGCAACCGGGCCGTTGAGATCGCCTCCAACAACGCCCAGGCCGAGGTGGCGCCCCTGAACGAGCTGGCCCGGACCCTGATGGACATTAAAAAGGAGGGCGGGTCGGATGCGCTCAGGGCCTATTTGCGAAACATGCAGGTGCCGCTGCTCGGCCGGGCCTCCCGGATCGTGAAGGTATCCAAAGCGTAACATTTCCGGGCCACCTGGTCCGGGTGCCCGCCCATACTTAATCGAGGAGAAGACGATCATGGAATTTGATCTGGCCGGCATATTTTTTCTGTTTTTAATCGGGTTCGCCTTCATTCCGATCCTGCTGGTGATCAGCCGCAGAATGGGTCTCTATATCACGGTCGGGGAGGCGGAGGCGAGTGTCTATACCTTGTTCGGAAAAGTCCTGGGAACCATCGACACACCGGGACTCCATTTTCCGATTTCACTGTTCGGCACCAAGGCCCTGCTGCTCCCTTTTTTCGGCAAGCGGTACACCGTCAACACCGCCCTGCGGCAGAATTACCTTCGAAACCAGATGGTCAACTCCGAAGAGGGCACGCCCATGGGGGTGGGCATCTGGTATGAGATGCAGGTGACCGATCCGGTCTCCTATCTGTTCAAAAACGCCAATCCCGAAGGTTCTTTGGAGGCCAACGTGGCCAGCGCCACGATTTCGGTTTTGAGCAACCTGGAGATGGAAAAGATGCTCGAAAACCGCCATTCCCTGAGCCGCACGGTGCGGGAGACGGTGTCGCCCCTGTCGGAAAAATGGGGCTACCGACTCGGGTCGGTCTACATCCGCAAGGTCGCCTTCACCGACCAGGCCATGGTCAAGAACATCACCGAAAAGGTGGTCAAGCGCCTCATTCAGGTGACCAGCGCCATGAAGCAGGACGGCGAAAACCGGGTCGGCCTGATCAAAAGCCAGACCGCCAACAAGGTCTCCCAGAAGATGGCCGAGGCCGGCTCGGTTCGGCCCGAGGTGGTGGGCTCCACCCTGAACAGCATCGCCAAGCAGGACCCGGAGGTGCTGGAATCGGTGCTCACGGTGATGGAAACCGAAAAGATGCTCGATTCCGGAGCGGTTGTAGAGGTGCTGCCGGAGGGGACTTCGGTAATGGTGCAGCTGGGGGGTGAGCCGGCGGTGCGTGCCTGAAGATGTCGCCGGCATCATGGATCACCCGAGTCCGCGGGGTGGTGATTCTGGTGAACACCTTTTTGCCGATTCTGCTGGTCCTGCTGGCGGTGTGGGGCGGGTATCGGGCGTGGGCTTGGGGGGAACAGCGACTGATCCAGACAAAAGCCTCGGCCGAGAAGATCATTCAGAGCGCCCTTGAGGCCAAGGCATCGGTGGTGGCCTCCACGCAAAAAGCGCTGGCGGCCGCGGATCAGGCCAGAGAAAAGGGACAAGCCATTGTGGCCCGGATCAACGGCATGAGCGATGCGGTCGGCGGCGAAATTCAAAAGGTGGCCGGCGCCTTCAAAAAAGCCGCGGCGGTGATCACCAGCCCGATTCCGAACATTGCCGGGGCCCGAGACAAGGCTCGGCGGGAACTGGAAAAGCTGTTCGCCCCTATTACCGCCCCGTTTGTTTCCATGGTCCGCCAATTCAAAGCGGTGGGCGCGGATCTGAGCGAAATCCAGGAAGAGATCGCGGCCATCGCCGCCGAATTGAACCACCTCAAAGGGCTGGAGAAATATCTGGATGCGGTCATTGCCGAATACGAAAAGATTCGGGAAAACACCATCGCGGCCCTGGCCTTTTTGTCCAAAGCGGTGCGGGTGGTGGTCGGGGGGTTGGTCCTTCTGGGCGCCTGGATGTGCATCGGTTTCGGCTTCTGGTTTTTGCGGCGGGTGGCGACCGGTATGGCGATGGTTCGGGGGCGGGCGGTTTCGGTGTGACTGGGTTCTTTCATGGAATTCGCTTAGACATCGATCAGCTCAGGCTCGATGGAACTCCATTACTCCGGACGAATCGCCCGGCTTGAAACCAAATCCACCGGCCGCCCTAAAATGGATTCCAAATGTTCTGCCAGATCCACAAGACCCAACCCGATGGAAGGATCTACTTCTACCAAGATATCAACGTCGCTATCACTAGAGGCATCATCTCTCGCCCATGAGCCGAACAGAGCCAATCGGTTGACCGGAAATCGGTGGACGATGTTGGGTTTAGCCCTTCGAAGTTCAGAGAGGATATTGGATTTCGCAGTAGTTGCCATATAACTTAAAAATCAATAAATATCTCATTAAATAAATATAAAACTCACAACTTGTTAAGTTTTCATAAACCGTTCCCTTTGTTCAATGCAATATGAATCGAACAGCAGGGTAACTACTCAACCCAAATCGGCTCCGCGCGAAATCTCTTCCAACGCCTCGCGAACATATCCGAACCCGATCCGCTCCTGCTCCAACCGCACCTTCTCCCCCAGCACGTCCCCCCGAAGCCTGTCAAACAGCGCCTGTTCCGATGCGGTCAGATGCCTCAAATCCACAGTGCATCGGGTCTGGGACGGTTCGGTGACCCACAGATGCTTGAATGCCAGCAGGGTGGTTTCATCCATCAGCAAAGAGCGGGTTTGGGGAAAATACCCCCGGATCATGGAAAGCATGGCAAAGCCGTGGGTGTCGATGTCGCCCCAGTAGATGATTTCCCGATCGCGGAGCCAGTCCACCTCCCCCAGGGTGTGGGCCCCGTATCCCAGGCCGAAGATGACGATGCTGTCGGCTAGATCGGGGAAGCTTAGGCCGTTGATCTTGTTTTCGGTGATGAACACCCGCCGGCAGGGGATGTCGAGGGTGCGAAACTGAAAATTCGGCGTGCTGATGTCGGTGAGGCCGCCGAAGGGGTCGGCCAGTGCGGGATCGAGGAGCCGGAAGCGGATCAGAGGCAGATCGTGCTTGAGGCCGAAGCGCTGTTCGAAGCCGTGGCGGGGTGCGGCGTCCGAGACCGGCCGCAACGCTGCCGGCGGCAGGACCCGCTCCAGTATTTCCCGGAGGATCGGCTTGTGCTGTTCGATGAACTTGGTGTCGACCCCGGGTATATCCAGCTCCCGCAGATAGCGATTCGGCGTCGGGTGGTTCTGAAAAAACCGGCAGACCGCCAGCAGTTCCGGCCAGGCCTCGTGGTATTTCAGGACCGTCAGGGAACGTTCCGCAATCCAGTATTTCAGGGCCGGCAGGGCCGCGATCATTCGGTCGTAATCCTGCCGAAACCGCTCATATGCCCCCTGCTTTCCGATACACCGAAGGAAGTCTTCCCGGGTCTCGAACAGAATCCTGTCGGGCAGCGCCTGATTCCCCAGTTTGCGGTGATTGACCGTTCTGGTCTCCACCCGGTATCCGTATCCGATGCCGTCCCGGCTTTTCTCCCGCAACACCTGAGCCCATTTTCGGACTGCGGCATAGTCCGCCAGCAGCTCCCGGGCGGTGGGGCTTCGAAACGGAATGATCAGCGGAAAGAAGTCTTCACCGGCGAGATCCGCTTTTAAAAACCGCTGACCGGTCCAGAACCGCAGAGCCTTTTTCCGAATCTCCTCCGGCGAGATCACGACTGGGC
>JBEPWQ010000130.1:0-9788 GCA_041642315.1 Desulfobacteraceae bacterium | reverse complement strand
CCGTGGATGGCCCGCTTTCCGTCCTGGCCCATATAGACTTCGTTGAGATATGTTTCGAGAATTTGTTCTTTTTCATAGCTCCACTCCAGGCTCAAAGCCATGATCGCTTCATCGAATTTTCGTTTCAGGGTACGACTTCGGCTCAGAAACAGATTCTTGACCAGCTGCTGCGTCAAGGTGCTGCCGCCCTGAACGGTGCGTCCTTCCTTGATGTTGGCGATCAACGCCCGAAGGATGGCCAGGGGCCGAACCCCGTAATGATCATAGAAATGTTGATCCTCCACCGCCAGAATCGTCTGAGGCACCAGGGGGGAAACCTCCGTGATTTTGACCCAGAGACGGTCCTGGTTGTGGGTGGGATAAAAACTGCCGATATGCGCCGGGTCCAGCCGGACCAGGCTGAGCGGCTCATGGGTTTCCAGGTCTCTCAGGGAAGTGATTCGACCGTTTTGAATGGTCAACCGGATCTTTTTGGCGGGCGTTCGGCCGTCTTCAAATGAAAAAGTTCGGCTGAAAAGGGTAAACGTATTTCCCGATCGGGAGAAACTGCCGGAGAAATCGATGCGGTCGACCGGGCGGTACTGCATCAGGTCCAGTTCTTTTATCAACCCGGCGGCATTCAGGCCCAGCCCCGGGTAGAGCTCCAGAGGGCGGCCGTAGATGCGGGCCGGAAGCTCCCATTTTTGAGCGGCGAACTTCTCCTTGGCCAAAGTGCCGAGAAAGAAAAGGTAAATCCCCAGAAGAATCGAAATAATCAGCAATCCGGCCACGAAGAGCCGAATGATCCACGACAAGATGTTTTTTGAGCGACGCACCGGTTTGGATTTTGAGCGACGTACCGGTTTTGATTTTGAGCTACGCACCGGTTTGGAGTGGGATTTCGTTCGTTTCAAGCTAAGGCCTTTGAGGATCGGACGGGCGCGCTAATCACCGATGATTTTGACCAGAACTCGTTTTTTTCGGCGCCCGTCGAATTCTCCGTAGAAAATCCGCTCCCAGGTGCCGAAGTCGAGTTTCCCTTCGGTGACCGCCACGATCGCCTCCCGTCCCATTACCTGGCGCTTCATATGGGCGTCCGCATTGTCTTCTCCGACATTATGGCGGTATTGGGAAACCGGTTCGTGGGGAGCGAGCCTTTCCAGCCATTCATCATAGTCCTGATGAAGCCCGGATTCATCGTCATTGATGAAGACCGAGGCGGTAATGTGCATGGCATTGATCAGCACTATGCCTTCTCGAATACCGCTTTCCTTCAGGCAGGATTCCACCTCCTGGGTGATATTGATAAAAGCCCGGCGGGTGGGGACGTTGAACCAGAGTTCTTTTCGGTAACTCTTCATGGATGCCTCCGTTGATTCATGTCATAAACCCGATTATATTAGCATCAATTCTTGCCAGGTCAAGCCGGAATCATTGGAAGCAACAGATTCACCGGCGAATACGGCGTCGTTGTATTGCCGGCCGATGGGCCCGCAATCCGCTTTTTTTTGCAGATTCTGCCGATCTCCCCTGTCCGGATTCCTTGAATTTCCATAAATATATGTTATTTTTAGAAAGGATTTTCCCATCGTTCCTGATTGCGCAGGAGATAGGAGGGAATTTCATTTCAAAAACTTTCGAGGAGGAATAGAACCATCACCACTGTGCCGAACATTCGGAAACAGATCAGAAGATTGGAATCCCAATGCGGAAACGCTTTGGGTGCGGAACGCCACATTTTGAAGAGAGAGATCGATCGATTCAAGTGGTCCAAACCCGAGTTTCTTGATTCGAAAAAAGGCCGCAAAAAGCTGACGGAGCTGGAAAATCGGATCCAATATTCCCTTCAACGGCGGAAACGCCGGGAGGGGAACCGTCCCCGGCCGACCTACAGCGATGAACTGCCGATTGTCGCCAAACGGCAAGAGATCATCGAAGCCGTTTCCAACAACCGGGTGGTGGTGATCTCCGGTGAAACCGGTTCCGGAAAAACCACCCAGATCCCCAAATTCTGCCTGGAAGCGGGCCGGGGAATCGACGGCAAGATCGGGTGCACCCAGCCCCGGCGGATCGCCGCTATGACTGTTGCCTCCCGTATCGCCGAAGAGCTGGGAGAGGAAGTGGGCCGGTCGGTGGGCTACAAGATCCGATTCCAGGATCAGACCGGCGATAATGCCTTCATCAAGATCATGACCGACGGGATTCTTCTGGCCGAGGCCCAGAACGACCGCTGGCTCAACCAATATGATACCATCATCGTGGACGAAGCCCATGAGCGCAGCCTCAACATCGATTTCGTTTTGGGCATTCTGAAGGATCTGGTCCATCGACGCAAGGACCTGAAGCTGATCATCACCTCGGCCACCATCGACACCGAAAAATTTTCCAAGGCCTTCGACGACGCGCCCATCATCGAGGTCTCGGGCCGCATGTACCCGGTGGAGGTCCGGTACACGGCACCGGGTTCTTCGAACGAGGATCAGACCCATGTGGATCTGGCGGTGTCCGCCATGGACAAGCTTCAGCAAGAAAGCCCCTACGGCGGGGACGTCCTTATTTTCATGCCCACCGAGCAGGATATTCGGGAGACCTGCGAACTTCTGGAGGGAAGAAACTACACCGGAGTGACCGTTCTGCCCCTGTTTGCGCGGTTGTCGGCGGGGGACCAGTCCCGGGTCTTTTCCCGGGTGCGGGGGCGGAAAATCATCGTCTCCACCAATGTGGCCGAGACCTCCATCACGATTCCGGGCATCACCTATGTGATCGACACCGGTCTGGCCCGTATTTCCCAGTATTCTCCGCGCTCGCGAACCACCTCGCTTCCGGTGGTGCCGGTGGCCCGAAGCAGTGCGGACCAGCGCATGGGCCGGTGCGGCCGGGTATCCAACGGCGTCTGCATCCGCCTCTATGAAGAGGCCGACTATGAAACCCGCCCGCGGTTCACCCCGCCGGAAATCCTGCGGTCCAATCTGGCCGAGGTGATCCTGCGGATGATCGATCTGCGGCTGGGGGATATCGGGGCCTTTCCGTTTATCGACCGTCCGGCGGAAAAGAACATTCAGGACGGCTTCAACCTGCTGGAGGAACTGGGAGCGATTCACCGCAAACCCTTCCGCAATGGGAAAACCCTTTTCGGTCTGACCGCTCACGGACGGATTATGGCTAAGCTTCCGCTGGACCCGCGCCTGTCCCGAATGCTTCTGGAGGCGGCGGAGCATGGGTGCCTCGAGGAGATGACGGTGATCGCCTCGGCCCTCTCCATTCAGGACCCCCGGGAGCGCCCCGCGGAAAAGGAGGCCCAGGCCGACCAGGCCCACGCCAAATTCAAGGATCCGGATTCGGATTTCGTGGCGCTTCTCAACATCTGGAACGGCTATCATGATACCCGGCAGGCGGTGAAATCCACCGGCCGAATGCGCAAATACTGCAAGGAAAATTTTATTTCCTTTCGGCGGATGCGGGAGTGGCGGGATATTCACTATCAGATTCGCACCATTCTGGAGGAGCACAACCTGAAAAACCGGGTGGAACGCCCGAGCACGGAAGCCAAGAAGGGAAAAAGTCCGTTCTATGAAGGGTTGCACCGATCGGTGCTGAGCGGTTTTCTCTCCAACATCGCGAACAAGAAGGAGAAGAACATCTACCGGGCCGCCAAGGACCGGGAGGTGATGGTGTTTCCCGGGTCGGGCCTGTTCAACCGGGCGGGGCCCTGGATCGTTTCCGCCGACATGGTCGAAACCTCCCGGCTTTTCGCCCGCATGGCCGCCGATATCGAGGCGGACTGGCTCGAATCGGTGGGAAGGGATCAGTGCCGGTATACCTATTTCGAACCCCACTGGGAGCGCAGCCGGGGAGAGGTGGTCGCCTATGAACAGGTGAGCCTGTACGGACTCATCATCGTTCCCCGCCGGCCCGTTTCTTTCGGCCGAATCGATCCGGAGAAAGCCCGCGATATCTTTATCTGCAGCGCCCTGGTGGAGGGGGATCTTCGACAGCCGCTGGCCTTTATGGTTCATAACCGCACATTGATGGAAGAGGTCCGGATCATGGAGGATCGGGTCCGGCGTCGGGATCTGATGGTGAGCGAAGCGGATCTGCATGCCTTCTATGCCGAGCGGATCGATGAAGGGGTATATGATATCCGCACGCTGAAGCATTTGATCAAGAAACGCCGGGGAGACCGATTTCTTCGGCTAAAACGGGAGGATCTTCTTCGAACGACCCCCGATCCGGAGGAGCTTGCCTTGTATCCGGAACAGGTCACTCTGGGGAATACGGTATTTCCGTGCGATTACCACTTCGTGCCCGGAGAGGCCTCGGATGGCGTAACCGTCCGGATTCCGTCGGATCAAGCCTCGACGGTTCCATCCGAATCCCTCGATTGGCTGGTCCCCGGCCTGTTTCGGGAGAAAATCACGGCCTTGATCAAAGCCCTGCCCAAAGCCCACCGAAAGCAGCTGGTGCCGGTGTCGAATACGGTGGACATCATCATGGCCGAGATGGACCAGACCCCGGATACGCCTCTGATCACCCGCCTCGGGGAGTTCATCCACACCCGATTCGGGGTGGATATTCCGGCTTCGGTCTGGTCCTTTGATGAATTGCCGGATTATCTAAAAATGCGCGTGTCGGTGCGAGGGCCGAAGGGAGAGGAGATTCGGGCCGGAAGAGATGCGACCCTTCTGGGCGCTCCGGTGACCCACACCCTGGAAGAAGACCGGTTCCAGGCGGCCAAAGCGGAATGGGAAAGGGACAATATCACCGACTGGGATTTCGGCGAGTTGCCCGATGCGGTGCCGCTGAATCCGAACGGGAAACGGAAATGGATGGCCTATCCGGGGCTGACGGCCGAAAACGGATCGATCTGCCTGCGGCTTTATGAGGATCGCAATGAAGCGCTGGAGGCTCATGTGAACGGGGTGGCGGCGTTGTTGGGCAGGTTTTTGTCCGGGGAGATTCGATTCCTGAAAAAACAGCTGGCGCTTCCCCGGAACCTGATGGAGCCGGCCCGGTATTTCGGTGGAAACAAGATATTGGAGCAGCAGATGTATGATGCCGTTTTGAAGGACCTGCTTCAGGTCGATCTTCGGAACCGGAAGGATCTTCTTCAACATGCCGAGAAGATTTCTCCCATGCTGCGCAAGGCAGGCGATGAGAAACCGGACCGGGTGGGACGGGTGCTGAACGCATACCATCAATGCCGGGCGACATTATATGATCTGGAGAACCGGAACCGCACCCACCAGGGCATGGTCCGATTTCTGGCGCATCTGCGGGATGATTTGTCCAACCTGGTGCCGGAACACTTCGTTTCCTTGTACGAAAATGACCGGCTGGCCCACCTGGAGCGGTATATTCAGGCCATCGCCCTGCGGGCCGAACGGGGGGTGGTCAATTTTGAAAAAGATCGGCTCAAGGCCCGGGATGTTCAGATCCAGGCGAACCAGCTGAAGGACCTGTTGAATGGGCTGTCTCCCCGGGTATCCGATGAGAAAAGATGTGCGATTGAAGATTTTTTCTGGCTGATCGAAGAATACAAGGTATCGCTTTATGCCCAGGAGTTGAAGACCCCGGTTCCGGTGTCTCAGAAGCGTCTCAACAAGCGATATGAAGAAATCCGGCGGATGGCGTGAGACAAGCCGATGCGGATCGCCTTTTTCGCGCCCTCTACAGGATCGGATATCGGGTATACCTCGGATTCTGTTATTTTTTCCGCCCCGCTTCCCGCGGAGTCTACATCGCGGTCTGGCATCAGGGCGCGGTTTTGCTGATTAAAAATTCTTACCGGTCCTTTTTCACCATTCCCGGAGGCGGTTTGAGAAGGAAGGAATCCGTCGCCGGCGCGGCCGCCCGGGAACTGTTTGAGGAGGTAGGGATCAGGATCGAACCGGGCCGCTTTCATTTAGTGGGGCTGTTTCGCACCAATTATGAGTTCACCCGGGACACGGTGTTCCTGTTTGAAGTGAACATGTCGGAACGGCCGGAGATCGCCGTAGACCGGCGGGAGGTGGTCTGGGCCGAATTCAAAAAGCCGAGTCAGGCTTTGCAAGGGCGCCTGTTTCCTGTCGTGAAGCATTATCTTGAAGCGGTTCAGTCGGGAAAAGGGCTCGGCAAAACACTCTGAAATCGGATTCATCGAAAATCCGGAACGGAATCAACAATAATGAAAGCCATTGAAAGCGATTTCCTCGGGAAACCATTTTATGGATAATTTAGATCAACTGGACGCCGCCGTTCCCGGCGAGGTCTATCTGTGCCAGATCAGCGAGACCATCTCCTGCGGCGCCTGCTGCGGGTTGTACAATCTATCCGACGCGTCCTACGGCCGGGTGGCGGCGATTCTGGAGTGGCGAACCCTTGCGTTTGCCGAGGTTCCCCGCCGAATGGACGATATCTGGGACTTCATGAAGATGTTGGAGGCCCGGGAAAATCAAGACAGACCTTTTCCCCATTTCCATCACTGCCCCTATCTCGGCCTGGTGGGAGAGCGGCGCTCCCGGGTCGGGTGCCTTCTCCATCCTTTGGGGGACGGCAACAACGGGGTGGATCTCAGAGGTCTCAGCTATTACGGGGGCATGGCCTGCCGGACCTATTTCTGCCCCACCTATCGCCGTCTTTCCATGGCTCGAAAACAGGTCATCCGAGCCGTCGCCGAAGACTGGTACGGATACGGGCTGGTGATCACCGAATGGAAACTGCTCTCCGCCCTGTTCGATGAAATCGAGTCGCGCATGGGGCGTCATGTGACCCCGAATCTGGTCGAGTCGGGCTCCTTCCGGACCTCCCTTCAGTCGGTGTTGCGCCTCAAGACGGAGTGGCCCTATCGAATCGATCCGGACCGGCCGGCGAGCTATTTTTTTGAGGACGGGAACTATCCCAAAACTCCGCTGGATTTGACCGCCGCAGGGGTGGCGCATTCTCCCTTTGCGGCCATTTTGGAGGAACTGGAATCCTCATTCGATTCTTCGGCGGCGCTTCGGGATGCTGAAGCCTTCTTGGAACGTGTGTTTGCGCCCTTCGGCAGGCCGGCAGCAGGTCACTCCTCTTTGCCGTAAACCTCCTCCAGCCGGACGATATCATCCTCGCCCAGGTAGCTTCCGGACCGGACCTCAATGATCTCCAGGGGGATTTTGCCTGGATTTTTTAGCCGATGCACCATGCCCGGTGGTATGAACGTCGAGCGGTCTTCCTCCAAAAGAACTTCCTCTTCGCCCCGGGTCACCAATGCGGTGCCCTGCAGGACGATCCAGTGTTCAGAGCGGTTGAAATGTTGCTGCAGTGAGAGCACTGCGCCGGGTTTGACGGTCACCCGTTTTACCTGGAACCGGTCCGCCTTTACCAGGATTTCCGTCGATCCCCATGGGGAGTAGACGGTTTTGTGGGAAACGGTCTCCTCCCGCTTCGCCTTTTTGAGCTTGTCTACCAGTTTTTTGACATCCTGGACCTTGTTCCGCGGGGAGATCAAGACGGCGTCGGCGGTCTCCACGACGATATGGTTTTCCAAGCCGACGGCGGCCAGAAGGCGGGTCCGAGCCTGAAGATAGGAGTGCCGGACATCGTGGAGGAGTACATCCCCGTGAACCACATTGTCGAATTCATCCTTTTTTCCGACCTGCCAGAGCGCTTCCCAGGAGCCGAGGTCATTCCATCCGGCCTGAAAAGGGACCATGCCGCCGCGTTCGGTCTTTTCCATCACCGCATAATCGATGGAGTCACCGGGGCAGGCCTCGAATGAAGCCCGATCCAACCGAAAGAAGTCGAGGTCGGCCCGGCCCTTTTCCATGGCTTTTCCGGCGGCGGCCACAATCTCGGGCACAAAGCGCTCCAGCTCGGTCAACACCACCGACGCCTTGAACAGAAACATGCCGCTGTTCCAGCAGTATTCCCCGGATTCGAGGTATCGGCGGGCGGTGTCCAGGTTCGGTTTTTCCACGAACTGGGCGATGGATACCGCTTCCGACAGTGCTTCGGAGTTTCCATTTCCGGAAGAGAGGGCTTCTCCCTTTTGAATATAGCCGTACCCGGTTTCCGGCGCTTCGGGGACGATCCCGAAGGTGATCAGGTATTCCTCTTCGGCAAAGTGAACCCCTGTCCGCAGGGCCTGGTGAAAGGCCGGAATATTCTGAATAAAATGGTCTGCGGGAAGGACCAGCAGCAGCGGATCTTCCCCGCCCGACCGAGCCTTGAGGGCGGCCACGGCGAGGGCGGGGGCGGTGTTCCGGCCCACCGGCTCCAACAGAATCGATGCCGGATCGATCTCGATATGGCGCAGTTGCTCCGCCACCATGAATCGGTGGTTTTCATTGCAGATGACAATGGGATCGCCCATCCCTTCAAAATCCTTCAACCGCAACACCGTTTCCTGAAGCATGGTGGTCTCATTGACCAGACCCAGAAGCTGTTTGGGATATTGTTCGCGGGACAGAGGCCACAGACGGGTGCCGGAGCCTCCCGCGAGAATAACCGGGTAGATCATGTGCTTTTCCTCATATTTCACGCGGTTTGTTCCACGTAATTTAGATATATCCTTTTTCGCCGAGGAACAGCAGGATTTCTTTTACCGCCTCATTGGGAGTGAAATCGGTGGTGTTGATCCGCAGTTCCGGGTTCTCCGGCATTTCATAGGGATCATCCACACCGGTGAACCCCTTGATCAGGCCGGCCTTGGCCTTGGCGTACATCCCTTTTCGGTCGCGCTGCTCGCAGACCTCGATGGGGGTAGAGACGTGGACCTCGACAAAGCCGCCGTAGGCTTCGATGGTGCTTCGGATTTCAGACCGTGTCGATTCATACGGGGCGATGGGGGCGCAGATGGCCACGCCGCGGTTCTTGGCGATTTCACTGGCCACGAACCCGATTCGGCGGACATTGATGTCCCGGTGCTCTTTGGAAAAATTGAGTTCCCGGGAGAGGTTCTGCCGAACGATGTCTCCGTCCAGAAGGGTGACCGGCCGGTCGCCCAGTTCGAGAAAGCGTGAATACAGAATCCGGGCCAGGGTCGATTTGCCGGCGCCGGAGAGTCCGGTGAAAAAGATGGTCAATCCCTGACGTCGGGGCGGCGGATAGGACCGGTGAAGTTCCTCGATGACTTCCGGGAAAGTGGCCCATTCGGGAATACGGCGACCGGTGCGGATTCGCTGCCGAATATCGAACCCGGAAAAGGAGATGGCCTGGCTGTTTTCCGGCACCTGGTCGGAAAACCGGTATTCATCCTCAAACGGCATATAGACCATTTCTCCAAAACTCAGAATGTTGATGTCGATCTCCCCGCTGAACTGCAGGGCGACTTCCTGGGCCTTGCCCCGCTCGTACATGGGAGAACCATTGGCGCCGATATCCGGGGACGCATGATCGGGGCCGATGATGAAATGGGTGCAACCGAAATTTTTGCCGATGATTGCATGGAGCAGAGCGTCTCTTGGACCGGCCATGCGGTTGGCCAGGGCCAGGAGATTCAGGGTATGGGAATCCGGGGGATATTTTTTGGTCACTTCGCGGTAGCAGCGTATTCGGGTATAATGGTCAAAATCCCAGGGATGGGTGATGCCGCCGGTGGGCAGGAGGAGCAAATTGGCCCCCGCCTGCCGCATGGCCTTGAGGGTCAGTTCGAACTGCGGACGGTGGATCGGGTTGCGGGTGTAGAAACCGACCACCCGCTCCCATCCCAGCTTTTTAAATGCGCCGCGCACTTCTGCAGGCGTCATGCGAAGCTGCTGAAAATCGAAGTGAAGGGGCGGGCTCACCACGTCCACCGACCCGCCGATGTAGTAATCGCCGGTTTGTTTCATCAGGTACTGAACCCCGGGATG
>JBEPWQ010000129.1:0-9794 GCA_041642315.1 Desulfobacteraceae bacterium | reverse complement strand
CGGGTCCTTGGGAAAGTCTTTGGGCCCGTCCTTGGGGATATCCTTTGGCGGGTCCTTGGGAAAGTCTTTGGGCCCGTCCTTGGGGATATCCTTTGGCGGGTCCTTGGGAAAGTCTTTGGGCCCGTCCTTGGGGATATCCTTTGGCGGATCCTTGGGAAAGTCTTTGGGCCCGTCCTTGGGTAGGTCCTTTGGGAGATCTTTGGGAAGATCCTTCGGCAATGGCTTGCCACCGAAACAGGGTATGCTGATCCCAATCGAGCTGCGAGGTCCGTCAAGACAGGACTGCATCCGTTGAATCTGGCCTTCGGTAAACATAACCATCGCGTCGTCATCGACATAATCCATATAATTCATAAACATATCGCCGTTGGGCCCATTCGAGCACGAGATCGTGGGAAAGGACGGCTTACCCGTATTCGGCCCTCCCTGGTTGGGCGTATCATCCACAAAATCCGATCCCGAACAGCCCACGCCATCGTCACCCCAAATATGGCGAAGATTCAGCCAGTGTCCGATCTCGTGGGTCGCCGTTCTCCCCTTGTCGAAGGGCGCCGCGGCGGTGCCGACGGTACCGAAGCCGGTGTGGGTGATCACGACACCGTCGGTATTGGCCGGACCACCTGGGAACTGGGCATAACCCAATAAACCACCGCTCAACTGACACACCCAAATGTTAAGATACTCGTCTGCAGGCCAGGCATCAGTCCCGCCTGATGCCGCTGATTTGACCCCATCGTCGGTCGAAAAAGAATCCTTATCGGTTTCTTTCCGGGTGACTCCGTTCGTCGGGTTACCGTCAGGGTCGATCGAGGCCAACTCGAACTGGATCCTTGCATCACCCGCCACCGGTGAAAACGGCGCCGGCACCGTTGAAATATCTGTGTTCTGTTTCCGGAAATCTTTGTTTAGCACGTCGATCTGGCTGTCGATCTGTTCTTGCGAGATGTTTTGCTCGTTTTTCTTCCAGACGACGTGGACGACTACCGGAATACGCGTGCAGCCTGAACGAAACGTCAGCCCGGTCATCCGCGCTCGAAATGCTTGCTCTTCGATGCGCGCCAGACGCCTCGCATAATTCCGATCCGTATCCAAAAGACGCCTGTGGACCTGCATCGTACCGCAACCGCGATGTCTGTGTACTTGTTTTTGTTTGTCAGCCATTTGTTCTCCTCTCCTTTGTTGTGATTTGAGAGTAGACAGCGGCCGATCATCTCCCGCTGCCGAAAAAACCATTTTGCGTGCGTTAGGGCGAGAACATGCCGGTTTTATTTTTTCCGAAGAACCAGCAGGTCTTCCTGAAGGACTTCAACTTCGTATTCGCCTTCCCAACCAGGGGCTTCAAGATGGAGATGCCGGCCCTCAAGTGACCATTTTCCGCTCTTACCGATCAGCTTGTCCGTTGGGCCAGGGACTTTTGCATCGGCGACACCACTCTCTTCAAGATTCAGATGACGTCGTCCCCGCGCCGGGGGAATGGGATAGTCAATTGGGCGAAAAACAATGCGCGCACCACTGCTCTCTTCCTGAATTTCAACCCACTCTCGGGAGATCAATTTGGTATTATCCATTTCGGGTTCAACCTCTTTATTGATTATGTACAATAGCAGTATGGTTGCAGGACAACCGACCATTAGTATTCCGAGCATGAAACACCACCGCGAACGTGTCATCTGCCCGTTGACCCTGTCATATGGGTAGTGATGATGATATCGTGCATGGTCCGTGCAGCTCGCCAGTTGGCATAGTCCCGCTCATCCATCCTGCCTTCACGCATAAGCCTTGTGTACAGGGCAAACAGGCTCTGGTAATTCGATGCCAACACACGCAATGTCTCCGATGCAAAAGAGGTGGCATTTGTTTGATTCGGACAGCAGCAACAGGTGGAGAGGCGTTCATCCAGAACGGCCTGCTCAATGGCGAAACCCAGATTCATGCGCAGAATCTCAATCGCAAAGGCGGTATCGACGCGGTCTAACGTATCGTTTCCTGTATGGATTGCGTCGTTGGCATCGTCAGCACCCTCAATCGTCAGCACGGCCGGGATTTGAGCCTCGATAAAAGGAACATGATCACTGGCATAAGGGTTCAAGGACGTCTGAATGTTCAGGGCCGTGTAATTGACGGCTGCAGCCGAAAGGCTGTTGATTAATGATTGGCTCAGTGAAGCTCCTTCCAGCAGGACGGTCGGAGATGGTGTGTTGCGCGAGCCGATCATGTCCATGTTCAGAACCGCCACCACTCGTTTGCGTTGTTCGTCTGACAACCCAGCCACATACTGTGAGCTGCCATGCAGGCCCTGCTCCTCGCCACCGAATAGGAGAAACGTAAGGTCGTGTTCAAAACGGTGCCCCGCCAGCACGGACGCCATTACCATCACGCCGGTGGCACCGCTGGCGTTGTCATCTGCACCGGGAGCCAAGGCATCAGTGCCGCCGGTAATGTTGATCGAATCCAAATGCCCGACGATCAGGCAGTTGCCCCTTCCCGCTCCGCCAGTTCCGGCTTTCACTGCAATGATATTGTTGCTCTGGCCGCTACTGCCGATTGAAACCGGCACGCTGGCAGTCGAAAAACCAAGTCCCTCCAGCGCCTGCTTTGCCCAGTTGGCAATCTCGGTGTAATCGGAGCTGGTCGAAAAGCGTGTCGGGCGGGATACCAAATGGTCAATTACAGCACTATATACGGTTTGGTCCAAGCTGGCCACAATGCTTGCGACTCGCGCATCGAAGGTTCGTGCAACCGATTCCCGCGGAACCGTTTTGAAAACGGTCGTGTTTCCTTTAAGCGGCTCAATGTGAAAACAGGGATCTTTGCGGCCAGCCAGTTTCTCGGCCATAGATCTCGGAATATCGACGACAAGAAATCGACCTTTATCAAGAATCACCCTGACATCCGGATTTTCCTGCTGAAAGATCCTGCCCTTTTGCACCACGAGGTGCATGTTGCGCTTGGCCACTGTGCCAATTTCGCGGCGGGGCACAGGGTCAGATGGCTTGAGGCGAGATGTGACCGCAGTCCATTTTTCATTGGCGGTATAGACAAGAACATCATCCCCAAAACGCACCCACCAGCCTCCGTGTTCTTCGACACGAGCTACCTGGTCAGGTATTTCTGAAGGTGAGAATTTGTAGGTCGCAAATTGCATGGCAAGAGCCCCCTGGGTACCATCAGCCTCGAATTTCGAAGCCCGTTGGGCCTATAACGGTTCGTTCCGAAGGCAGGTCGCAGGACATAAAAATACCTTTGGCACAACGATCTTGGTTTTCCATGTCATTCCTATAATCTCATTCACAAAGGCATAGAATGCCGAACTAAAAGGCCGAGGAAGGGATGCTGTAATCGTTTTGATCACATGAAAACAAAAGAATGATGTAGCTTAGAATCATACTTTTGAATGTTAATGCTTCTTGATAGAAAATGTCACATTCTATCAGAAGCGAAAAGTGCAAATTTTGAGAGGAGTTTCCAATTTTTCATTACCCGGAATTGGGGTAAAGGCATATAAAAAGTAACTCTGGGTTCAGGATGATAGAAGTAGGAATAAGACTATTTGAAGCAAATAGTTACCAAACGGCCTACTATCTATGCAAAACAAATGTAAGATGAACATCAAGTGGCGATTTTACTCTCATAATTAAATTTATTATAGTAGCGATAGTTTAGTATGTCAAACAATATTTTAATCGATTCATTTGCCGCTTCATTGGGACCAAATACACACCCATTCGCCTGCCGGTGCATGGCGGGCCTCTCATACACCGCAGGGGAAGATATCGTCACCCCGGTTGACCTGCTCTCAGGTTTACCGGGACGAAAGGTTATCTAAAAAACCTCACATTTTGGTTTTATTTTTTTAAAATACATAGTATGCTATGCATAAATTTAAAAATAAAACTCTTTGAGGCTTTTTTTGGAAGATTTTCTGGACCGCAGCGAAATTATCCATGTACTGACCGGCTTCAACCCCTGGTGGAGCAAGCGTCCATGTCCGGTGCCCCCGTTTCGGCGGCTGGCGTTCGACGCCTGCCGACGTTATCTGGAGGACGCCGGCCTGCGCAGGGCCGCACTCCTGTCCGGTCCGCGGCGGGTAGGCAAAACCACCGTTCTTCAGCAGATGGCCCAGGCCCTGGTTCAAAAAGGGGACGATCCCAAAAGCATTCTGTATCTCAGCCTGGATCATCCGCTGTTAAAATTACTGTCCTTGCGGGAGATCCTGTCGCTCTTTCATGAGAGCACCTACCCCGACGGCCGGCCGGCCACCCTGCTGCTCGATGAAATCCAGTACGCCCCGCAATGGGAAACCGAGATCAAGCTGCTGGTCGATCACAAGCCCCAGTACCGCATCCTGGCCACCGGCTCCGCTTCGGTGGTCCATCGGGATCGACTGGCGGAAAGCGGCGTCGGCCGCTGGATTACGGTACCGATTCCCACCCTCTCTTTCTTTGAATTCGTGAGCATGCGCAGCCAGGTGGACGAGGGAATCGATTCGGATCTGCGTGTCAGTGCCCTTTTTTCACATTCAACCGGCGATCTGTCGGCCCTGGCAACCCGCATGCGCCCCCTGCAACCGCTTTTTCAGCGTTATCTTCTGGTGGGCGGTTTTCCGGAAACCGTCATCCAGGAAAACATCGACCTCTGTCAGCGGCTTTTGCGTGAAGATGTGGTGGAGCGCGTGCTAAAACGGGACATGACCGCGCTTTTCGGAGTTAGAAATATCAACGATCTTGAAAAGCTCTTCATCTACTTGTGCCTGCATACCGGCGGCATCCTGGCCCATCAGGCCTGCGCCAAAGACTTGGGCACGACCGCTACGACGGTGGCCAATCATCTGACCCTTCTGGAACAGGCCAATCTCATTTATCGCCTGCCGCCTTCGGGCTTGGCCGGCAAAAAGGTGCTCAAGGCCCGCAACAAATATTACCTGGTGGATGCGGCCCTGCGCAATGCCGTGCTTCTGCGGGGTGAGGAGATTCACACCCATCCTGGGGAAATGGGCACCATCGTGGAGACCACGGTGCTGCGGCATCTGTTTGCCTATTACTACCGGGACACGCCGGAGATCGTCTACTGGCGGGATGCGGCCTCTCAAAAGGAAGTGGACATTATCGTGCGGAGTCCGGCGTATGTGCTGCCCTTCGAAGTCAAATACAAAGCGAGACCGCAATTGGACAAAAAAAGCGGGCTCGGCATGTTTTGCGCGTCTGAAAACCCGAAGCAGGGATACCTGGTGACCCAACAGGAAGCGGATTTTGGCGTGACCCGATTGAAGGATATCGATACGACTTTTTTAAAGATTCCGGCCTATATTCTCTGCTATCTTCTGGGGCAGTCGGAACGGCTGCTATGGGGATAAGAGGGGGTAAGGCAAAAGGCCGAGCTGGCCAGTCAAACACCCAATCGGATCGAAGGCGCTTTGGTCGCGGGGGTGAAGTGGTGCTGACGGATCGCGGGAGGCCCGTTGGGAAAATTGTTCCGTTTCAGCAAAAGGAACTTTCGTTGTCCGAACGTATCAAAGATCTTGAAGATAGAGGAACAATAGCGCCGGAGATCGGAAAGAAGAAGCCTGCGCTTTTTACACCGATCCCGGTGCCGGATAATATCGCACAGAAATTTCTGAGAGAGGACCGAGATGCCGGTAGCTGATTATGCACTGGTCTATTGGGATGAGGCAACGGCGTTGCGGATTTTGGATTTCCCTATTTTTCAGTGCATTGGTCACAGTACCCTTCCAGGTGCACCCTTGTTTTTACAACCGAATATCTTTCCTGAATGGTTTTCGGAACGGCAAGAGCATCATAATCCGAATGGTGAAAATCGAGAATCTTTCCGCAGGACAGGCAATGGAAATGATGGTGGGTTTCCAGATTCGGATCAAACCGTTTGGGTTCTCCCGAATTCGCGACGACTTTGGCCAGACCGATTTCTTGAAAGGTGTTCAGGGTTCGATTCACGGTGTCGAAGGAAATATTGGGAAAAACCGTTTTCACTTCCTGGTAAATGGCGGTCGCGGACGGATGCCGGTCGGAAGCGGTAAAAATCCGGTAAATGAGGCTTCTCTGCGGGGTTACGCTTAATCCGTGCTCTCGACAGGCGCCTTCCAGGGTTTTTCTTTTTGGGGATTTTGCTTCCTTTTCACCCATCATTCCGCTTTCATGGAAGATGTGAACATGAAAAAAATAGTTGCTATTCTTTTTTAGGAATTATTTCGTAAAAAAGACCGTCGATTGTCCATGGGGTAAATCATTTATTTCGAGGACCTCAAACTTACATGGCAAGCTTGCTTGAAACGGCACATTTACTGAGATCACCCAAAAATGCGGAGCGTCTTTTTGCGCGGGAATCCGTCCCGATTCACCCCCCCGCCAGTTTCACCGTATACCCCTGCTTTTCGATCTCCTCCTTCAATGCCTCCCGGTGGTCCCCCTGCAGCACGATCACTCCGTCTTTTGCGGTGCCGCCGGTGCCGCAGCGGCTTTTGAGTGTTTTGGCGAAATCCTTGAGGTCCTTGTCCGCCAGGGGAACCCCGAAGACGGCGGTCACGGTTTTCCCCTTGCGGCCTTTGGTTTCCCGCTGAACCCGGACGATGCCGTCATTCGGATGGCTGGGCGGCTGCGCCGGCGCCTTTTTATCCTTCTTCTGCTTTTTGCATCGGCATTTGGCGGCCGGTTTTTCGCAGGTCGGGCAGATGCGGCCGGTTTCGGTTGAATAGACCAGTCGACTGTCGTCCATCAGAAATTACCTCTTCCCTTCAATATCGCCGAAAAGCGACATCTGCGGATCATTTTCCTTCATTTTTTGGCGCTTTTTCCTGCCGATCTCACGATTGATTGATATTTTTATCCCAGCTCTTTTTCCCCCCGGTCCCGAATCGATGCCAGCGCACTCAGGGTCTTGTCCGGCAGCGCGGGCGACTCATGGGTCTCCAGGATGGAGAGGATCTTTTCCCGGACCCGGACGGCGGTGTCTTTTTCCCCGCTCCGGACCCAGGCGCCGTGGGTTTCCCGGGTAAAGAGCGAGGTCTGCCACAGCTCGGACCGGAACCCCTTGCAGGTGTGCATCTCCTGCAGGAAATTGCCGCCCGGGCCCACCTTGCCGATCACATCCAGGGCCAGGGTGTCGGCGTTGATCTCGATGCCGCGCAGAAACCGTTTCACCATCCCGATGATCTCATCCCCCAGCACCAGCTGCTCCACCGCACAGGCCATGCCCATGTCCATGTAGCCGACGTCGTGGATCATGTTGAGCCCGGCCTGGCCCTGGGCCAGCAGGTGAAACGCCGCTTCGGCCCCGGCCTGGGCGTCCAGCACCTTGGCGTCGGTGGCCCCGGCCAGACCCCAGGTGGGCAGCTGAAAATACTGGGCCACCTCTGCCTGGGCCGAAATGGCCAGGCTGGTCTCCGGGGCCCCCACAGACATCAGCCCCCGGCGCATGTCCATGATCCCGAAATTGCACCCCAGCCCCACCGGGCATCCCGGTTTTCGAAGCTGACACACCACCAGCCCCATCAGCGATTCGGCCAGGGCCTGGGCGATGCCGCCGGCCAGGGTGACCGGACCGGTGGCGCCGGGCTGTATGGTGGGGCCCATCATCTGGGGCATATTCAGATCGGCGCCCACGAACATTCGGGCGACGACCTCGTCCGGAAATACCATGGGCGAGATCGATTCGGGGTAGAGCACCAGAAAGGGTTTTTCCCGCAGGGCGTCCAGACCGCCCGCGATTTCGGCGGCCATTTCGTAGACCAGTTCGGTGCCCCGGGGGGTGTAGTTGAGAAACACGATCGGCTTCACCGTGTTGGTCACCGTGGCGTAAAATTCATGGAGATCCGCCGAATTGGCCGGCACATCCTGGCAGGAGCCCATCGGCATGACCCAGTCCATGTGGTCCAGGGCGTCCGCGATTTTGGCGGCCCGGGCCAGGTCTTCGACGGTGGTCGGGTGGTATTCCCCGGTGACCGCATCCTTGGTGTTGGGGCTGGCGGTGGAGGTGCCGTAATAGCTCTTGCGTGCGGCCACCTCCAGTGCCCGCTTTCCCTGCCGGTCATATAAAATCCACCCCTTGGGCGCCGTCTGAATGCAGTGGGAGACGATGAACTCGGGCACCTTCACCTGCTCGCCGGTCACCACGGCGCCGGCCTTTTTGAGCATTTCCCGGGCGCCGGCATGGAGCACCTTGAAGCCGACCTTGTCCATGATTTCATAGGCGGCCCGCAATAGTTCATGAATCTGGTCCTCGGTCAGGATTCGAAAAAAAGGGGTGTTTCTCTGGGTCGCATTGGTCTGAATCGGCATCTGTTTCCTCCTCGGGTATGCGGGTGATTGGGTCGGTTTCTCAATGACGTTTTTCTAACATGGGGAGCGGCGAGGTGACAACCATTTTGACCGGCGGCAAAACACCCCTTGACAAAATTCACATTCGGCGGTTATGGCTCAAAAAAAATGGATGCCTCCGGGCGCGCCTGATCCAGGTTTCAGGAGCAACCGCGGACCCTCTTTCGAAAGCACATCGGAACCGCCGGCGGAGCGAAGATACAGACAAGGAGAATGCAATGGAAAAACAATACGATGCGGTGATCATCGGATCGGGAATCATCGGTTGCTGCACCGCCCTCGAACTGGCCAAGAAGGGATACAGAACCCTCAATGTGGATAAACTGGGCACCGCCGGATACGGATCCACCTCCAACTCCTGCGCCGTCATTCGGCTCCATTACTCCACCCCGGACGGGGTGGCCATGGCCCGGGAAGGGTTCTTCTATTGGGACAACTGGGACAAATACCTCGGGGTGGTGGATCCCACCGGCATGGCCCGGTACGTCAACACCGGCTGCCTGGTGATCAAAACCCCGCTCAACAAGAACCTGGTCAATGTCAAGTCCAGCCTCGAAGATCTCGGGGTCGATTACGAGGAGCTGTCCCTGGAAGAGATTCGGCGGCGCTGGCCGGTGCTCAACACCCGGCGCTATTTTCCGGCCAAGACGATGGATGATCCCGAATTCGGCCAGCCCTCGGGGGAGGCGATTGCAGGAGCCATTTTCGTTCCCGAATCCGGGTACATCACCGACCCGCAGCTGTCTACCCACAATGTGCAGGTGGCGGCGGAGGCCCGGGGCGCCGAATTCCGGTACAATGCCGAGGTCGCGGAGATTCTTCGAAAAGACGGCCGAACCGCGGGGGTCCGGCTCAAGGACGGCACCGAGATCCACGCCCCGGTGGTGGTCAACGTGGCCGGTCCCCACTCCTACCTGATCAACCGAATGGCCGGTGTGGAAGAGGGCATGAAGATCAAGACCCGGGCCCTGCGCCAGGAGGTATGTCACCTCCCCTCTCCCCCCGACTTCGATTACGAGCAGGACGGCACCATCATCTCCGACGGGGACATCGGCTGCTACTCCCGGCCCGAGGTGGGCAACCACGTGCTGGTGGGCAGCGAGGACCCGGATTGCGACGAACGGGAGTGGGTCCACCCGGATGATTTCAACCGGGATTTCACCCGGCAGTGGACCACCCAGGCGATGCGCCAGGCCCAGCGGATCGACGACCTGCCGATCCCCAACCAGCCCCAGGGGGTGGTGGATCTATACGATGTCACCGACGACTGGATCCCCGTCTACGATATGTCGGATCTGCCCGGGTTCTACATGGCGGTGGGCACCTCGGGCAACCAGTACAAGAACGCTCCGGTGGTAGGGGTGCTGATGTCGGAACTGATCCAAAAGGTGGAAGACGGGCAAAATCATGACGCCGACCCGGTGGTGTTCACCATGGAACACACCGGCCGGCCCTGCAACATCG
>JBEPWQ010000128.1:0-9821 GCA_041642315.1 Desulfobacteraceae bacterium | reverse complement strand
GGCTCAGGCCATACATGACTGCCGGTGCAGTACAGGTGAATGTGCGGGTTGCAGATCCCCATGGTGTTGGGCCCCAGAATCAGAATCCCGGCCTCCCGGGCCGCATCCACCAGTTTCCGCTCCAGTTCCCGGCCCTTCTCACCGGTTTCGCCGAATCCGGAGGTGATAAGGAGCATGTTTTTGATTCCTTTATCCCGGAACTGAGGGATCAGCCCCATCACCCCTTCGGCCGGAATCGTCACGATGGCCAAATCCACCGAGCCGGGGATTTTCCCGACCGATTGAAACACATCCCGGCCGGCGATGGTGCCGCCTTTGGGGTTGACCAGGTAGATCTCCCCTTCGTATCCGTGGGCGGCGGTAATGGTAAACAGGTTGTGCCCCCATTTTCCAAGCTGGGAAGAGGCCCCCACAAAAGCGATGGAACGGGGATGGAAAAAATTGCCCAGCTTCTTGGGGTCCAAGGCCGCAGGGAGTTGCCGCTCGGGGCCGGTTTCCCGAATCACCACCAGCGCATCCACCGCCCGAATCTCTCCGGTAGGGGTCGCCAGCAGCGGATTAATATCGATTTCGGCGATTTCAGGATAGTCCAGAGCGATCTTCGACAGCCCGGTCAGTGTCCGAATCAGCCCACCCCGGTCCACGGCCGGTTCTCCGCGAATAGGACCGAGCAGGGTCTTGGCGCGAATCTCATCCAGCATCTCTCCGGCATCCGATTCCGTCAGCGGCGCCAACCGAAAGGTCACATCCTTTATGGCTTCGGTGAATATCCCACCGACCCCGAACATCACCATGGGCCCGAACTGGTCATCCCGAAACAATCCGGCCGCAAATTCACGCCGCCCTTTCACCAGCGGCTGAACCAGAAATCCCTCCAGGTCCTCTCCGGCCGCGGCTGTGATGGAACGGGCCGCGCTTCGGATCCCCTCGGAATCCGTCAGATTCAGGTGTACCAGACCCTGTTCGGTCTTATGGGACAGCGCCGCCCCCATCCCTTTCAGGACCACGGGAAAACCGATCTTCTCCGCGGCCTGTACCGCCGTTTCCGCATCCGCCGCCGAAACTTCTTCGACCACCGGCACATCATAGGCCTTGAGCACAATTTTGGATTCATGCTCGTTCAACGATCCGCCCCCTGATCGTTTCGCCTTCTCAATCAATTCGCGTATATTCAATGTCGAACTCCTTTTGAAAGCATCCGCTGCAATCCGATACTCACCCTACTTGAATTCTCGGCCGTTCGAGCTTTGACCGTAATCTGATAGATTAGACCCGCCGGTTTTCCGGGTCAAGGACTTATCGCCGACGATCCCAAGAATTTCAATTCAAAAACACATTTTAATGAAAGCGGAATCATAATGGAGACAAATCTCACCCCCACAGGCGGGGAAAACCTGCTGAGAAAAATTCGGGGGAGGAGAAAACAGGGAGGGCTATTGAACCCGGAAGGACGCCATGGGACCGGGGTACACCTCTTCGCCCGGGTCCAATCCATTCTGGAGGAGTTCATCGACATCTTCATTGTGGGTCAAGAGGGACGGTTCTTGCTGAACGCGCCACGAAAAGCGCCACTGGCTGGTATGAATAAACCGGTGCCTTTCATAGAACCGGATTCCACTGCCGATTTCCCGAAGCGGGAAGCTGGAGGAGACGATTTCGACGCCCTTGGGGATCAGGGCATAACTGCCGAACTGAAGCGGGCGGTTGCGATGGCTGAGGGTGATGGGGATATAACGGGCATAGTTTTTCGGGGTTTTCTGCCGGTATTCGATTTCGATGGTGACGGTCTCTTTCGCTGCGAAGCGGAGCTTGAATCGACGGGATCCGAGGTTGTCGATGAAGGGCAGCGGTTCAACTTCCGGGGAGATTTTTCGGGCTTTTATGTCGAGGGCCTCGGGAAGATCGACATCCTCCGCCGGGGTATAGGAAAAGGTTTGACTCAGGGAAAAGGGAAACGGGTTTTTAAAGGCATACAGTCCCCGCACCTGAATTTCATTTGGAAAAACCTGGACATCAATAGACTCTTCGGCAAATCGGATAATGGGCAGCAGATTTGCAAACAAGGGAAGCACAACGATACCGATCAGGATGACCAGGATGACGCCGAGAGGGGAATTGAAATATTTGGCGGATTTTGAGGAAATCAATCTTTTCTCCCTTGGATGATGGGTTCAAAAGCTGATTTTTGAGGATGGAGCCGAGGCTGAGATAGAAAACAAGAAGAGGTTTCGGATTCTCCTCAGATGAGATAATAACATGCCATACATTTAATGAATATGCAACTTTTTTTATGTATGTTTCCAATTTCCAACAGAGGGTAACCATTTGCTATGCATTTAATTGAGTATACAGATCTCCAGGAACAAAATAAAGCGATTACCTTATTTGCCGATCTGTTCCCCCACCATACATTCAGGTATATGGGGTTTTCATAAAACCTTGTTTTCCGCTCGGGCACGAAAAACCATGTTCAGCTATTCCAGCGGCCGAAGCCACCTGATTTCGGGTATTCCCATGGAGGCGGATCCATGTTTACGCAATTTGAAATCTCCTATATCGATATTATCATCCTGATCGGATATCTTCTCCTCAGTCGCTTTATTCCCCTGTGGCTCACCCGCGGAAAAACGGAGGATACGAACGGCTTCTTTCTGGGCGGGCGAAATTTCACCTGGCCGCTGATCGGTTTTTCGCTTTTTGCAACCAACATGTCCGGGGCTTCTTTCGTCGGCCTTGCAGGCGCAGGATACAGCCAGGGAATATCGGTCTACAGTTATGAGTGGATGGCTGCGATCATATTGATCCTGTTTGTTTTCTTCATATTCCCTTTTTATCTCCGCTCTGAGATAGATAGCCGTCCTCTGGGCTCCGCAGATTCAGCGCTTTTCTTCCCTTTGGGCATACCTTCAGTCTCTCCTCTCTTACGTTACCCCGCCCATTCGAAAAAGCCGGTTATTCTTCTCCACCGGTTACCTATGAAGAATTGAAACAGATGGCCCGACGCATCATGAAAGACACCGGGATGCCGTACGGATTCGTTTTTCAAGGGGCCGACTACGAAGGCGGGGTCGCCAATGCATTGGAATTCATCTGGAATGCCGGCGGTCGGGTCATGACGCTGAACCTCTCGGTGATGGGAGAGATCGGACAGAACATGACCGATCCCAATATTATTACGGTCGACAGCAAGACGGCGGCCCACGGGTTGGAAATCGCACGAAGCATGATTACAGAGGGCATTGCACCGGAAGCGGTTTCGAATTATCATGAGGTCGAAAGTCGTGAGGCATTTCTATCCGGCAAAGCCGTTTTTATGCGCCATTGGCCCTATGTGCATCAAATGACCGCCGATCCTGAACAGTCCGAAATTCGGCCGGAGCAGGTCGGCCTGGCGGCCCTCCCTTTTGCCGCAGGACAGAAGAGCAGCTACAGCTGTCTCGGCGGTTGGAACCTGATGGTGAACAAACGCTCCAGCGCAAATGCCCGGAAGGCCCTTTCCCGCATAAAATTCTGCCCCATGACCGGGTACGGATCATGGCCGTCACACAGAACCTGCCCCCACAGACCGGCGGCGCCCCCATGGAAACCCGATCGGTCGACTCTGCGCTCTTTAAGCGAACATATTGGGTAAAAACATCACCAGACCGGGAATATAGGTGATCAGAAGCAGCAACCCGATCATAATGAACAGAAACGGTAAAATAAATCTGATGATTTCCGATAATTGGATTTTTGCTATATTGCACGAGATAAACAAACAGATTCCAAGGGGCGGGGTTAGCATGCCGATGGCCAGAGCGGTGACCATCACCACCCCGAAGTGGACCGGATCGATCCCGGATTGGACGGCCACCGGGAGAAACACCGGGGTGAGAATGATCAGGGAAGCCGATGTTTCCATGAAAGTGCCGATCACCAGCAGGCAGATCAGGATCAAGCCGTACAGCACGATCCGGGATTCGGTCAGAGTGACCAAATATGCGGCCACATTCTGGGGAACCCGTTCGGCAGTGATGATCCAGCCGAAGATGTTGGCCGTGGCGATCAGCAGCATCACCGTGGAAGTCGAAATGGCGGCCTTGGCAAAGATCCGGGGCAGGTCCTTGAGCTTGAGTTCCCGGTAGATGAAAAACCCGACGATCATGCCGTAGATGGCGGCCACTACCGCAGCTTCGGTGGGGGTAAATATACCGCCCAGAATACCGCCCAGGATGAGGATCGGCATCAGCAAGGCCCAAAGGGCACCGAAAAAGGTGCGGACGATTTCCTGGAACCCGAGAAACTCCTCCTTTTCGTATCCGGCCCGTTTGGCCAGGAAGTAAGAGGACAGCATCAGGCCGCCGCCGATCATCGCCCCGGGGATAAACCCGCCCATGAACATTTTTCCGATCGATACCCCGCCCACCACACCGAAAATAATCATGGGGATGGACGGCGGAATGATCACCCCGATCGACCCGCCGGCCGCCTGCACCGCGGCGGCAAAGCCTTTCTTATACCCTTTTCTTATCATGGCCGGTATCGATACCGCCCCGACCGCGGCGGTATCGGCGGCGGCCGCGCCGGAAATTCCGGCGAAAAACATGGCCGCCACCACCGCCACCATGGCCAGACCGCCGTAAACGAACCCGACCAGGGCATGGGCGAAGTCGAACAGCCGGCGGGAGATGCCGCCCCACTCCATCAATTCCCCGGCCAGCATGAAAAAGGGAATCGCCATCAGCGGAAAGGAATCGGTGCCGGTGAACAGCCGCTGTGCCGCCAGGGTCATGGGAAGGTTGGATCCGAACTGAAGGGTGGCCACCGATGCCACCCCCAGGGAAAAGGCGATCGGCATGCCGATAGAAAAACAAGCCAGGAGCACGAAAAAGAGTAAGGCCGTCAAACGACCACCTCCGGGTCCAGGGTTCGGCCGGAAATCGTCGCCACCGTAATCCGAAGCGAATTGATCAACATCAGAATACTGCCCACCGGTACAGCCAGGTAGGGGTAGAACATCGAAATCTGCATGGATGGGGAGACCTGAAATTTGATGATACCCAGGATCTTGAATCCCCAATAGGCGATGATCACCAGAAAGAGCTGGATGATCAGATTCACCAGGACCACCACCACCCGGCAGGCTTTTTCGGAGAGAAGCAACGGCGGCAGGTCGATTCCAAGGTGCACCTGATACCGGACACCGGCGGCGGCGCCCACAAAAGAGATCCAGACAAAGAGGTAGCGGCCCGCTTCCTCGGACCATGCCAGCGGGTCGTTCATCACAAACCGGAACCAGACCTGTGCGGCGATGATTAGGACCATTGCGAGCATGAGAACAGCCAAAAACCAGTTAACTGAGCGATCGAAAACCCGAAAAAACATAAATCTCCTCAAGTCCGCATTCGCCAATCCGGCCGATTCCCATCTATTTATCGGAAACGGGGATCGGTCGAATGGTCGCTGTTCTGTCCGGAATGTGTCCGCCCTACCGATTTCCTCGAATCAGGGGGAATGATGAGCGGTTCGGCCTTGATAAACCGGCCGAAGCGGGTGATTACATCAGGGGGCTCCTATTTGATGGCGTTTTGGACCTGATCGATCAGCCTCTGGCCTTCTTCGGCATTTCCCCCGCCGATGGCTTTCACGACCGATTCGTTCTCGTACACCGGGACCACTGCTTTGATGAACGGTTCCTTGTCCGGAAAGGTCACCTCCATTCCTTCCTTTTTCAGCTCGGCCAGAAGGTTTTCATCGGCTTCCTTGGAAATTTTCCGTTCGTACTTTTTGGCTTCGGCGGCCGCTTCCGTGATGATTTTCTGGTGTTCCGGAGACAACTGCTCCCAAGTGATATTGCTGATGAGCAGCATGGCCGGGGAATAGAAATGGCCGGTCATGGCGAGGTAATCCTGCACCTCGAAGAACCGGGAGGAGTGAATGACCGCCAGGGGATTCTCTTGCGCATCGACGGTGCCCTGTTCCAGAGCGGTATACAATTCGCCGAACGCCATGGGCAGGGGGCTGGCGCCGAGCGCCTTCATGGTCAGAATAAACACGTCGTCTTCCATCACCCGGATTTTGAGGCCCTTCATGTCTTCCGGCTTTTGGATCGGGTTTCGGGAGTTGGTGATGTTCCGAAAACCGTTTTCATACCAACCCAGAGATCGAATACCCACCCGGGGAAAGAGATCGGCGATGGATCGGCCGATATCGCCGTCGAGAACCGCGTAACACTGTTCCCGGTTTTTGAACAGGAAGGGCAGATTGAACAGCTTGACCTGGGGCACGAAATTGCCCAAAGGGCCGGTGGAGGTCAGTGTCATTTCCAGAGAACCGAGCTGCAGGCCTTCGACCATGTCCCGTTCCGACCCGAGCTGAGCCGCCGGAAACACCTGGACGTCGATGGCCCCTCCGGTCTTCTCTTCCACAATCTTTTCAAAATGCTCCGCAGCCTGATTGTAGATGTGGCTGGGTTGAGTCGGTGTACCGAGTTTCAGCACCTTTTCTGCAGCCCGACCGGCAGACCCGACAGTAAAGACAGCAACTGCTGCCAAAGCCAGTGTCATGATCCATTTGCGGGACTTCAGCATACTGTTTCCTCCCTGTTTTGGTTGAAGCGCATGTTTTGATCTGCTATCCGGTCCAACAAATTCTATGTATACGAAAAAAACGGATTCCTGTGTACTTTCTACCAGGCTTTGTAAAATGATACCGGTATCATCCGCCGTTCCCCTCTGTCAAGCAAACTGAATTTGAACTAATATCTCGCTTCGGCATCCTGGCATATCGAGATAAGAACCTTTCATCTTTTTTTTGAGAAATTAAAAAAATCGACGGTGGGTTGACTCCAAACGGCTGTCGGAATAAAAAAAAGAATGTCGTTGAAATATAAATTCAGGAAGGCGCAGGAGATCATAGATCAACTCGGACTGAAGGATCGAAAGCGTCTGGAGCGAATCTGCGGAGACATTCGGGCGGCCGAAGCGGATCTCCAGAATGCGGCCCGACCCCTGTTGGCGATTTGCAATACCCGATGTGAGGGATTGTGCTGCCGGAATATCGAGCCGGATTCCCTGATCTCCCTGGCGGATATGGTCTACATTCTGGCGGTGGACAAGGCGGTATCTCCCGCCATTCGGAAGGCGTTAGAGAAAGAAAAGCCGTTTTTTACAATAAACTGCGTTTTCTTGAGGGAAGGGATAGGCCCCTGCATTTTTCGGCGGGATGTCAGACCGGAGATATGTGTTACCTCATTTTGCTTTTCGGATACTCCGGTGCGGAAACAGATCGCAAGGGTCAAACGGTGTTTTTTCAAACTTGGGTGGTATATAGCCCCGAGGAAAATCAAATTTTTCAGAAGATTCTTCTGACGACTCATTTCCCGAAGTGCTTATTGATTTCCTTGATCCAATCTTCTTTTTCGAATTTCTGCCATTCTTCTTCCGAAAAACTGGGTGCCTTCTCTAAAAGTTCATCACTCATATCGACGACCAGCAATCCCTCTTTTTCGCTGTTCACCACCCGATTCCATGGAATGGGCACCAGACTTTTACCCAGTCCCAAAATCCCGCCGTGGAGTAAAATTAGATATTCGACGGTTCCGTCCCTGTGCAGAATTATGTCTCCGACGGTTCCGTATTCATCGCCTTTCAGGTTTTGAACTTTTTCACCCATGATATCGCTCACCCGCATGCGAACGGCGTTTTCCCTTTTCTCAGCCTTTTGAAGCGCTTCATCCTGGTTTTGGGCGGTACCCTTTCCCGCGTAAACAAATCCGGCCATCAACACCAAAAAGAGAATTCCTGAAATTTTCCAAATATATTTTTTCATTTTGAGTCCTTCCGTAAAAAAATGTCCCTATTTTCCGATGTCGGCTCATCAGAAGATAGGGACTCATAGAACAGTCTTTTCAAAACGGAAATTGCTGTTCATCAATTTAGGAACACATCAGCGATCGTCAGGAACGACTGCTTCTTCTGCTCATAAACCCCATGATCAAAGAGATGACAAAAAGAACGATAAAAATAAAAAACAGAATTTCTGCGATTCCGGCTGCGGCCCCGGCAATACCTGTAAAGCCGAAAAGAGCCGCAATCAGTGCAACGACGAAAAATATTAATGCCCATTTTAGCATACCAATACCTTCCTTTCTCTAATAATTGAACATGCCAGCCACTCCAGAAAATGCATGGACAGCAAGGGCATGTCTTTTGTGCTCTAAGGATGCATATTGTCAGCTAAAAATGAAATAAGGAATAGGGGGTAAATGCGTGTCGGAAATCGGGTAGAAGATTTTCCATCGACGGTATTCGGGGAGCTTTTCATAAAAAGGGCCGGTCCGATTCGGAGTATTCGAATCGGACCGGCCCGTTGGAGTGAGAAAAATTTCCGATCTTATCTTACAAATATAGATCGTCTTCGATTCTTACAAATATAGATCGCCATCGATCCAAATTGAGTCATTTCCAGCTATGAATTTGCTCCTGCAGCTGTTTGCGAAAGAATGCCCGGTACAATTTCCTGTTTCGGTCATTTTCACTTCGATCAGGAAGCTCTGCAGCGACCCTTTCCAGTGCGGATTCCAGATCCATTTCGCCGGCGCCTGTCGCCGTCTCTTTCAGTATCTCCTCTATTTCTTCGGAACGCAGGGTGGGATCGAGCGCCAGCATCATCGCCGCAGCAGCTGTCACATGCGGAGCCGCCTGGCTGGTGCCGCTGCAAACGCCGAATCCGTCCCCAATATCATCATTGGTGATATCCAGAGAGACCACATTTACGCCTGGTGCCGTTATATCCATTTCTGGACCGGAACAGGTAAAATCCGCCAGTTTTCCATCCGGAGTACTGGCGCCAACTGCGATAACTTCAGGATATCTCGCGGGATACATGACTGAATACACCGGAATTAAAGAATTATCTTCCGCGGCTCCGCCATCTGCGGCTCCGCCATCTGCGGCTCCTCCATCTGCGGCTCCTCCATCTGCGGCTCCTCCATCTGCAGCCCCGCCATCTGCAGCCCCGCCATCTGCGGCTCCTCCATCTGCAGCCCCGCCATCTGCGGCTCCTCCATCTGCAGCTCCGCCATCTGCAGCTCCGCCATCTGCGGCTCCTCCATCTGCAGCCCCGCCATCTGCGGCTCCTCCATCTGCAGCTCCGCCATCTGCAGCTCCGCCATCTGCGGCTCCTCCATCTGCAGCCCCGCCATCTGCGGCTCCTCCATCTGCAGCTCCGCCATCTGCAGCTCCGCCATCGGCGGACAGAACAATAGAACTATCCCAGTTGGAACGGTTTCCCACAGAGGCGACAACGACAATGCCGGCATTATAGGCGTATTGAACCGCCCGCTGGATCATTTCGCTATCCTGTTTGTAACCGATGCTCATGTTGACAATATCGATATCGTTATCGATCGCCCACTGCAAGCCCTCGATTACACTAGAAAGCTCGCCCATCGCTTGGTGGTTTAACATTTTGACCGAATAAAGCTCTACCCCGGATCGCTTTCCCCATTTTCCATAAGGATCGAGGGTCGCTGCGATAATCCCAGCCACATGAGTACCATGACCGTTATCATCGACTGCCTTTCTCTTAGGAGTCCTCTTGCCGATGACCGCATTGTTGTTTACCAGATCGATACCGCCCTTGAGGCATCTGCGGATTCTCTTGTTTTGGGGATGAATGCCGGTGTCGAATACAGCGATTCGAATTCTGCGGTATTTGATCATGTGCTGTGCCAATTGGACCAATGACGGGACCCGGCTTGGTTTATGTTCATCCAGGTAAAGCATTGGATTGAAAGGCTCCTCAAATAGTTTTAAAATTCCCCATGGATAATCATCTTT
>JBEPWQ010000127.1:0-9962 GCA_041642315.1 Desulfobacteraceae bacterium | reverse complement strand
ACGGTCACCATGCCTCCGGACATGCCCAGCTGAGCCACCAGGCCGGTTCCGCCCAGGCTGACGGAAGGCAGCACATGCGGTGAAATGATGATGTAGATGACTCCACAGAGAATTGAAGAAATCATCAGCGCCAGTTTGTTGGCTTCTTTCCACCAGACGCCCAGCAGAATGCCGGGGGTGGCGGTGGTGGCCAGAAGGCCGAAGGCCCAGAGGATGGAGGTCACCAGGAATCTCGGCGGGTTGAAAGCCAGCAGGATCGCAACCACACCGCCGATAGCCAGCGCCGCATAACCCCATTTGATTCTCTTTTGGGTTTCCATTCTGGGAGCCAGAATGCTGAGCAGGTCGTTGCCGACCAGGCCGGCGATCGCCATGAGATTGCCGCCGATCGTCGACAGACCGGCAGCCACGGCGCCGCCCATGACAAAGGCCGCCACCAGGGCCGGATTATAGAAGACATTCAGAATCAGCAGTGTCTGGTCGGGCTTGGCAATCGTTCGGCCGGTCGTCGCGGCAAAGTAATTGCCGGCAAATCCCGCCGTATAGGAGCCCGAGAACAGAAGCCCCAGGAAAATCACAAACCAGACCACGGCCCAACGGGCGCTTTTGACACTTGATGATGTGAACACGCGCATGGCCAGGTGAGGCAGCGCCACCGGCCCCAGTGTGAAGGCCGGAATCAGTGCGAAGTACCAGCGGACGTCGTATTTCATATCGAAAAACGTCGGAATCTTTTCCAGCATGCTGGGCACCATGTCGCCATAGGCCAGCGGCGGAAACCACCATCCGCTGGAGCCCATGGCTTTCATGATGGCGCCCATGGGCACGATCATGGCAATCGTCATGACGATCATCTGGAAGGCTGCGTTATAGGACGCGCCGTACATCCCGCCCATGGTGATGAAACCGACCGTGGCGATACCGGCGATGATCAGGCCTATATTGTAGGGAATACCGAAAAGCAGTTCGAACGCCTGGCCCAGGCCGATCATCTGACCCAGTGCATACATGACCATGATCAGCGCCATCCAGCAGACAATCACGATGGTCGATGATTTGCCGTACCGGGACCTGATGAAACTGGCCGGTGTAAAAGCCTTCATGCGCCGGAGACTTGTGCCGTATAAAAGCGTTAAAAGCGGAATTGAAATGGCCCACTGAATCCAGAGATAGACAAAAGGCACCTGAAGTTTCTGGATAAGGGCAATAACCCCGAGAAATGTGGCCAGACTGGCCCAAGTGGCGGCCATGCCCAGACCGTTGGTGACCGGACCGATGGAAAAGCCGGCCGCATAAAAATCTTCTTCACTGGAAGTTTTTCGGCTGGCCCACCAGCCGACGTAGTAAAAAATCGCAAAGAGAATAGCGACCACGCCGATTCCCAGCCAAACGTTTTGCAATGCATATTCTTCCGCCATGGTATGATCCCCCCTTCTTTATAGTTTGTCCGGGCTCTGGCCGTCGACGTATGTTTCCATTTCGTCATCGAACTTGTTGAGAACCAGCGCCATAATTATGCATACCACCGCCAGTCCGAACCAGCCCAGGAGGATAGGAACGATATATTCGGTGGGGAATCCCCAGAACGTTCCCTTGCGGAGTCCGGGAAAAATACGGAATATCATCGCCGAATGCCCGCATAGAAGCAGCAGGGCTGAAAAGCCGATTGTCAGCCAGATCTCTTTCTTATACAGCTTGTCTTCCATAATTCAAAAGCTCCTTTTCTGTTTTGGGTTATCTCAGGCAGAGACCCCGCAGGATTTTCCATTCCCCGGCGCCTGCCGCTTTGGTTGCATGCGATCTTTGCTTTATTTTCCCCATTCCTTCCTGCGCAGTTCCATCCGGCGGATCTTGCCGCTGATCGTCTTCGGCAGGGCTTCGACAAATTCGATTTTCCGAGGATGCTTGTACGGCGCGATCACCGTCTTGACGTGACTCTGCAGCTCTTTCACCAGCCGGTCGTTGCCTGTGTAGCCGGGAGCCAGAGTGACGAAAGCCTTGGCCACCTCGCCTCGGGTCTCGTCCGGGCTCGAAACAACCGCGGATTCCGCAACTGCAGGATGTTCGACCAGGGCACTTTCCACTTCAAAGGGGCCGATGCGATACCCGGAAGTCAGGATGACATCGTCCGACCGGCCGACGAACCAGAAATAGCCGTCTTCATCTACATAGGCCCGGTCGCCGGTCAGATACCAGCCGTTGCGATAGGATGCTTCGGTCAGGTCGGGATCTTTCCAGTATTCCTTGAAGAGACCCACCGGTCGGTTTTCGGCCACCCGAACCGCAATATCGCCTTCGGTATTTGGAGGCAGCACATTGCCCTCCGGATCGATCACCTGCACCTGGAAGCCGGGGCTCGGTTTGCCCATGGATCCGAACCGCGGTTCGATCCAGGGAAAGCTGCCGCACAAAAGAACGGTTTCCGTCTGGCCGTATCCGTCACGGATGGTACAGCCGGTACCTTTTTTCCAGAGTTCGATAACTTCCGGGTTCAAGGGTTCCCCGGCGCTGACACAATGCCGAAGATGCGGGAACCTGTATCTGCTCAGATCCTGCTGAACCAGCATACGGTAGACGGTGGGCGCCCCGCACATGGTGGTGATGGGATACTGACCGAGACGTTCCAGGGTCTTGACCGGATCGAATGGGTCCGAATGGTGGACGAATTGAGACGCACCCATGTTCCAGGGCCCGAAATAGCTGGACCAGGCGGCCTTTGCCCAGCCGTTTTCACTGATATTCCAGTGCATATCTTCCGGTTTCAGGTCCAGCCAGAATTTGCCTGTGACCTGGTGCCCGATGGGATATGAGGCATGCGTGTGCAGAACCATTTTCGGAAAGCCGGTCGTCCCCGAAGTGAAATAGACAATACAGCTTTCTTCACTTCGGGTCCTGACCGGCTCGAAATCTTCGGAAGCCGACGCCCTCAGGTCATGGTAGTAATCCCACCCCGGTTTGGTATCGCCGACCACGATTTTGGCTTTGATAGACGGACATTCAGATTCGGCTGCATCGAAGCGTTCTGCAATTTCCGGCAGCGTGATCATACAGGTCGCCTCGGATCTGTTGACGCGATATTCGATATCTTTGCTGGTCAGCTGAACCGTTTCGGGGGCGATGACAAAACCGGCACGAATGCAGGCCGTAAAGATTTCCCACCATTCAATGAACCGGGGCAGGATGACCAAGACCACATCGCCCTGCCTGATCCCCTTGGCGGTCAGGGCATTGGCAAACCGTTTGGAAGCCAGCCCGATGTCCCTGAAGGTCTTGTGAACTTCGGTTCCGGTATCATCCACCCACAGCATGGCCGGTTTATTCGGGTCGGCCGCCCATTTGTCGATCACGTCCTGCGCGAAATTGTAGTATTCCGGCACTTCCCATTTAAAATTCCGATACTCCTTTTCGTAATCACACATGTTCATGGTTTGGATCTTTACTCGTTTTTGGATCTTTTCAGACCGGTGTCGATCTTCTTCAATTTGGTGAATACTATTTAAGAAATGAAAGGAAGAAAATAAATCGGGGATGAGCTTTTTATTTCGTAGGTGAAAGGACTTCTTTATTTGTAGGGTAAATCATTCTCTCTTGTAGGTTTTCAACCGACAAGCAGCCGGGAAGCCGCAAACTGCCGAATACAGCCTATACAATGTCATCCGGAATCCAGCGCCCGAATTTGGCCCAGTGAACCGCATAGCGCACCAATTCATTGGCGTGCTTCAGATTCAGTTTTTCCTTGATGCGTTCCCGATAGGTTCCGATGGTTTTAATGCTCAAATGCAGACGATCGGCGATTTCCCGCGTGCTGAAGCCCTGGCCGATCATGCGGAACACTTCCAGTTCCCGATCGGTCAGCCTTTCCACCGGCGATCGGTCTCGAGGTCCGCCGCTGGTCAGTCCGAACAGTATCCGGTCCTTCACGTGATCTTCCAGATAAATTTTATTGTTCAGAACGTCACGCACCGCGGTCACCACGTTTTCCATTGCATCCTGTTTGGTGATATACCCCCTGGCACCGCCGTGAATGGCCCGTTCGGCATACAGAAGCTCATCGTGCATCGATAAAACCAGGACCGGCAGATTGGCGTACTGCTTGTTGACCGCTTTGACCAGATCGATGCCGTTGCTTTTTCTAAGCGTGATATCCGCAATAATCAGATCCGGTTTCAGCCGTTTGATTTCGCTCCAGGCCTCGCTGACATCCACGGCGCTGCCGCAGACTTCGAGATCTTCTTCCTGGTTGATCAGTTCCGTCAGCCCCAATCTGAATATGGGGTGATCTTCCACAATCAGGATGCGCTTTTTAGACATACCACCTCACATGGCGCCCAGTTTCTCAAGGTCAGACTTACTCGGGTGCCCTGTCCCTGACCCGAATCAATATTCAGAACCCCGCCGATCAGTTTGGCTCGAAAATACATGATCCGCAGCCCCAATCCTTCGTGATCCACACCCTTGGGTATGCCGCGCCCATTGTCTTCGACCGTGAGACGGACCCATTCCGGATCGACCTCCAGACAAACATCGATTTGGGTCGGCCGGCCATGAATGACTGCATTGTTGACGGCTTCTTGGGTAATTCGGAAAAGGTGAGTTGAAATAAAACTGTCCGCAACCGGCACGGAATGGTCGCACTGGAAATTACAGGCAATATCGAAAATGCGGGTACATTTGGCGGCCAGTTCCCCCAAAGCCGTTTCCAGACCACGTTCCACAAGATGCACCGGACAGAGGCCCCGAGACAGCTGCCGGGATTTGCCGATGGCTTCCCGGATCAGCTCGGTAACCTGATCCAGCAGTGTAACAGCCGATTCGTCCGCCGACTTTAAACGGTTTCGCATCACTTTGAGCAGTCCTTCAATCCCGATCAGGTGCGGGCAAAGGTCATCATGCAGATCTTGGCCGATTTTCTGCTGTTCCCGATCGCCGGCTTCGAGGACTTGCTTTTCCAGTCGTTTCAAATCAGTGATATCCCTGTGGATGATAACGCTGCCGGCCGGCCGTCCTGAAGAATCATAGTATGCGGCGCCACTGAGACCGACATCGATAATTTTGCCCGATTTGGTATACCGGCGGGTTTCAACGCCGGGAAGCTTTTTCCCGGCAGCGATGATTTTCAGCCATTTCCAGGTTTCGGGCCAGTTTTCGTCAGGCACGAAATCCATGCGCCGACCCAGACACTCTTCCGCTGTCCAGCCGAAAACAGAAGTAAATGCCGGATTCAAATAGGTGACATATCCCTTCATATCGTAAACGATGATCGGGTCCGGTGCGGCATGCATGACCGACCGGTATTTTTCTTCGCTGATCTTCAGGGCTTCTTCGGCTTCTTTGCGTTCGGCGATTTCTGTTTTCAATTTATGGCTGTATTTTTGCAGGCGTTCCATGAACAGGTTGAAATATCGAATCAGCCGGCCGACTTCATCCGCCGACCCTGCTCGAGACCGTACTTTGAAATTGCCGCGGCCGCCTTCTTCCATTTTTTCAATGAGTTCACGCAGCGGATTGGTGATCAGACCGCTGACAAAAAAGGTAATCGGCAGGACCAGGAGAAAAGCGGCGATCAGCGTGCCGGCCATGATATTGGTCAGATGGCGCAGAGGTGCATAACTTTCATCCAGATAGCTGCAGGCCGCCACCACCCAGTCATATTCCGGAATGGCATTGAAAATGACCAGCTGCCGCCTGGCACGGGGCTGGTCCGGGCCCTGCCAGAGATATTCGATTCGACCGTTTTTTTCCGTCAGAAGTCGGTTCAGCGGTTCGAAAACCGAATCGGAACGATTCAGGATGCTGATGCCTTCAAAATTGGGATGGATGATCATGCGGCCATGCCCATCCATGACAAAGGCGAATCCGGATTCCCCGAACCGTTGTTCCATGATAAATTCCCGAAAATCATCCACGTGAATCAGTGTGCTGAACTCTTTCCGGTACGAAGAAACATTAATGATCCAGTCCCAAGGCTCGAAATACGACATGAACAGCGCTTTGGGTCGAGGCTCTCCATCTGCCGGATTCTGCCATTGATATTCGAGATAGCCTTCTTTTCTGGATATCATTTTCCGGACAAAGGCGTGATCGGTAATATCCTTTCCTTCCCAGGACCGTTCGGGGTGCAGCACCATGGTGCCCTTGCTGTCGACGCATGCGATATACCCGGTTTCGCCGATGGTCTGGCTGAGGAGCACTGATCGGGCCCTCGCCTGAGCTTCCTCCCGGGTCATTACCCCCTTTTCCTGCATTTCATAAATATCCTGAACGATTTCCAGGTTTTTTTCCGCCACGGCCCTCAGATGATTTTTAATTGAAACGGTCACGGCGGTCCGGACCATATTCAGGAGCGCAGCAGTCGAATTTTTCAGTTCACTTTCGATATTTTCCTGAACCGTCCGGCGAACGGTGATATAGGTGAAGGAGCCGAAGGAAATCAGAATCAGCATGAACAGCGCGGCATAGCTGCACAGCAGTTTGTGTCGGATTTCCAGGTCGTAAAAAAAACGAAAAAAACGCACAGGCCACCCCCGCGGCATTGTCACTGAAAATAATTCAGCCAGGGAACGTTGAAATTGCTTTGAATGAGCTTCTGAAACTGTATGACACCGGACAATGCATCCTTCAACAGGATGCGCTCCCCTTTTTTCAGATCTTCCGGATTCAGGTAATTGTCCGGAACCATTCCGTTTTGCCATTTGTGCAGGTTGGACCGGACCTTGAACATCATCAGCGTTTCGAAACTGGTTCGGAAAAAATCCGCCTCATCCGCTGCCAGCGCCTTCTGACGAACCAGTTCGGTCAGCCTTCCCAAGGTGGAAACTTCGCGGATTCTATTTTTTATCGCCATCAGTCGCATGCCGTTGATGAAATGTACCAGCCCGCCGGTCTTAAGATTGATCTCGTTTTTGTGCGAACCGTTTTTGTCGGTGACAATATTTCCCAGAAAATTGATCGGCGGCCTGAACTGCTGATCATCACGAATCAGCAGGTGTCCGGTGCGCACCGCGTCTTCGAGCAGACTGAAAATCTCTTCCCACAGTCGATCCGTCAGGTGCGGGTTGCCGCCGATCGGACGATAATCCAGGAGAATGGTCAGCGTCCGGACATCTTCGGGATCGAAGGATTCGACGCTCCTTCGGACCAGATCGATCCAACCGCTGATGGATCCGCGCCACTTGGGATTGACGGCCATCACATCGCCGGTACACTTTTGAAATCCGCACCTGTACAGCCCTTCGACCGCCAGTTCGGCCAGACGGCTGAAATATTCTTCGACGGCCCGGCTTTCGTTCGGATCCGGATCGGCGTAAATAATGGCATTGTCCTGATCGGTCCGAAGCGTCTGTTCGCGGCGGGCGGTGCTCCCCATATTGATCCAGCAGTAATCGACCGGCGGCGATCCGTACCCGGACCGCTTCATTTCCTCTTCGCTCAGTTCGACTATTCGGCGAATCAGACGATCGTGGTGATCGGACGATATGGCCAGAATTTCATTCACCCCGGCCTGTTCCGACAGAAGAACGCCCAGAAGATTATTGAATTCCAGGCTGATTTCAGCCAGTGAATCGATCGTCTGCCGCTTTTCGATTTCCTGGATCAGCAGGAGCGACTTGGCGCCGGGGGTCTTTACCAGGTCGACCAGGCTGACGATGCCCACCAGCGTACCACGTTCCATCACCGCCAGTGTTTTGACCTGGTTATGAATCATGGAGGCCATGGCCTGGCCGATATAGGCTTCGGGCGATATCTGCACCAGTTTCGGATTCATGATCCTTTGGACCGTACATTCTCTGCCGGGATCTGCCGGGTCGGCAATAAGGCGCCGGACCATGTCCATCGCCGTCAGCATCCCTTTCGGGTGGTGCTGCTCATCAACCACGACCAGTCCGCTGATGTTTTTCATCGTCATCAGCCGTGCAGCCTCCTGGACCGATGTATCCAGACTGCAGGTCGTCACCGGAAAGGTCATCACATCAGCCACCTTTCGGCGGAAGAGCGAATGCTCGCAAACCGCCGCAGGTTCAAACGACAGTTCGGAACTGATTTTTTGGTACATCAGCCGCATGCGCTCGGCCAGAAGCGTGTTAAAAAATCCGGAAAATTCCGGATGCGCATAGATCAGCCGTTCCAGATCTTTTCTGAATATCAGACAGCAGACCAGATCTTCATGCGCCCGCGCCGAACCGGGATACCGCTCCCGAGACAGGACGACGGTTTCGCCGAAGAAGTCATACCTCCGCCGAAATCCCACTACCGACTCCTGCCCTCGATCGTCCGTTACCACAATATCCGCGGATCCGGACATGACCACAAACAGGCAGTCCAGGCTCGGTTCTCCCTGTTTGAAGACATATCTTCCGGCGGTATAGGTCTCGACTTTGACTTTTTGGACCATTTCATTCAGCACCGCATCCGGGAGCATTTCGAACGGATTGGTTCGGGCGAGTGTTTTTATAATTGAATCCATCATATTCAATTCCCTCATATAGAAAACAGACGGTACTCCGTTATCATATCATATGCGGCTGTCAGGTAAACCGTGTTCTCTGCGTGAAGGAAATTTTCCGTCACAACCCGCTGCCAAGGGCGCCGCATGCGGATACCATATGGCTTGCTCACAAATTTCCAAGAAGAATCTTCAGATTTCCGGGGCGGGGTAAAGAACGTCGAGCAAGGCGGAAATCTCCTCAGACCGGCGCCCCTTTCCCCCGGTCCAGGCTCCGGTACTGAATCGCCTCGGAGACATGGTTCACCTGAATCTCGGGCGAGGCCTCGAGATCGGCGATCGTCCGGGCGATCTTGAGCACCCGGTTGTAGGCCCGGGCGGACAGGCCCAGGCGGTCGACGGCCATTTCCAGAAGTCGACACTATAAAACTTTGTGGTCTTCAGCGCCTCGACGCGCGCGGCAAATTTTATAAAATGTTCATCCAGGGGGAGCATGATTTATTAGAAATTTCGGATTATGCGGCTATGGTTTGTTTTTCCGCAGGTAATTTTGATAAAACAATCTCCCGCAGATCCAGCTTCCTGGATGCGTTGTCGATATCGATACCCATAAGATTACCTTCGGAATCATAATCGAGTACAACACCGGGTGAGACTTCTCTGCTCTCCGCACTGACCTTTTCGGAAAAGTCGATGTACATGGAATCGGTATCCGGATAATAGGTTATTTTCATAACTTGAATCTCCTGTCTGGAAAAGCATTGTGGATGGTTTTCTTGTCTTCCAGGGTAACCACGCGAAGGAATCTTCCTTCAAGTTCCTCGATGGCGGCCCAAAAACGAAATCTGTTATTTTCCTGGGCTTCCGATTTGATGGGATTTTTTAATACCCTTGTACACCATTCTTTCTGGATGTAGGGACGTTTTCTCAATACCTCGTTTTCAAAATAGGAGGTGAATTTGTATTTCGTTTCATTATTCAAGGATGAAGTCCAGTTTAAAGTTCGAGAGAAAGCTTATTCTTTCGGAAAAGAATTCCCCAAAATCAGGAAATACCGCAGATCAGACCGGCGCCCCCTTCCCCCGATCCAGGCTCCGGTACTGAATCGCCTCGGAGACATGATGTACCTGGATGTCGGGCGAGGCCTCTATGTCTGCGATGGTCCGGGCGATCTTGAGCACCCGGTTGTAGGCCCGGGCCGACAGGCCCAGGCGGTCGACCGCCATTTCCAGAAGTCGGCTCGAGGGGGCGTCGATGTCGCAGTGGGCGTTGATGTGACGGCTTCCCATCTGGGCGTTGCAGTGGATGTTGGAGTTGGAAAACCGTTTGGACTGAATGTTTCGGGCTGCGGACACCCGCTCCCGTATGGCCGCCGAGGGTTCGGCCTTCGTTTTTCCGATAAGATCCTTGTAGGGGACCGCCGGCACCTCCACATGGATGTCGATCCGGTCGAGAAGCGGGCCGGAGATTCGGGACCGGTACTGCTGAATCTGCTGCGGGGTGCATCGGCACTCGTGCT
>JBEPWQ010000126.1:0-10068 GCA_041642315.1 Desulfobacteraceae bacterium | reverse complement strand
GTTCGGTGCATGAATGAGAAATTTGAAGTGATGCTGGAAGGCGCCTCTGCGGGGCGGCTATGGAAAATTCATGTCAACAAAGACAAATTCGCCGTGGAAACCCCCGAATTCGAATTTTACCGCCGCCGGCTCAAGCTCAACATCGACGGACGCATTCACCGGTTTCGGCTTCGCGTCGAGGGGTCTTTTTTCTGGATCGCCTTTTGCGGCCTCACACGTTATTTTGAGGTTTACAGCCCCAAAGAGTGGGCACTTCTCAAGCACATGCCCCGGCGGGATCACCAGCCGCCGACCGACGAACTTCCCTGCCCCATGCCCGGCCTGGTGGTGGATGTTCCGGTCAAAAAAGGCGACCGCGTTTTCAGGGGCCAGAATCTGGTCGTCCTCGAATCGATGAAAATGGAAAGCGGCGTGGCCTCGCCGGTGGACGGGGCGATTGCGGATGTTCTGGTGACGGTGGGCCAGGCGGTGGAGACGGGGGATGTACTGGTTCGATTTAAGAGCTGATGCCAGCAAACAAAACGAGGCGAATCGGGGAGGAGGAAAGGATACGCCCATTATACATTGATCAATTTCAATGAATATGATAGAGATTTGTTTATATCTTCCGGCAAAACACATATTTCTCTTTTCTGTTTAACCTCTATATAAAATTCAGCATTTCGGGTTTCTGATAGCTGGCATTTGCCGTACTGATTCAAAATCGGACCCATAGAGATTTATCGGTTCCATAATTTGTTCTTTTTCTGAAATGCTGATTGCGGTCTTTCCTTTCGGACTCGAAAGGGGGTGATGAAAACCGTCTGACCAGGAAAACAGGTTCGTTGTCCAATCTCTCCACCTTAAAGACAGGAGGTCTGCACCATGGCAGAATACAGAGGCAATGACATCTTGGCAGAGTATTTTATCAAAGAAAAAATCCCCTACATATTAGGATACGCCGGTCACGGAGCCATCGGTCTTCTGGACGGCATCTATGATCGAACTGACAGAATAAAGGTGATCTGGCCCCGTATTGAGCAGGCCGCCGGTTTCATGGCGGACGCCTACTTTCGGCTTACCGGAAGGGCCTTGCCCGTTTATGTCTCCACGGGACCCGGCCCCATGAACATGACCATCGCCGTCGCCAACGCCTTTTATGACTCTTCCGCCTTTTTATGCATTACCGGTCAGGTACCGACTGACCAGTTCGATACCGGTGCCCTTCAGGAGGAATACCGCTATTTCGCCGGCGATTTTCCGTCCGTGATGAAGCCGATCGTCAAACACTCCTGGCAGGTCCGAAAGGTCGAAGACCTGTCCCGTTATCTGCCGAAAGCCTTCAAGCTCATGCACACCGGGCGGCCCGGCCCCTGCCACCTCGATATCCCCTACGACCTTTACATCAAGAAAGCCGATGTGGAGATTCCGGATCCGGCACAGTGGTCCAGGCCGGTAAACTGGCGAACGCCCGCCTCACCGGAGGCGGTGGAAAAAGCGCTCGACATGCTGGTCACCACACCCCGTTCCCTCATCTTGGCCGGCGGCGGCGTGATGGTTTCCGAAGCGACCCGGGAGCTGCGGGAATTGGCCGAGTATCTTCAGATTCCGGTATATACCACGCTCATGGGAAAGGGAGTCATGGCCGAACAAGACAACCTCTATCTCGGCGTCGCCGGCTGCTGGGGTGACTACCCTGCCGCCGAGGCCGCCCGAAACGCCGACTTGATTCTCGCAGTCGGCGCCCGGTTCGCCGATCTGCACTGCGCTTCCTATATTCCCGGCTACACCTACAACATTCCTCCGACCAAACTGATCCATGTGGATATCGACCCTGCCGAGATCGGACGCAACTATCCGGTCGAGATCGGAATGGTCGCTGATGCCAAAGCCTTTCTCGGCCAGATGTTGGAGATGGCAAAAACAAAAGGACTCAAGCGAAACGGCAGCACCTGGACCGACGAAGTGTATGAATACAAGACCGAATGGCGCAATTTTGTCGAACCTTATCACCGCAACGATGAGGTCCCTATCGATCCGAGGCGGATACTCCTCGACATGCGGCGGATTTCTCCGGATGACACTATCATGGTCGTGGACGTGGGCAACAATCAGGCATGGGCAGAACAGTACTGGGCGACTCCGAAACCCAAGACCCACATCAGCCCCGGCGGTTTCGCCGCCATGGGCTTCGGGGTCTGCGGCGTGCTGGGGGCCAAACTGGCCCGCCCCGATTCTCCCTGCGTTAACGTCTGCAGCGACGGCGGCTTTTTGATGACCCCGCATGCGGTTGCGACCGCGGTGCAGTATGATATGCCCGCCGTCTGGGTAATTCTGAACAATTACGCCATCGGCTGCATCCGGGATCTCCAACGGTTCTACCTAGACGGGCGGGTGATCGGTACCAGTTTCAAAAAAGAAAAGACCGGGGAATACTGGAATCCCGATTTCGCCAAGATGGCGGAGTCGATGGGCGCCCGAGGGGTGCGCATCGAAAAACCGGCGGACTTCGCCCCCGCCTACGAGGATGCGCTCAAATCGGGACAGCCGACAGTGTTCGACATCATCATCAACCGAGACACCCCGGTGCCGCTGACCTCCACCTGGCAGATGCCGCCGATTCCGGCGGCCGACCCCACCTTCGGCAGAAAAAAGGTGCGGTAAATCTCCAACCTCAAAACCGGAATCGGCTCCCTCGGGGCCGGATTCCGGATTCGGAAAGAGAGGGCCGTGTATACCCGAGCAGATTATCTCTATCCGTTCACCGCGATCGTCGGGCAGGAAACTCTGAAAACCGCATTGATCTTGAACGCCGTCAATCCGGAAATCGGCGGGATCCTCATTCAGGGGCCGAGCGGTACCGCCAAGTCCACCGCCGTCCGAGGATTGGCGGAGTTGCTCCCGGAGGTGAAGGTCGTTACCGATTGCCCATATCGGTGTGACCCGGAGGATCCTCGCACCCAATGCGATCTCTGCACTGACCGGATCGCCGCCGGTGAGGTCCTGCCCGCTGTCGGCAGCCCGCGGCGCCTGGTCAATCTCCCCCTCAATGCGACCGAGGACCGGGTGGCCGGCACCCTCGATATTACCAAAGCCCTGCGCGAGGGCATCAAAGCCCTTGAACCGGGTCTGCTGGCGGAGGCCAATCGGGGCATTCTTTACATCGACGAGATCAATCTTCTGGACGATCACATCGTCGACCTTCTTTTGGATGCAGCCGCCCTCGGGGTGAATATAGTGGAAAGAGAGGGCATCTCCCTCAGCCACCCGGCCCGATTCCTGCTCATCGGCACCATGAATCCGGAAGAAGGAGAGCTGCGGCCCCAGATCGCCGATCGGATCGGCCTGCAGCTGGAGATCACCGCCCTGGCCGATCCGGAACAGCGGGTGGAAGTTATTAAACGGCGGGAAGCCTTTCTGGCCGATCCCTCGGCTTTCGCGGCTGCCTATAAGGACCGGCAGGAGAAATTGCGGCATGCGATCGCCGGGGCCAGGGGGTTGCTGCCGACCGTCAGAATACCCGAAGCCCTCTATGGGGCGGTGTCTCGGATAGTACTGAAATTTGAAGTGGAGAGTCATCGGGCCGACATCACGATGGTGCAGTGTGCCAAAGCCCTGGCCGCCCTTGAGGGCCGAACGGAAGTCGAGCCGCATGACATCTGGATATCCTCCACTCTGGCGCTGGGCCACAGGCTTCCGCAAGATCCGTTCGTCTCGGGTCCCGCCCTCGATCCGATGGCCCTGCGCCGATACCTCGAAGACATTCTCGAAGCGCCTGTCGAGCTTAAAAAAAAAGCGCCGACGAAGCGGCCGAACATGTCGAAGTGACCATCGCACACCCGGCGGTCACCGAAATTGCCGAAAATACGCTGGATACATCCAAGGCGCTAACGCTATACCGGCGCCAGGCCCATTTTCTGCGGACAGCGCCGGGAAGACGTTTAGAAGCCGTGGTCAGCCGCAAGCGGGGCAAGTACGCCCGCCACCGCCTCGACCGGGATCTAAAATCGGATGTGGCCATCGACGCCACCCTGAGGGCTGCGGCGGCGCGCCAGGTGGGCAAAGGAATCAGGCGCCTGCAGGTGTCCGATGAAGACCTGCGGGCGAAGGTTCGACACCACCGTTCACCGTATACCCTGGTTTTCGTCCTCGACAACAGCTGGTCCATTCACGTGGACCGAACCCTTGAGATGACCAAGGGCGTGGTGCTCGCGTTGTTGAAAAACGCCCAGACACATCGGGACCGGGTGGCCCTGATCGCCTTCCGCCACAACAGACGGCCGGATGCCACGGTGTGTCTGCCCCCCACCGGCAGCTTCAGCAAAGCCAACCGCCGGTTGGCGCGTATCCCCCTGACCGGTTCCACACCGTTGCCGGACGGCATTCGCAAGGCCTACCAGGTACTGCATCGGACCCGAAACCAGCACCGGAATACCATTCCCGTACTGGTGGTGATCAGCGACGGCATTCCCAATGTGGCGATCCATCCGCAAGGCGACCCGTATGCGGAAATCCGATTGATCTGCCGTCGAATGCGCCGGGAGGGGATGCTCACCATCGTGGTGGACACCGAACCGGGAGGAAGGGATTCGGAACGAAGCAATTGCCGCGAAATGGCCGCCCTGAGCAACGGCAGCTATCTGAAAATTTCGGAGCTGAGCATGGAAACCATCGAAAAGGCGGTCGCCGCCCAAATCGACGGATCGGATCCGCCAAGGCCTGAAGATATGGTTGCCCCATCCCGCCAACTTGCCTCACCCCCTTCTCAGAGGAGCGATATCCATGAAACCCGGAAATGAAAACAGCCGGATCCCTGCGAATACCGAGGGCATCGAAAAAGCCATTCAGGAGGATCGTAGCACTGGTTGCGCAATGCTGTGCACACTCCTCGACAGCGCCGTTCTTTTTCAGGAAGAAGAGGTTCCTATCGAAAATCTGAAGCCGCTCTGGCATCTCTATTGCGCGGAATGCGGCCCCAAAGAAGCGATTGAAGACCTGGGGCTGTCTTCGAATTCGGAGCCCGGCGTCTGTTCTCTGCCTGACACCGAGGAAACGACGCGCAGACTGGGCAACCGATTGGCTGAGCGCCGGATTCATCTTCCCAAAGAAGACCTGACGCTGGGTGCCATTCTCGACGGTTTTACCGCGCACTGCCGAGAAGGGCTCGGCATCGACATAGACGAACAGACCGCCACCTGGGGCGGCCGGTGCTATTCATCCCTGGATCACTGCCACCATGTGCTCATCCGACCCCAGCCGGTGCTCCTCCGTTCGCACCCGCATGCCTTTCTCCTTCTCCTCTGCCACTTGCCTTCAACAGGCATTCAGGCGATCATCAACTGTTTTGTCGAAAGCGCCGGTCTCCGGCAGCGATCGGCCCTGGTGGATCTTGAAAAGGGTTACAAAATCAACCTCACCCGAAGCGATGTCTTCGTTCATTTCGAAAGATACCTGCGCCGAAAGCACGGTCTTCGACTTGCGGTACACCCAGAACTGACAAAGGGTCTGGTGGACGGCGGCATCATGAAGCTTGAGAAGGGATGAAAGGATAGGAGCCAGACCAAGGGGAAGGGCACCACCGGAAGCCCAACTCCACGATAAGGAGAAGATCCCATTTACTGATGGCCATAGCCGATTCAGGCTTTTTTAAAAGCTGGTTCCGAAAATCCGAAAGGAGGATAGATGAAAAAGCGCTTTTTGTCCGTCATATCGTGTCTTATTCTCTTGGTCGCCCACTCAGCGGGCGGAGCGATCCTTTTGCTGCCGGACATCGACGGGAACAAAAGAATCAGCTTGCCCGAAACGCTCTATATTCTATCCGCTCTGGCCGGTCAATCGATGGATACAACCGCTCTGGAATATCTAACCCTTGTGGACGTCGATTCGGATGGCCTATTCGGACTGGGGGAGGCGATCCTTTCGTTGTCCGTCCTCTCAGGGCATGTGCCCGATGAAGGGATCTCAGTGGTTATTACGGATTCTCCCGCCTATCCCAATACGGACGGCACGGATCTCACAGGGGAAATCACCGGAATCATCCCATCGGATCACCGGCTTGCGACCTTCATCCGCGTGGAGGACGTCTGGTGGAACAAACCCTCCTATGCCGCCCCTTCCGTGGCGATCAGACCCGACGGCACCTGGTCCTGCGATATCACCACCGGCGGCAATGATGCCTATGCCGACCGGGCGGCGGTTTTTCTGATACCTTCGGACACAAAAGTGCCTATCTGCAACCCCTGTTACGCACTGCCCGATATCCCTGGCAGCTTGGCTTTCAGAGAAAAGGAGATCGGACCCGCGGTCCGCCGTCTCTCTTTTTCAGGCTATGAGTGGACGGTCAAACGGCGGGATTTCGAAGCCGGTCCGGGAGGCAATTACTTCTCGGACAGTGAGGAGAATGTCAATCTCAAGGGAGAAGAGCTTCATCTCGCCATAACGAAACGGGATAACCGATGGTTCTGCGCCGAAGTAATCCTAACGGAGTCTCTTGGATACGGGACCTATATCTTTCACACCGACAGCCGAATCGACCGACTCGATCCGAATACGGTCTTTGGTCTGTTCACCTGGGATACGGAAGCCGATCGTGCGTATTTTCGCGAACTCGATATCGAGTTCGCCAGGTGGGGGGACGATTCGCAATCCACGAACGCCCAATTCGCCGTGCAGCCGTGTTCGGCCTGTCCCGGGTGCGGCGATCGGTGCACCCGTTTCACCACCGCTCTCACCGATGCAGACAGCCGCATGACCCACTACCTGGTCTGGCGGCCCGAAACGGCGGAGTTCAGGTCCTACAAGGGCACCCACACCACCGCACCGCCCCTCGATGACATGGTCCATGTCTGGTTGTTCAACGGTGCCCCCTTTCCGCAACCCGGGCGGGAGACGGTCCGAATGAATCTGTGGCTCCATGAGGGAGAACCGCCTGCAACCGGAATCGGAGATTCGGTGGTCATCTCCCGTTTTCAATGGATCCCCGATACCGTCGACTGGCAGGAGAATCCCGACATCCAGCTGACCCAAGTACCGCCCTATCCGAATCCCGGCCATGAAAATCTGCAAGGGTACGTCACCGGTGTCTCTCCTTCCGATTACCGGGTGGTGATTTACATCAACGTCGGCAGTCGGTGGTGGATCAAACCCTATGAAAATGCTCCGCTTACCCTCATTCAACCCAACGGCACCTGGTCGTGCGATATCACCACCGGCGGCAACGACCACCTGGCATCAGCGGTGGCCGCGTTTCTCATCCCGGTGGGATACTCACCCCCCATTTGCTCGAACCCTTCGGGCTGCGCAGCGCTGCCGGTCATTTCTCCGGCGGCGGCTTCGGTTCAAGCGGCTACCGGGGCTGAGTAACCAATGGAAGCGATAGAGTAATTTAGGGCAAAGCAACAGTCGGAATATGAGGCGTAAAACCGTGCGACCTAAAGGGCCTGAGAAACATCGGTAAAGGCACACCACCGAGGGGTAGTGCGGTGGTGTGCCGGGTCTGACGCTTAGAGGGGAATCACTACGTCAGAAGGTATGACTCGGCCACGTCGCCGTCTTCGACGGCGTCGAGAATATCGTCGATGGCGTCTTCGGACTCCACCTTTCCGTACCAGACGCCCTGGGGATAGACGGCCATGACCGGCCCGTAGTCGCAGGCTTTCATGCAGCCGGTGCTGGTGACCTGGGCGTCGAGGCCGCGGTCGAGGATTTCGTTCTCGATATACGGCAGGTAATCGGTGGATCCTTTTTTGTGGCAGGTTCCCTTGGGGTCGCCGCCGGCCCGAAAACTGGCGCAGACGAAGATATGGTGCGTGGGTTTGTCCATTCTTTTTTCTCCTTGTGCTTGATGTCGATGGGTAGGTTTCGAATCCGCTGTCACCTGGGTGTTATCCGCACCCGGCACCGGTGCCGGAGCAGCCGGCGCCGCAGGCGGTCATATTCCGTTTGATCAGATGCCTGAGGCTGCCGCCGTCGAACACGGCGCGAACCGCCTCCTCGATCACCCCTTCCACCTCCAGAATGTCGAGGCCTTTTTCGGTCAGGGTCCGCCGGGGGTTCTCCCCGATCCCGCTTACCAAAAGCGTGCCGCAGTCGCCCAGAAGTTCGGCCATCGCCTCCCACCGCTGAAAACCGATGCCGATCTCCGGGGTGTCCCGGGCCTCCAGCAGGGTGATGACCCCATCCTGTTTTCCGTAGATGAGGAGCTTGGCCGCCTCTCCGAGGTGCTGGTTGATCAGCACCCCTTCCATGCTGGCCACCGCCACATGGGGCCGGACGGGATCCACCGTCGCCTGCCGGTCCGGGGTTTCGGAGAGGGACTCGCAGGCCCGCAGGGCGGCCATCAGGGCGGTGTCGAGGGTTTCGCCGAGGATGCCCACCGCGTCGGCCCGGCAGCGGGTGCAGTGGCGCATCTGGGGGATGTATTTTCCGGCCCGCTTCCGCACCGATTCCACCAGTTCGGCATCGGGTTCGGCCATGTTTTCGAAGGCGGACCCGGCATTGGGGTAATAGGGGACGCAGTTGAGGATATCCACCTCCATTTCGGCCATTCTTTTGGCAACTTCTTCGATGTGGTCATCGTTGATCCCGGGAATGATAATGGTGTTGACCTTGACGGTAATCCCCCGCTCTTTGAGCCCGCGGACGGCCTCGAGCTGCTTTTCCAGAAGGATCCGCGCCCCTTCCCCGGCCCGGCGCACCCGTTTGGACCACCGGACCCAGGCGTAGATCTTTTCTGCGATGTCCGGGTCCACCGCGTTCACGGTGATGGTGACATGACTCACCTCAACAGCGGCCAGATCGTCCAGATAAGGGCCGACCCCGAGACCGTTGGTGGCCACGCAGAGGAGCATCTCCGGATAGGCTTCCCGGACCCGGCGAAGGGTCTCCATGGTTTCGATGGGGTTGGCGAAGGGATCGCCCGGTCCGGCGATGCCCACCACCGAAATGTTGTCCCGGGTACGGAAGACCGCCTCCAGGTAGGCCATCGCCTGGTGCGGGGTCAGTATCCCGCTGGTGACTCCAGGCCGGCTTTCGTTGACGCAGTCGAACTTCCGGTTGCAGAATTTGCACTGAATGTTGCACCGGGGCGCCACCGGCAGATGGACTCGGCCGAAGGTTTTGTGGGCTTTCGGGTTGAAGCAGGGATGATGGTCAAGGTTCATGGTATCTGTCCTCACATGTATGTATAACCCCACGAAGAGGTGTCTTGTCGTTTTTCGATCAGGATGTTGGCGATCCGGTCGAAGAGGGACTGGGCCCCGCGGTATCCGATGTGAAGGATGCGGGCGCCGCCGATCCGGTCATGGACCGGAAAGCCGACCCGAATCAGCGGAATCTCCAGCCGCCGGGCCAGGGTGTAGCCCTTGCTGTGGCCGATGAAAAAATCGGGTCGAATCTTTTCGGCGGCCGCCTCGATCTCCACGAAATCGGCGTTGTCCATGATGGTGATGCCTTTTTGTTCATGATCCGGAATGATCTCGGCGATGCGGTCCCGAAACCGTCTGCTGTTGCCGCCGGTGGCGCAGAGGGCGGGGATCACCCCGATTTCGCTCAGAAAGGCGACCAGGCCCACCACCAGATCCTCTTCCCCGTAGACCCCGGCCCGGGCCTCGATCACGTATTTGTGGCCGTCCACATAGCTGTCGGCCAGCCGTCCCCGTTCTTCGAGGTACTTGTCGGGTGTGGGACGACCGGTGATCGTCTCCAGTGCATCAAAGAACCGGTCGGTTTCGGTGATGCCGATCGGGAGCCCTACCCCGTGGTTGGGGACCCCGAACCGTTTTTCCAGAAACCTGCCGGCGCTCTCCTTCTGTGAGGCCAGCACCCGACCGAACTCGATGCTGGCCCGGGCCCCGCCGGCCTGCCGAATTTCCGCCACCGGGGTGCCGCCGGGGGGGATCCGCTGGTACTCGGTCCAGAGGCCGCCGTCCAGGGTCTGGGAGTAGTCGGGAAGCAGCATGAAGGGGCTGTCGAAGTCGGCCAGAATCTCCTTGAGATGACGAAGGTCGGCCGGAGAGAGCATCCCCGGGAAGAGGTTGATGCCGGAGACCTCGGCTTTTTCTCCGGTGGCCAGGGCCTCCACCGTGGCCC
>JBEPWQ010000125.1:0-10069 GCA_041642315.1 Desulfobacteraceae bacterium | reverse complement strand
CTCGTTCATCATAAGGAACATAATTTTCATGCCCTGGTTTTCCTCTCCCAGGAGCATCCCCCGGCACTGTCCCTTGCCGCCGAAGGTGAGGCTGCAGGTGGGGCTGGCGTGAATCCCCATTTTTTTTTCGATGCCGGTGCAGACCACGTCATTGGGTTCGCCTAAAGAGCGGTCGTCATTCACCCATATTTTGGGGACCAGAAACAGAGAGATCCCTTTGGTGCCTCTGGGTGCGCCTTCGATGCGGGCGAGCACCGGATGGATGATGTTTTCGGTCAGGTCCTGCTCGCCGTTGGTGATGAAGATCTTGCTTCCGGTGATGGAATAGGTTCCGTCGGGATTGGGAACTGCGGTGGTGCTCAGGTTGCCCACATCCGAGCCGGCCTCGGGTTCGGTAAGAACCATGGTGCCGCCCCATTTGCCGGTATAGAGGTTCTTGAGAAAAAGCCGCTTTTGCTGATCGGTGCCCGCCAGTTCGATCATTTTGCCGGCCCCGTTGGCCAGAATCGAATAGGTGAGAAAGGCGTAATTGGCGCCCACCAGGTACTCGGTGACCGCCTGGGAGATCACGTGGGGGAGGCCTTGGCCGCCCCAGTCGGGGTCTTTGGTCAGGGCGATCCATTCCCCTTCTTTGAAAAGATCGAAGGCCCGGTGAAAGCATTCCGGCACCTTGACCGTGCCGTTGTCGAAGGACACCCCTTCCCGATCCCCTTCCACATAGGTGGGCTGAATCTCTTTGACCGCCAGATTCCGCGCCTCATTGATCACCAGGTCGAACATCTTCCGGTCCATGGCCTTGTACCTGGGGGCCTTGAGAATGCTTTCGATACCGAGTTGTTCGTAAAGGACAAAATCGATGTCCCTGCGGTTCGTAATCATCTGCGCCATACATATCCTCCCTCGAATCGGGTTGATGAAAACTACCGGTATTCACAAACTCCTTTGTCGATGACGATGTCTCCGGCCTGTTCATTGCGGGTCTGCCACAGGGCCGTATTCAAACCGGTTTTCCAGATGCGGGTCTCGATCGGAACGCCCGGGTAGAGCGGCCTGGTAAACCGGCACCTCAGACGCCGAATCCGCTCGGGTGCGCCCGGGGTCAGGGCTTTGATCAGTGCCCGGCAGGCGAACCCCATGGTGCACAGGCCGTGCATGATGGGCTTGTCGAAGCCGGCCGCCCGGGCGAATGCCGGGTCCACATGAAGGGCGAAGCGATCGCCGGAGAGCCGATAGATCAGCGGCTGGTCGGGAGAAGGGTGGTCCGGCACGATTTCATCCGGTTCTCGCTCCGGAATACCGATTTCTTCTTTCGGGAGCCGATCGCTTCCGCCGAACCCGCCGTCCCTTCTGGCGAAGATGGTCATGATGCCGGTGAATAGCTTTCGGCCGTTCGAATGGCGGGTATCGCTTTGTACCCGGACCAGGGCGCCCCGGTCTTCTCCTTTGTCGACAAAGTGCGTGATCCGGCCTTCGGCGGTCAGGGTCCCTTCCACAGGAATGGGGTGGTGAAACAGAAGCTCCTGTTCCCCGTGGAGAATGCCTTCGGGATTGAGTTCGGCTGCTTTCACCGCTTCAAAGAAGAGGTCGAAGATCATGGCCACCGAAAAGGTGGGGATCACCTTCAGCCGCTTTTCGTAGCAGTATTCGAGATCTGAAAAACCGGCTCCGACGCCCAGAGCATAGAGGATGACGTCGTCGGGGCAGTAGGTCCGGACCAGGGGGCCGAGGGGGCGATTTCGGGCGTCAAAATTGAGGGACATAGCGGTGATATTATTTGCGACAGCAGTTTGGAAACGATTTCATGCGGCTTCACGTTTGTTAATCTCTTCGAGCTCAGACCCTATCTCTATCCGGGCCGCATCCAGTTCATACGCCTGCTGAAGATTCAGCCATATTTTCGGGCCGGTACCAAACCATTTGCCGAGCCGTAAGGCCGTGTCCGCCGTAATGGACCTTTTACCGGCGAGGATTTGAGAAATTCTGTTTGCCGGTACACGAATCTGCCTGGCCAATTCGGCGGCGGATATGTTGATTTCTGTTAACTCGTCAGCCAAAATTTCTCCTGGGTGTATCGGTTGTCGCGGCATTATTTCTCTCCTCAATGATAATCGACGATTTCGACATTTTCGGGGCCGGCCTCGCCCCAGGTGAAACAAATGCGCCACTGATCGTTGATTCGTATGCTGAATTGACCTGTTCGATCGCCGCTTAACGATTTCAAACGATTGCTGGGCAGCCTCATCAATGCCTCAAGGGTATCCGCAGCATCCAGAACACGAAGACGTTTTTCTGCCTGTTTAGAAAAGGCCTGGAATTCAGGAACACGCTCTCCATCGAACAACCGCCGCGTCTTTTTCCCCTTGAAGCTTTGTATCATGGATAAACTTTATATACCTATACGCAGGACGTCAAGGGTATTGTTTGGGGAATTATAGGAATAAACTAATTATCCGCATGAATACCGCTCAATCCCGGAGGTCTGGTAAATGAACCCAGTTTTCAGGATCAGGGGCCCACCGGGCCTCCGCTTCAAACCATCGATCCACCAGATTTTGGTAAGATTCCGGTTTGCGGCACTTGTGGACCTTTTTAACAAATTTTCGGGAATCGGAAAAGGACCGGGAAAAATATCCCCAGAAGCCCTTCATTCGCTCGACCACATGGGAAGGGCCGCTGAAGATGCGCCGGTATTCCTCGAAAAGGGCGTCGTGGAATTTTTTGAAGGTTTCCAGCTTATCCGATACCGGAGCGTGTCCGTTTTTGAGGGCGGCCGGCAGGAAGGGATCGGCGATGGCCCCTCGGCCGATCATCCATCGCCGGACGGTCGGAAATTTTTCGGAAAGGGCATGATGGATTTCGGCCGAGTTGATGTCTCCGTTATATACCACCGGATGACGGCACCGGTCCAGGCATTCTCCGAAGGTGATCAGGTCGGGTGTGCCCGCATACCGCTGCTCCCCGGTGCGGGAATGGATGATCAGTTCCTTCAGCGGATACCGGTTGAAAACCGGCATCAGATCGTATATTTCCTCGGCCGTGAAGCGGCCGATTCGGGTTTTGATGGAGAGCCGGTTGGGAATGGCCGGGAGGACCCGGTTGAGAAACTCATCGATCCGGTCGGGGTGGGGGAGCATTCCGGAGCCGCGGCATTTTTTGACGACCGCCGGAAAGGGGCACCCCAGGTTCCAGTTGAGGGTTCGGTATCCGAGATCGAACAACCGGTGGGCCAAGATGATGAAGTCTTCCGGTGCGTTGCCCATGATCTGGGGAATCACCGGCAATTTCCGGTTTTGTTCCGGCAGAAGTCCTTTGAAATGGGTGTTTTTGATGCGGTGGCCGTGGGTGGTGGAGATGAACGGGGCCACCGCCAGATCGAAGCCTTTGAAAAAATCGGCGAAGATGTTTCGAAAGGTGACGTCGGTAAACCCCTGAATCGGCGCGAGGTATAACCGCGGTACAAATCGGGAGTTCGAATCGGGACTCACAGGGAGCGCGGTGTCAGCGAATCCGATGGAACCGGATGCTGCCGTCCTGAATCCACTGGTCGAACTTCTTTCGAATATACCGTTTAAAATGGAACCGGCTGGGAGGGAAGAGAAGCAGCAGGCCAAAGGTGTCGGTAAAAAAACCGGGGGTCAGCAAAACGATGCCGGCCGCGAAAATGATAAGTGCATCCACCAGTTCTTCAGCGGGCAGAATTCCTTGATCCAGATTGGCGCGCACCTTGTGCATGGTCTGAATGCCCTGAATGCGGGCCAGGTATGCCCCCAGAAAGCCGGACAGAATCACCAGGATGAAGGTGTTGAGGGTCCCGATGGTTTTCCCGATCTCGATGAACAGAAAAATCTCCAGAGCGGGGATGAGGGTAAAGGCAAGAAATAATTTTAATAGCATCCGATTCGGTTTCTCCGGGCATTCATTGTAAGTTGATCACGGAATATCAGCATTATCATAGTCGGTGTCAAGGAATCCCTTGAACCTTCTACACACGGGGTATGCAGAAAAAGCTTGACATGTTGCGGGGAGGCTGTTAGCAAGGCTTACGGAGTTGAGCGTTTAATGGATTTAAACTAGAAAAGGAGGTGGGTGAAGAAAATTCGTTTGCGTTCATTATTAGGTTACCAAAAATTATTAGGTTATATTTTCAATTGGGTTAAGGAGGAATTTAAGATGAAAAAATTAGTAGTGTTGGCGCTTGCTGCGCTGTGTGTGGTTGCGTTTAGCATCCCGGCCTCTGCATTGGAAGTCGAATTCGGCGGTTATTTCCGGACCCGCTGGTGGATGCAGGAGAATTGGCATGGCTTCGATGGGGATGGCAATTTTGATAATGAAGCCCAGGATATCAGCAACTTCGACCAGAGAACCCGCCTGTATCTGGACGCGATTTTTCATGAGAACCTCAAGTTCGTCAACAGCTTCGAAATCGATGCCCGATGGGGTAATGCCGGAGCCAACGCCGGCGGCTACGGTGCGGACGGTGACATCGGCGCCGACGGTGTCGGTGTCGAGGTGAAAAACTCCTATGCCGATTTCGATCTGGGGCCGGTCAATTTCAAGGTCGGTATTCAGGGCATCGCCATGGGCAGCAGCTTCCTTCTCGACAGCGACTTTGCCGGTGCCGTGATTTCCTATACCGGCGAGAACATGGTCATTCCCTTCATCTACATCAAAGCCATGGAAGGCGGAATCGGTGACGACTCGGATGACTTCGACGTCGATATTTTCGGGCTCAATCCCGAATTCGCCGTCGGCAATTTCGGTGTTAATCCCTTTGTTCTCTACTGGTATTCCGAAGACTCCAGCCTGTTCGGCCAGCGGAAGGATGCCCGGTTTTTGCTGGGGGAAGAACTGAACGCGTGGTATGCGGGTCTGACCCTCGAGTGGGATGCTGATCCGCTCTGGATCTGGGCCACCGGTATCTACCAGGGCGGCGATGTGGACTTTTTTGACGGCTCCTCCGCCGATTTCGAAGCGTACCTGGCCGCCTTGGGATTCGACTATGATTTCGGGGGTATGTTCAGCATTCACGGCGAGGGATTCTACTCCTCCGGAGATGATGATCCTGATGACGATGATCTGGAAACCTTTTTTGTACCCGCCGGTGCCGATTCCTTCTACTGGGCGGAGATCATGGGCTTCGGAATGTTTGACTGGTATCTACCGAACAATACTCCCGGAGACCAGATCGAGAACGTCTGGGCGGCCAACCTGGGATTCACCATTCGGCCGATGGATAAACTGAAGGTCACCTTTGATGCATGGTATGCTGAAAAAGTGGAAGAAATTCAGCTTATTGACGGTTCAATGGCTGATGAGCTGGGCCTGGAGCTTGACCTGGTCATTACCTATCAGCTGGTGGAAGGGTTGAATCTGGATGTGGTCGGCGCATACCTGTTCGCTGACGACGTCATCACGGAAAACGATATCGCTGGTGATGATGATCCTTACCTGGTCGGTTCTCGCCTGTCTCTCAGCTTCTAAGCAAAAAGCGAATCTGACATAAGGTTGTTGCATAAAAAGCCGGAAGGAGTCGATCCTTCCGGCTTTTTTGCGTATTTGCCACGATCCCAGTGATTTGATTTCGTTCGGGTTTTGCCCGCCTCTGCGGCATGCGTGAAGCGAGCTAATCCGCCAGCTTTTTCCTGAGCACCTCATTCACCAACTTCGGATTGGCCTTCCCCTGGGTCTCCCGCATCACCTGCCCCACAAAAAAACCGAGGATTTTGGCATTCCCGGATTTATAATCCGCCACCTGCTTCGGGTTGTTCGTCAGGAAGGTATCCACCAGAGATTCGATGGCGGATGCATCGGTAATCTGAACCAGACCCTTCTCCTCCACGATGACTTTGGGCGGTTTGCCGGAAGCCGCCATTTCTTCAAACACGGTTTTGGCGATTTTGCCGCTGATGACATCCTCCTCGATCAGTCGGACCAGTTCGGCCAGGCTTTCGGGCGGAATGGGCGATTCCTGAATGGTTTTTCCTTCTGCGTTGAGAAGCCCCAGCAGCGGTCCCATGATCCAGTTGGCGATCTGTTTGGGATTGGAATCGGTTTTCAACGCGGCTTCGAAGTAGTCGGCGATCTCCCGGCCGGCGGTGAGGACCCCGGCATCATAGGCCGACAGACCCAGTTCCCGAATAAACCGCTCCTCCTTTTCATCCGGGAGCTCCGGTAAGCCGGCCTGAATCGCCTCAATCCAGACATCATCGATCACCAGGGGCAGCAGATCGGGGTCGGGAAAATACCGGTAGTCGTGGGCCTCCTCCTTGCCGCGCATGGAGGTGGTGATGCCCTGGTCGGTGTTCCAGAGACGGGTTTCCTGGACCACTTTGCCGCCGTCCTCGAGCACCTCCTGCTGGCGCAGGATTTCATACTGAAGCGCCTTTTCGACGAATTTAAAGGAATTGAGGTTTTTCAATTCCGTTCGGGTGCCGAAGGTATCCGTCCCCTTGGGCATAATCGAGACATTGGCGTCGCACCGGAAGCTTCCTTCTTCCATGTTGCCGTCGCTGATTCCGAGGTAACGGAGGATGGACCGCATCTTTCGCAGATATGCCCCGGCCTCTTCCGGAGAGCGGATGTCCGGTTCGCTGACGATTTCGATGAGGGGGACGCCGGTCCGGTTGAGGTCCACATGGCTGATCGGCCGGTCCGGATCATGGATCAGTTTTCCGGCATCCTCTTCCATATGGATGCGGGTGATCCCGATACGCTTTTTGCCGTCTTCGGTATCAATTTCGATAGAGCCGTTTTCGCAGATCGGCAGTTCATACTGGGAGATCTGGTATCCCTTGGGAAGATCGGGGTAGAAATAGTTTTTTCGGGCGAAACGGCTCTCCCGTTGAATCTCGCAGCGGGTGGCCAGTCCTATCATGATTGCGTATTCCACCACCTTTTTGTTGAGCACCGGCAGCACCCCCGGCATGCCCAGGCAGACCGGGCAGACATGGGTATTGGGCGGGGCGCCGAAGGCGGTGGAGCAGTTGCAGAAAATTTTGGTGTTGGTTTTTAGTTGGGCATGGACTTCCAGCCCGATCACCGGTACGTATTCCATTTTTGATTCCTTGTGATTGTCTGGTGATTTTAAGCGGTTGAACCGACACTATCCTTGACCCATTCATTCGATTTAGTCAAGCCGGTTTTCCTTATTCCAGGCTGAGTCGTATGGGAAGAAACGGATCCAGAATCTCCAGAAGCTGCATAAACGCCGGGCGAAATGCCTCATAATCGGCCTGGTTTACATACCGGGTCGCACCGCTGCTCCCCAACGGCACGATATCTTCATGCCAGGAATATCCCCGGCGCGCAAACAGGTTTTCGAACTCTCGGTTCAGCCGTCGGCTTGAAATCCGGCTGCCGGAATTTTTCAGGAACCACCTTCGGGGAGAAAACTGATCCAACCGGCTCAGTACATCCAAAACGGCATGCGGCAGGTCGGCATCTGAAACCACCCGACCGGTCCGGGGCGTGATCAGATCGAAATTAAAGCCCGCCATGGAGGAGGTGACGATACAGGGCAGATCGGACCGGAAGCATTCATAAATCGAGCGGCAGGCGTTTTCATGCAAAGACGTCTGCACCCCGATGCGGCAGGCGGCGAGCTGCTCCGGTACATCTTTGCGCATCAGATTGCTCACTACCGTCACCCGCTCGGAAAGTCCTCGATCCTGAACCGCCTGTTTGCAGGCATCGACATTGGTTTGAGTTCCCCGGCCGATAAACAATGCGGTGATGTGTTCCAGCGGCGGCCGGGCCAGCAGATCGAGCATGAACCGATGCCGCTTTCGCTCCATATCGTCATAGGTGGCGTTAAAGACGAGGTCGAACCGTTTGTTGCATCCCGATGGCACCTCTTCTTCTTCCAGGAAATCCCCATGGGCCAGCCGTGTGGTCACGATTCCCTCCTGGGTGCTCAGGAAAGCGGCGTCTTCATGCCCGCCGGCTCCGATGATGCAAGGGTCGGCCGTTTGCGCGAAGGCACGCAGCCAGGTGTGACGGGCCAGAACGCCCCACGGCGGTTCGACATAGATCAGGTACTCCTGATTCAATCGTTTCAGCAACCGGACATCTGCAAACAGGTATGGGAGGGAAAAAACCCGCAAAATACCTTTTTCTTCCGGCGGCCTGGGGCGTTTCAATATTTGGCAGAAGTGCCGAAGCTTAAACTTTTTCTGTCCTTTTTTTTGAATTTTGGCTTTGATTTTTCTTTTTTCGGAAGCCAGAAGTTCCTGAATTTCCGAACATTCGCCCATTTCGGTCTCCACCTGAATCAGCCATCGCCATTGTCCGGGGAAGGGTAGCAGCGCCAGAAACAGCCGGGCCTGCTTTCGTAAAAAAGCGGTTTCTCCCTGCCGTGCGAGGGTTTCCATTCCGACGGCGCGTTTTTCAAATTCCCGATACGGCCATTCAAGACCGATCTCTCCTTCCAAAAAAGGCCGATGCCGCAGGAGGAGGTCAAAGAACGCTTCCCGTACCTCCCGGCGCAGGTTTTGGAAGGTTTCCGGAAGATCCGAATCGAAGAGCGTGCCGTCGTCGATTCGGTTGAAAAACCGCCTCAGCCGGTTCACCTGCTGCCGTGGGCCATTCATTAAAAAACCTCCGTGATTCACCTGAAATAACCTTCCGCTCCGCCTCCGCGGGCTAAACCGAGACCGAGAGCCGTTCGGGCGGGAACTTTACTACATCGGCCCCATTTTGACAAACAACAGAAGGCTTTGGATTTAGAAAAAAAGATCTTGACGAGAAGGAATACCGAGTCCTAAAAGGGGGAGGCGTGAACGGCGTCTGAACAGAAGGCGAAACCCGGATACGGATCGGCGGTCGAATGGGGAAGCCCTCCACTTACAACATCATCATGTACTCCCATGACACCTATGGGCTCGGTCATATCCGCCGGACCATGGCGGTGGCCTCCCACCTGCGGGCCCCGAATATCAACATCCTGATTCTGACCGGATCACCCATCGCGGGCCGGTTCGCTTTTCCCGAACAGATCGATTTCGTTCGCATTCCCGGGATGATCAAAAAAACCAATGAAGAATATCTGCCCCTCTCCATTAAAATCAATGCCAAGCACGCCCTGGAGATTCGAAAGAATATCATCACCGCCACCACCAAGACCTTTCAACCCCACCTGTTTATTGTGGACAAGGAACCGCTCGGCCTGAAAAAGGAGGTGCTGCCGACGCTTCAATGGCTTCGGCGCAGCCGGCCTCAGACCCGGACCATTCTGGGGCTTCGGGATATCATGGACGACGGTGAATCGGTGCGCAGGAGCTGGGAAAAGAAGGGCATATACGAAATTCTGGATCGGCTCTACAGCGAAATCTGGATTTATGGAATTCAGGCATTCTATGATCCGATTTCCGAATACGCCATTCCGGAATCGATCAGCCGGAAAATGTACTTTACCGGGTATATCCCCAGAAAAGTGCCTTCGGCGGCCGAAGTAAAAAAGGAGCGCAAACGCCACTGCATTCGAGAAGGACAAAAACTGGTGGTGGTGACCACCGGGGGCGGCGGCGACGGATATCCGGTGATGGATACCTACCTTTCCATGCTCGAATCCTTTGGCTTTCCCCTTCCGTTCCGGAGCGTGCTGGTCACCGGTCCGTTCATGCCCAAAGACCAGCGGATATCCGTTTTCAAACGGGCCAAAAAACTCGGGGTCCGGGCCTATCATTTTTACCGTCAAATGGAAAAACTGCTGGCTTCGGCGGACCTGGTCATCAGCATGGGCGGCTACAATACCCTGTGCGAGATTTTGAGCCAGGGAACGGTCGCCCTGTTGATTCCCCGGGAGACCCCCCGAATGGAGCAGTTGATTCGGGCCGAACGATTTCACCGGCAGAACCTGGTCGATTACATCCCCTGGCACAGCCTGTCGCCGGTATCCATGGGCGAGAAGGTGTTTCATCTGCTGGACCATCCCGAACCCATCGTCGAGGCCATGGGCGCTTTCCAGCGCCATGGGATGACCGGCTTTGAGACCATGCGCAGCCGCCTCTGGGAATTTCGAAACGGCCACCGATGAGCACCACACCGAAGCCGGTACTGGGGATGATCCTCA
>JBEPWQ010000124.1:0-10352 GCA_041642315.1 Desulfobacteraceae bacterium | reverse complement strand
ATCATCAGTGCCGGCGAGGTAAACCAGGCGGGAAGCGGTGTGTGCCGGGACATGGCTCACCTTGGTATTGCCTGTTGCCGGGCGCTCTCGATACCGGCCCGTCTGGTCGTGGGCTATCTTGAGGCGCTTGAACCGATGGATTTGCACGCCTGGTTAGAGGCCTATGTGGGAAACCGGTGGTACACATTCGATCCGACACAAGCCGATCTGCAAGGCGGTCGTGTGGCGATCGCTTATGGTCGCGATGCGGCCGACGTTGCCATCTATACGCAATTCGGCAATCCGGTAGGACTGCTGAATATGAACATCAACGTCGAGCGAATGCCCGGACCGATCTACTGAGGCAGGGCGTGGTGCGCCGCCCCGAAGGCATGCCCCGATCTCAGAATTCAACCCCGGTCGACGGTCCCCAGAAAATCGAGCACGACCGCAGCCAATTCATCCGGCGCATCGAAGTTGGCGGCATGGGGCGCCCTCGGCAGGACGGCCAAGCGGCCGTTTGGAAGCAGGCGGACGGCCTCTTCGGCCCAGCGCTGGGGCACGATGGGATCGTACTCCCCCCGGACGATCAGGGTCGGCATTTCCATGCGGGGCAGTTTGGTTTCGATGCGGTCGGCCAGTGCCGATTGAAAGGTGCGGATGGTTCGGCGGGGGCCGCTCCGCAGATAATCCCGCCCCTGGGTCAGGATGGAATTCAGCGATTCGCGGCGAAGGTCCCGCATCAGGCGCCATCCGTTTCGAAAAAGGCTGTGGGCCTGAGGATCGACCGTGGGCCCCACCAGAATCGCCCGGCTCACCCGGCTGGGATCTCGAACCGCGGCTTCGGCGATGATCTGGCACCCGAGGGAGTTGCCCAGCAGGACCGCCTCGGCGATGCCGATCCGGTCCATCCATCGGCACAACACATCGGCCAGATCTCTGATCGTATAGAGGTGATGCGGCTTGTCGCTCTTGCCGAATCCGGGAAAATCGGGCGCATAGACGCGGTGATACGGGGCCAACCGTTCGGCGATCGGCACCATGTACCGACTCGATACACTCAGCCCGTGCACGCACACCACCGGCACCCGATCCGAGGGGACCGGATCGATGGAACGGCGGCCGTGGAGATTCATGCCGTCGAGTTCAATCCAATGGCTCTCGGTCTTTCCCTGTCGCTGATCCATGACCCTCACGAAGCGTCGGTATCGTCATCACACGCATTCCATAAAACGAATCCTCCAAATCCTACCGCCCGGTAGGGAGATTTTCGGAAATGCGTTCAGGAGACGACATCAACCCCGCTCCTCCCGGATACTGCAGAAAGGCCCTCGGAGAGGGCGCCCCCGGTCATCGATGAGTTGTACCTGGCGATGGTCGTAGGCGGGAATGATTTTCTCCGCATGCTCGGGCCGGTTCAATTCGGTGATGACGCGCCTGGCCAGCTCGCTCTGCTTGGGTCTTCGCCCGCGCGCATTCACCAGGTAGCGGATGGTGATGTTGACCCATGCATCGGTCATAGAGACGAAGAGCTGAGGTCGGTCCGGCACGGAAGAGGCCAGGTTCGATGTTTTCAGAATCGCCTCGTAGCGATGGGCGGGCATTTTCATATCGTTTTCCAGAAGTTCGAGCGCAATCTTCTCCAACACGGAAAGCGCATACGTCAGATCGGATTCATTCGCCACCGGCACCTGCAATTCATCCCAGACGTAGGGGAAATCCCGGGTAAGGTTCACGATGGTTCCGGTCAGGATTTCGTTGTTCGGAAAGGTGATCAGACGACCGGTGGGCTGTTCGGCATGGACCTGGCCGGGAGGGCGGTCCGGTCCGCCGATTTCCCAGAGGGTCGTGGTCAGGACGTCGATACTGAATACATCCCCGAAAATATCCCCCACCGCGATCCGGTCTCCCACACGGTAATAGCCTCTGAAAGAGTTGAGCAGCCATCCGGTAAAACTCTCGATCGGCGTCTGGAGCGCCCACGAAAGCGCCAGACCCACGAGCCCGAGGGAACCGACGATCGCACGGAAATCGCCGGCCAGAATACTGACGGCGATGCTGAGAGTCACGAGCCAGAAACCGGCCATGACGAGAACGGAGATCGCGCTGCCCCGCTCCCATCCGCCGAAAAGGCGCCGGATCAGCAGGCGCAACAGGCGCGAAAGGAGCCAGGCGAGTAGAATGATGCCCGCCACCACCAGAACCCTCGGCAGATTGAGGAGAAATCCCCGCCAGAGGTTGCGCGCCGCCGTGAGCATCTCTCTTTCGGCCGCCTCCCCCAAGGGCTGAATCTCCTCTTCCTCTTCCGCATCCACTTCCGCCACTTCATCGGCGGGAGCCGCTTCTTCCGTCGAAGCGGTTTCGGCAATCTCCTGTTCGGGAATCTGCGCATCACCCGGTGCAAAAACAAGCAGCAGAAGCCCCGTAAGGGCGACGGCCAGGATCGTGGACTGCCGGAAACTGCGCAGCCGTGCCCGGGCACTTTCCATGGTTCTTCCGGCGGGCCTTCTTCGAACCCGCCGGTATGAGGCTTTTCTCCGCAATCGATCGCCTCGCCGCCGCTGGATGCCCGTTCCCCGTTCCTGCCGCCGCTGCCGAAACCGAAACCGGCCCGGCCGTCGCTGCCCCGTTCCCCTGTAAACCCGCCGCCGCCCGTCCATATTACCCCATCGCCCCTTTCCGGATCATTGCCGTGATCAGCCCCCGAACCCCGGCAGCCGGAATTTCAATGTCACTTCCCCGGTCTGCCGGTCGATGTTGACCATCCGCTCGTCCTCGCCGGTGGTTTTCAATGCCTCTCCGGTAGCCATTTCGAGCAGGCCCCCGAGAAATTTCATGCCGTCGTCCAGGATCTTTTCCATCTGCTCCGGAGACTGCCGGGGCGGAGACGGGATATCGGAGGGACCCGGCGGCCCACCGCTTTCAGCCGGGATTTCGGATGTCCGCATCGCCGCCGCCGGAAGATTGTCGGGAGAGGCCACAGCCGCTTCATTGCCCGAATCCCCGGCCGAATCGAACGCCTCCTCGGCTTCGTAGGCCACCTCCCGCTCCGCCTCCCGTCCGAGCACTTCGGGGTTGAGGTAGTGGGGTGTATCCTCGGGAATGTCTTCGGAGGGCCTCGGCTCCGGACTGGTGACCGGCTCCGGTTCTCCCATCATCTCCCGCAATCGGGCCAGCATCTCATTGCGCTTCTCTTTGGAAAAGGTCACCTCATCCGGCCCGGCGTCGAAGACCCCGTCAAAGAGGTCGGTCTTCAGCTGAATCCCGGCCAGGATCGACTCTTCGATGCTGTATTTGCAGATCAGGTTGACCACGTTGACGCATCCGCTCTTCTGGCCGATCCGGCTGACCCGGCCGATCCGCTGGTTCAGTTTGGCCGGGTTCCAGGGCAGCTCGAAGTTGATGACGCAGTCGGCCGCCTGCAGGTTGAGCCCGGTACCGCCTGCATCGGTGGAAAGGAAAACCCTGCACTCCGGATTGATGGTGAATTCATCGATCAGGGCCTGGCGTTTTTTCACCGGCACCTTCCCGGATAACTCCACAAAGCAGATCCCGGCCTTGGAGAGATACTTGGCGATAAGATAGGTCATGGTGGTCCACTCGCTGAAGATCACCACCTTGCGCCGGTTCTCCACCACCAGTTCGTCCAGGATCGATTCCAGCTCCTTGAGCTTGGGGGAGATGTGGGTCTTGCGGTCGATCAGAAAGGTGGAGTCGCAGACCCGGCGCATGCAAAGCAGCAGCTCCTGAATCCGCCGCATGTCCATGGGGGTCAGGAATTTCTTGTTGATAAGCGGGGCCAGAGCCTGGCTGTACCCGGAATGCATTTTGGCCTGCCGCTCGTGAAGGTCGAGGTAGTAGTTGTTGACGATCTCGTCGGGCAGGTCCTGAAGCACCTCCTCTTTCTTTCGGCGGATCACGATGGGGGCGAGCTTTTCCTTGAGCAGGGCCAGGTTGCGGTAGCCGATGATCTTGCCCTTGCTGGTGCGGCTCAGCATGAAGTGATCCGCCGCGAATTTCCACAGGGGCGCCAGCAGATCCGGTTCCAGAAACTGGACGATGGAGTAGACATCCTCCAGCTTGTTTTCCAGCGGGGTTCCGGTGAGCACCAGTCCATGCTTTCGGGGCAGGGACTTGACCGTTTCGGCGGTCTTGGTGGTGAAGTTCTTGATCCGCTGGGCTTCGTCCAGAATCACCAGGTCGGGCTTGAATCGGTGAAGCACGTTGACGTCCCGCAGCACCGCCTCGTAGTTGGTGATCTTGAACAGCCGGGGGTCGGTCTCGTACATCTCCTGGCGCTGGGCCGCCGACCCGGCGATCACCAAAGCCGGTTCATCGGTGAACCGCTCGATCTCCCGTTTCCACTGCTCCTTGAGAGAGGCCAGGGTGATCACCAGAACCTTCTGGAAGCCGAAAACCTCTTTTTTGAGGATGGCCAGCACAATGGCCTGAAGGGTCTTTCCCAGACCCATTTCATCGCCGATCAAAACGGCCCGTTTATATAGACCGAACCGGACCCCTTCGGTCTGGTAGGGATAGAGCCGGGTCTTGATGCCGGAGATGTCGGGCAGGCCCTGGTCGGCCATGGATTCGAGCTGGCAGACATGGAGGTGGTCGTCCAGGCGCCCAAGCACCGTTTCCTGAATCCGCACCCGTTTGCTGCCGTCGAGCCGGTCCATGAGAGTGATGAAATCGGAAAAATCGGATCGGGAAAAAAACCCCTGTTCATCGAAGCAATCGGCCAGAACCGGGGCCACGTTCTCAATCTCCGATTCCGGCCGCTCATTGAACATGCGGGGGCGGTCTGCAGTGGAATCCCAAAACACATCCACAAATGGGAACCGTTCATCCTGAAGCCTGGATTTGAAATTTTGCTTCTTTTTCAGGGTCCGGGTCACCAGGATCATGTGCTTGCAGGTGTTGAGCCGGTTGGTGTCGAAATCGGGGCAGGTGCAGTGGCCCAGCCCCTTTTCCGGATCATGCAAGGTAACCGCATACTGCCGGCCCTTGGGGGTCTCCACCAGGTGCTCGCCCTTGAGCATGTCGCCTTCGGTCAGGGTGAAGGCCTCGAACCGGGACCGTTTTTTGCGGTCTTCCAGGGCCTGGGCCCGAATCTCTTCTTCGGTCAGAAAATCGGGGGCCTGATCCTGCTCCAGTACCGGCACCTCGGTGGCCGCCGATTTCCAGGCCGCCAGCCGGTCCTGCACATCCAGAAGCACCGCCACCGTGTGTTTGCACCCATTCCCGGGAAAGGGGCAGTCGCAGTTGGTGTTCACCCCCTCCCTGGTCAGCTGAATCCGGGTGGTATAATCCCCGTAATTGCCGTCCACGTCATAAACGAAAATCCCCTCTTCCGGAACCGACTGGGCGCACATGAAGGTGCCGTGTTCATAGATCCGTTCGCCCCGTTTGAAGATGATGTCGGATTCGGCCACCTGGGTTCGAATAAAGGAAGACGATAGGTCGATCATCGTGCAGCTCCATTTGGTTGGTGTTGATAAAAAAAGCCCGATCTCGGTCGGGCACCGCTTATCATCCACGAGACGCCATCAAAGTCAAGCCTTTGCAGAAAACGTTGGCGGAAGACCACCGGAAAAAATAGACCGGTGAAAACAGAAAACCCGCCGAAAGCCGCCGCCCGGGAGGCAAATCCCGGGCGGTTTGCCGATTTTCGACGGGTGCATGGTTCAGATCTTCACGCCTGCGGGCGCCGGAAAACAGCGCCAACAGGCGGCTGGGTCGTTTACTCAAACGTGATGCGCGCCGTATCTACAAAGGCGGTACCGTCTACCACCGCACGAACAATGGATTGGCCGGGCTGACCGGAGCTGATTCGGCCTCGTGCCACGCCCTCTTTATTGGTTTCCCCCGGCTGAACCACATTGTCGACCTGCCGGCTGGAGACGATGGTCGGCCGGACCCCGGGCACCGGGTTGCCATATTTGTCCCGCACCTCCAGAATCACATCGGAAAAGGACTCGCCGTCCGCAGGGAGTGTGGGATAGGTCACCCGGATCCGTGAGTTTTTGGGTTCGGGTGTGCCGGGCACCACGGTGACATAGGCTTCGGCGAGGAGGTCCCCGATTCTGGCCACCACCTTGCCCCTGCCCATGTGAGTGCCGCGAAACAGGCCGGGGTCTTCGAATTCCCCGATGCCGCCGACCGCTTCCCACTCGACCGCGGAATTTGAAATAGAAACCGGATTTTCTTCCACATCCACACCGCTCACCTCGAACTGCTGGGTGGTATCGGAATTGATGGTGATCGGGTTGGGCTCGATAAAGAGGCTGTAGAGTTTGCCCGATTCCACCTCAATGGACTTCTTGGTGACGATGTCATCAGTGGAGGCCACCACCAGGCCGGAGCCGGCGGTTCGGGCGCTGAACCGACCGGTCTCTTCGTCGATGCGGCCGATACCCTGAGACACCGACCAAAGGGCTTCCGCCGGCACCTCATTGCCGCCCGGGTCGTACCCGATGATCTCCAGGGAATAGGTATTGCCGGCCCGAAGGGTTTCCTCGGGCAATCGAATCTCCAGCGAGGTGAGCGGCCCGGGTTCCACGGTCACCGGGGCCTCGGCCTCAACTCCGTCGGCGGAGACGATCAGCTGCCCGGATTGCGCCTTCTTTCCGGTAAATTTTCCGGTTTCATCGATCTCGCCAATGGACGCGGGATTCAGGGAATAATCAGGCTCAATCTCGCGTTCATTGCCGTAGGCATCCCGGCCGGTGGCTTTCACGTCCGTTGTTTCGCCGGACCGAAGGGTGATCTCTTCCGGCGACAAGACGATTTCCGCCAACTCGCCCGGCACCACCACCAACTTGGACCTGCCTTCCACATCATCGGCGGTGGCCACAACCGCGCCCTGTCCGGTGCTGCGGGCCTGGAATATCGCCTCATCCGTGAGTTCTCCGATACCGTCTTCGGCATCCAGGGACCAGGTGATTTCCGCCGGGGTCACATTGTCATAGGCATCATAGGCGACGGCGGAAAATTCGGCCTCGGACCCGGCCTGCAAAACCAGGTTTTCCGGGCTGACCGCCACCCGGTCCACCGGTCCGGGAGAGACCATCACCCGGGCCACGGCGGTGGCTTCTTCCATCCGTACGGTTACAAACCCGGAGCCCTCCGTGGTGGCCTTGAAATTCCCAGCCTTGTTGATGGTGCCGATATCCCCGCTGGCGGACCAGGCCGGCTCCAGATCCAGCGGATTGCCCTGGGAGTCGAATCCCTCGGCACTGAATCCCTGCTGTTCGCCGGCGCGCAGATCCGCCGAGGTCGGTTCGATGGTGACGGTGTGGATGGAACCCGGTTCCACCGTGACGCCGGCTTGGGCCACGGCATCACCGGACATCAGTTTCACCGGACCCTGACCCGCCTTCCGGGCTTTGAACCGGTTCTGATCATCCACCGACCCGAGATTGTCGGGAATCTCCCACTGAATGTCGGGAGACGGAATCCGGTTGCCGTTGGCGTCCCGAACCTCATAGGTGAGCGGCTGGGTCTTTCCGGCGGTGATGGTAAAGCTTTCCGGCTCTAACGTGATTTCGGCGGGTGCGCCGGGGGTGACCTTCATCGAGGCCGAAGCCCCGATGTCTTCCCGGCTGACCGTCACCTTTCCGGAGCCGACCTTGACCGCCGTGAAGGTGCCGTCATCAGAAATCTCGCCGATGGCGTCATCCACCGACCAGTTGAAATCGATCGAGAGCTCATTCCCCCCTGCGTCGTATCCGACGGCGTCGAACTCGACCGTCGAGCCGGAGGATACCGTCTTTTCGGTCGGGGTCAGTTCAATGCTGTCCAGGGAGCCTTTTTTCACCGTCAGCGGAGCGGTTTCGGCGATGTTGTAGGCGGCGGCGATGAGCCGGCCTTCCCCCGCCTTTTTTGCGATCAATTCGTTCTGATCGGTAATCTCGGCCAGGGTTTCATCGGAGAGATCCCAGCGGAGATCGCCTTCCACCAAATTGCCGAACCGGTCCTCCATGACCGCCTGAATATCGACCGTTTCACCGGCCGTAGCGGTAATCTCTTCGGGGATGATTTTAAGGAACGCCACCTCCGCGGGCTGCACCTCGACCGCCGCACTGGCGACCACGCCGCCGTGCCTGGCATGGACCTGGCCGGATTCGGCCGTAACCGCGGAAAAGCGCCCTTCCTGATTGACGTTGCCCAATGTCGAGGGCTCCACCTGCCAGTTGAGGTCGATTTCGGTTTTGTTCTGGAACTTGTCATAGGCCACAGCGGAAAAGACGACCTCCTCGCCCGCCGTGACATTCACCGAATCGGGCTCGATCTGAACCTGAGTGGTCTCGCCCGGCACCACGCTCACTTCGGTGCCCACCTCGATCTTCTTGCCGGTGCGAAGCTGATGAACCGTGGCCATCAACCGGGTCTTGCCCGCTTTTTCCGGAAAGAAGACCCCCTGAGAATCCACCCTCCCCAGATCGGGATGCATATCCCAGGCGACCTCCGCCTTCACGGTATTGCCGTAAGCATCATACCCCGATGCGCTGAAATTTTCAGCCTTGCCGGCGGTCACTTCCATGGGTCCCTGAGGCGTCAATTCGACGTCCTCCATTTCGGCCGGCGCCACCGCCACAGTGCTCTCGCCCACCAGCCCCTTGGCTTTGGCTTCCACCACGGTACTGCCCGATTTTTCGGCAGTAAAGGCGCCGGTCGCATCGATTTCGCCCAGGTCCTCCCGAATGGAAAATTCCGGGTCCACTTCCACCACATTGTCGAACTTGTCGTATCCGGTGACCTCGAATTGTACGGTATTGCCGGCGATCACATCCACGGCCGGCGGTTCCACCAGAAGCCGTGCCGGTTCCGCCGGAACCACCTCGATATCGACACCCTTGACCAGGGTCTCCATCTTGGCCAAAATTTCACCGGTGCCGGTATGAAGCGGCATAAATTCCGCCGCCTCCTGGTCCACCTTGCCCAGAGAGGCGCTCAGGAACCACTGGGGAGAGATCGGGAACTTGTTCCCGTAGGCGTCCACCCCCTGGGCGCTGAGCTGAACTTTTTCTCCGGCCGTAAACGTGGTCTCCTCCAGATCGATGAGAATGTCAGCCAGCGCGCCGTGGGCCACTTGAATCGGCACCGAGGCGGTGACCTCGCCGGAGGCGGCGATCACCCGGCCATCACCCATGGTTTCGGCCAGAAAAGTGCCGTCTTCGGCGATGGTGCCAATGTCACCCTCGGTTTTCCATTGAATGGACGGGGCCAAGGGATACCCCTGGGCGTTGAAGGCTTCGGCGTCGAAGGTGAGGCTCTCACCGGCCTTGAGGTCCGCCTGCTGAGGCTCGATGGTGATCTTGGCGACCTGGCCCGGGACAATGGAAAAGGGATGCCCCTGGCTGATCTCCCCATACCGGGCGAACAGAATGGCGTTTCCGGGGGATTCCATTTCCACGACGCCGTCTTCCTGCAAAGCCGCGTTTTCCCCGGACAGGGACCATTCGGCTTCAATGGTTCTTTGGTTGTCATACTGGTCGTATCCGACCGCCTGAAAATCGATCTTCTGGCCCACCTCGAACCGGTCTTTTTCCGGGGCGATTTCAATCCGTTCCACCTGGGTCCCTTCAATGACCACTTCCTGAGTGGTTTCGCCGGATTTCAGGACGATCCTGTTTTCGCCGGGAGAGAGGGTCACCTTGAATTGAGCCTGCCCCTGTTCATCCAGGGTCAGTTCATCAGTAGATAACCGGGTTCCCTCGGTCGGGGAAGAAACGCTGATGCGGTTCATGGCGGCGGCCTGGTCTTCCTCCGCCAGACCGCTGACCTGAATGGTCACTTCGGATTCGGCCAGGCCCTGTTCGCTCTCGGGTTGCGCCTCGATGTCGGCCACCGGCCGGGGCTGGACGTTTATCTCGGTTTCGGCTTTGACATCCCCCACCGTGGCGGTCACCATGGTTTTCCCTGGGGTGGAGGGCATGGTCATTTCAAATTCGGCCTGACCGGATTCGTTCAGGGTAACCGTTTCGGTACCGACCTGCGCGCCCTCTGTAGGTGTGGAGACCTGAACCTCATGGTATCCGGCCGGCTGCCCTTCCTGGGTGGTGCCGGTGACGGTGATTTTCACTGTGGTTTCAGGAAGAGTTTCAGCGGTTTCCGGCGCCAGCTTCAGATCGGCGACGGCCGGCGCCTCCACCGTAACCGTGGCCTGATTGGAAATGCCGTCGGCTTCGGCGATAACCGTCGCCTGGCCGGGCTGTTCGGCCGTAAAGGTGCCGGTAGAATCGATGGAACCGGCCTCTCCTTCCACCCGCCACTGAACGGAAACATCCTCCATCTCTTCGTCCTCGGTGGAAAGTGGAACCGCATTGAACCTGACGGTTTCGCCCACGGTGAGGGTTTCTTCCTCGGGG
>JBEPWQ010000123.1:0-10387 GCA_041642315.1 Desulfobacteraceae bacterium | reverse complement strand
AAAGGAGTCTTGTTATGAGTGCAGTCGATGACGCCAAGCAGGCAAAAAATGCCACAAAACGGAAGACCCAAGAGGCTGCCAAAGAGGTGAAACCCTGGGTCAAAGTGCTCGCCAGACTCGGATTCGCCGCAAAAGGGGTCGTCTATATGATCATTGGAGCACTCGCAGTAGAGGCGGCATGGGGTACCGGGAGCTCTGACGTGAAAACGAGGGATGCCCTGGTCCAGATCATTACCCAGCCGTTCGGACAGATTTTACTGGGGCTCACCGCATTCGGTCTCATCTGTTATGCGATTTGGCGGTTTGTTCAGGCCGCAGTAGACCCGGACAATAACGGCACCGACGCCAAAGGGATTATTAAGCGCACCGGATATGTTTTCAGTGGGATTATTTACAGCGGTATCGCCGTTGCAGCGGTGCAGCTTATCCTCGGCACGAGATCCGGCGGCGGCGGCGGCAGCAGTGCACCGGAAGATTGGACCGCCAGAATACTCGCTGAACCGTTTGGCCGATGGCTGGTAATGATCATCGGCGGCATCACCATCTGCTTCGGTCTGTATGAATTCTACAGAGCCTATACCGCAAAATTCAAAGAAAAATTCAAACTTTCGGAAATGAGCCGACAAGAAAAAGCATGGGCCACCCGCGCAGGCCGTGCGGGTCAAGTAGCCAGAGGCATCGTCCATGGATTGATAGGCATCTTTTTTATTCAGGCGTCACTGCAATTCAGCGCCCGGAAGGCTGGCGGGATGGGTGAAGCCCTGCAAACCCTTGCGTCGCAGCCGTATGGTCCCTGGATACTCGGTGCTGTGGCGATCGGTCTTTTTTGCTACGGCATTCATTGCCTAGTGTTGGCTCGCTATCGCAGGATCTACATGGTCTAACTTGTAAATACGGAACTGGAATTCAGACAGGAAGATTTTATCCTGTTCATGTGAAGTCGGGGGAATGTTTGTTGTGTACGGTAAGAAAACCTCTTTTTATGTTCGAATCGCACTATCCGGGATCCTCGGATTCCTATGTATGTTTTCTTTTTTTTGGGTGGTGGTCGTGTTCAACGGACCGATGATCCATTCGGCCGCGCCGTTTCCTCATATTCCTTCTCTGATGGATTCTTTGCTGTTCGGCTTGTTCGGTGCGGCGATCGGAATTACCGCGAGCCTGTATCGGCCCATTCGAAAGTCCAATATTTCACGCTTTGTTTCTTACAAAAAAGGTCCACGACGCGGCGATAACAACCGGCGCTGATACCCTTATTCGCCTCCACTCTCAACTTCACCCTTCACCTTCAGCTTCGAAAGGAAGCTTCCCATGCCCTCCCGGTCATCTAATAAACCGATCACCGTCTACGGTGCGATGGCGGCCAATTTCGCCATCGCCGTCACCAAATTCATCGCAGCGCTCTTTACCGGCAGTTCCGCTATGCTGTCCGAAGGCATTCACTCCCTGGTGGATACCGGAAACCAGATCCTATTGCTTTTGGGAATTCACCGCAGCAAAAAACCGGCGGATGAGCGCCATCCCTTCGGATACGGAAAGGAAGTCTATTTCTGGGGCCTGATCGTGGCCATCCTCCTTTTCGGTATCGGCGGCGGAATGTCCGTATATGAGGGAATTACGCATATGAACCATCCCCATTACATCGGAAATCCCATATGGAATTACATCGTGCTGGGTTTGGCCGCCGTATTCGAAGGATGCGCATTTTCCGTCGCCCTGGCCGAGCTTCTGCTTCGAAAGGAAGCGGAAGAGAGCTTCTGGGAGGCGGTTCGTTCCAGCAAGGATCCGGCCATCTTTGTGGTTCTGGCCGAAGACGCCGCGGCCCTGACCGGGCTGGCGGTGGCCGCTCTCGGGGTTTATCTGGGACACAAGTACAACAGCCCGTACATCGACGGAATCGCCTCCATCCTCATCGGCTGCATTCTGGCAGGGGTGGCGTTTCTTCTGGCATATGAGAGCCGGAATCTGCTGATCGGAGAAAGCATCCGGCACGGGACCTTGAAAAGCATCGACCGGCTGGTGCATGCGAACCCGGCGGTGGAAAAGGCCGGACGGCCTTTGACCATGCATTTCGGTCCGAATGAGGTGCTGCTGAACCTGGATGTCCAGTTCCGGCAACAGCTCTCTTCATCCGAAATTGCCGCCGCCGTCGACCGCCTGGAAGCAACCATTCGAAAGAAACACCCGGAAATCAAACGAATCTTTATCGAAGCGGAGGCCTTCATTCAAAGAAAACCGACCGAATCAACGGTTTCCGAATAAGAATCGACTTACACCCAAACGACGGAAAGGAGTCATATTATGATTTTTCATGGATGGGCATCCCTGTTCAAGGTGCTGTTTGTGGGCATTATCGCCTACACGGCGCTGATTTTCCTGTTACGAAGCTATGGCAAAAGAACCCTGGCGAGAATGAACGCCTTCGATTTCGTGATCAACGTGGCCATCGGTTCCACTTTGGCCACCATGATTCTGTCCCATGACGTGGCGTTTATTGAAGGTTTAATTACGTTTGTCCTTCTTTTCTCTCTTCAATACCTCATCTCCTGGCTGTCGACTCGCTCCAAAGAGATTCGGCAACTTATAAAAGGAGAACCCCGCCTTTTGTACCACAACGGTGAATTTCTACGTGGTGCCATGGTTTCCGAACGGATCACGGAAGAAGAGATCCTGCAGGCGGTGCGCAACGCCTCCAAGGGGAGCATGTCCGAAGTCGAAGCGGTGGTACTCGAAACAGACGGAGAATTCAGCGTGACTCCCCTTTCAGATGAAGGGGCGTCATCCATTCTTTCGAATGTGTCCAAGTGACAGGCATTTTTGGACCCCTCCTTCTCACCGGAGGGGCCCATTTCCCCGCCTTCCCACCGCCGAAAACCGATGAATACGGATTTTTCAAGGCAAAAATAGAGGATTTTCAGTATTTAAACGTTCGGTTTTATCCCGTAAATTTTTTTTACCGTGTTTTTAGTAAGGAAAGCAGGGATTTTGCAATCCGTGGCAAACCGGTAAAAGAAGAAAGATGACCTATGAAAACGCTCCCATTGATCCTATCGGTGTTGGTATGGGTTTTCGGCGGTGTTTCTCTTGGTGAAGCGGACACTCCATTTGCTTCATGGAAGCTGTTGAAGAACGCCTATGGGGAAGGAAAAACAACCAAAATCGGCACATTTACCGCCTATACGGCATCATCGGCACAAATCGATAAAATACCCCGACTTATGGCCAGCGGGAAGGCGCCTTATATCGGCGCCGTAGCATGCCCGAAACATTTGGAGTTCGGAACCCGGATTCGAATACAAGGAATGGGGGAGTATACCTGCGAAGATCGCATGCACCGCCGGTACCGCAACAAAAACCGGTTTGACATCTTCATGAAAGATCGAAATCGGGCTCTGAAATTCGGCAAACAACAGCTGCGGTATGAGATTGTGAATAAATAAGAAGAAGGACGATCAGATGAAAAGGATTTTATGTTTTCTGCTTTTGATCATGTTGATATTTTCGGTTGCTCCAGTTATTGAGATGATGACCCGGCCCTTTCCAGGGGGAATTCCGACAAACGCCTATGGAGAAGAGAACCGGCTCAAGTTCGGGGTTTTTACGGCGTATACGGCGTGCCCCGAGGAAACTGATGATGACCCTGACATCATGGCCAGCGGAAACAAAGTCTATATCGGCGCCATCGCCTGCCCTCGATACATCGAGTTCGGCACCCGGGTACGAGTGGAGGGGATGGGGGAGTACACCTGCGAAGATCGGATGAACCGCCGGTATCGACACCAAAACCGATTCGATATCCTGATGGTTGAAAAAAAACAGGCGCTCCAATTCGGAGTTCGGCAATTGGCCTATGAAATCATAGAACAGTAAATGGAGGCATTGGCAATTCTAAAAATCTTCTTGGTTCAGTTTGCCTCAACGACAAAAAGGTCATTCTGCTGAAGCAGAATGACCTTTTTGTTAATGAATTTTAGATGTAAACCGGGGCTAACGGATAATCACTCACCGGCCCGTCCGTCGTCACAGGCACCACCCGCATCCATATCTCCGGGCCGGGCGTGTTCCGGGGTATTGTCCATCACACAGACATCGCTCTCCGCCGACCCGATTTCTGCGACCATATCCGATGCGGTGACGGTAATCGGCTCCATTTCCGCCAGCCGTTTGAGTTTCTGATACCGCTCCACGTATTGCGCTTCCAAAGTGGCCCGGAGCCGCTTCGATTCTTCAGGAAAGGATTTCTCCAGGGCCGCATAGCGGATTTCTCCGGAGAGGAATTCCTGCAGGCTGCCGTCCGGCTCTTTGGATTCGAGAACAAACGGATTCTTGCCTTCCTTCTTCAGAAGCGGGTTGTACCGGTACAGCGGCCAGTAGCCCGATTTAACCGCCAGGTTCATTTCATCCTGGGTCTTGCCCATGCCCCGTTTGATGCCGTGATTGATGCAGGGCGAATAGGCCATAATCAGAGAGGGTCCGTCATACGCCTCGGCCTCTCTGAAGGCCTTCAGGGTCTGGTTCTTGTTGGCGCCCATGGAGACCGAAGCCACGTAGGCATAACCGTAAGACATGGCGATGGCGCCCATATCCTTTTTGGCGGTTTTCTTGCCGGATGCCGCGAACTTGGCGATGGAACCGGTGGGCGTGGCCTTGGAAGACTGCCCCCCGGTATTGGAATAGACCTCGGTATCATAGATCATGATGTTGATGTCCTCACCGGTGGACAGAACATGGTCGACGCCGCCGAAGGCGATATCGTAGGCCGCGCCGTCACCCAGGAAGACCCAGTAGGACTTCTTGGTGAAATGGCCCTTCATGGCCAAGATTTCGGAAAGGAGCTGGTTGTCCGGATATTCGGGAAGCAGCTTTTTCAACTGATCCCCGTATTTTCTGGACCCTTCGGCATCCTTTACATTATCCAGCCAGCCCTGCAGCGCCTCCTTGACCTCCTGGGGTACGTCGGTATTCAATGCCTCCTGAACCAGATCCGCCAGTTTCCGGCGCTGCTGGAGAACGCCCAGGAACATCCCGTAAGTGAACTCGCCCGGATCCTCGAACAGGGAGTTGCCCCAGGTCGGACCGAAACCGTCCTTGTTGGTGCAATAGGGGATGGAGGGTGCGCTGCCGCCCCAGATAGAGGTACAGCCGGTGGCGTTTCCGATCACCATTCGTTCGCCGTACAGCTGGGTCAGAAGCTTGGCATAAGGGGTTTCACCGCATCCGGCGCAGGCGCCGTTGAACTCCAGCAGCGGTTGGTAGAACTGACTGCCCTTGAGGGAATCCCGCTTCATCACGTCTTCTCTCAGCGGCAGAGACTCGCAGTAGGCGAGATTGGGAATCTCTTTTTCGAGCTGCGTCTCTATCGGCTTCATCACCAGGGCCTTCTTCTTGGACGGGCAGATATCGGCGCAGTTGCCGCAGCCCATGCAGTCCTGGCTGTACACCTGAATGCGGAAGAGATAATCCTTGAGTTCCTTGCCGGTGGCCTTTTTGGCCTCCAGGCCCTCCGGCGCATTCTTCAACTCTTCTTCGGTAAGCAGGAAAGGCCGGATTGTGGCGTGGGGGCAGACCATGGCGCATTGGTTGCACTGAATGCAATTGTCCATGATCCATTCGGGCACATTGATGGCGACCCCGCGTTTTTCGTACTTGGTGGTGCCCACCGGGAAGATGCCGTCGGGCGTAAACGCGCTGACCGGCAGTTTGTCGCCTTTCTGGGCATTCATGGGCCGCATGACTTTGGTGATCCACTCCGGTTCGTCCCTGACTTCCTGGCCCGCTTCCTCCGCCTCGGCCCAGGATTCGGGATAGTCAACCTTATTGAGCTTGGCGATGGTCTTATCCACCGCTTCCACGTTCATGTTGACGATCTTGTCGCCCTTTTTGCCGAAGAGCTTTTTGATCTGGCCCTTGAGGTAACCGATGGCCTCATCCACCGGGATAACATTGGCCAGCTTGAAAAAGGCGGTCTGCATGATCATGTTGATCCGGCCGCCGAGGCCGACCTCCTGGGCGATGGAGACCGCGTCGATGTTGTAGAATTTGAGTTTCTTCCGGGCGATGGTCCGTTTCATGTGACCCGGCAGTTTTTCCTCCATGTCCTCCAGACTCCAGTGGGAGTTGAGAACGAAAGTGCCGCCCTCCTTGATGCCGTCGAGCACATCATAGATGTCCACATAGCTGTCTTTGTGGCAGGCGATGTAGTCGGCGGAGGCGATCTGATAGGTGGATTTGATGGGGGTTTTTCCGAACCGAAGGTGAGACATGGTTACACCGCCCGACTTTTTGGAGTCATAGGCGAAATAGGCCTGGGCATACATATCGGTATTGTCGCCGATGATCTTGATGGCGCTCTTGTTGGCCCCGACCGTGCCGTCGGCCCCGATTCCCCAGAACTTGCACTGAACCGTTCCTTCCGGGGATACGTCGAAGTTTTCGTCGTATTCCAGAGAGGTGTGGCTCACATCATCGATGATGCCGACGGTAAAATAGTTTTTGGGTTTGGAGGCCTTTAGATTATCGAAAACCGCTTTGGCCATACCCGGATTGAACTCTTTGGATCCGAGGCCGTATCGGCCGTTGACGATGGTCGGGGTAAGCCCGCCGCGCTCCAGATAAGCGGTGCAGACGTCCTTGTAAAGCGGATCACCCCCTGCGCCCGGCTCCTTGGTCCGGTCCAGCACCGCAATCCGGTCGGCGGTGGCCGGCATGGCGGCAAAGAGGTGTTCCATGGAGAAAGGCCGATACAGACGCACCTTCACCAGGCCGACCCGTTCGCCCTGATCCACCAGGTAGTTGACCACCTCTTCCAGGGTTTCACAGGAAGAGGTCATGGAAACCACCACCCGGTCGGCTTCGGGATCTCCTACATAATCGAACAGTTTATAGCTGCGTCCGGTCAGATCACCCACCTTTTTCATGTAATCGGCAACGATATGAGGGATCTTCTCATAATAGGGATTTCGGGTTTCAGCCCCCTGAAAATAGATATCGGGGTTCTGGGCGGTCCCGCGCAGTTCGGGTCTTTCCGGATTCACCCCCCGAAGCCGAAAGCTGGCCAGGGCGGTCCAGTTGACCAGTTTGGCCATGTCCTCGTAATCGATGGCCTCGATCTTCTGGATCTCGTGGGAGGTCCGGAACCCGTCGAAAAAGTGGAGAAAGGGGACGCTCGATTCAATGGCGGCCAGGTGGGCCACCAGGGCCAGATCCATCGCTTCCTGCACAGAAGCGGATGCCAGCAGGGCGAAACCGGTCTGGCGCACCGCCATCACGTCCTGGTGATCCCCGAAAATGGAGAGGGCATGGCTGGCGATGGCCCGGGCCGTGACATGAAGTACACCGGGCAGGAGTTCACCGGACATTTTGTACATGTTGGGGATCATCAGCAAGAGCCCCTGGGAAGCGGTAAAGGTCGACGTCAAAGCGCCGGCGGCCAGAGAGCCGTGGACCGACGCCGCGGCCCCGGCCTCCGATTGAAGCTGCCGAACCAGCATCGGCTGGCCGAAGATGTTTTTACGACCCCCGGCCGCCCACTCATCCGCGATCTCACCGATAGGTGAAGACGGGGTAATGGGATAAATTGTCGCCACGTCGCTCATGGCGTACGCCACATGAGCAGCGGCGGTATTACCGTCTACGGTCATCATTTTTTTTGCCATGTTCTTTCCTCTCCTTCCGTTGGGAAAAGTTTTCCAAACACGATACGGTTATATAAACAGTCTTTTTTTACAGCAGATTTCCGAAAAAATCATTGCCTTTATCATCCACCAGAATAAAAGCCGGAAAATCCTTGACGGTGATCTCGTAAATCGCCTCCATCCCCAATTCCGGGTACTCCAGGACCTTCATGTCGGTGATGCACTCCTTGCCCAGCCGTGCGGCCGGCCCGCCGATGGAGCCCAGATAAAATCCGCCGTATTTTTTGCAGGCCTCCGTGACGATTTTGGAGCGGTTGCCCTTGGCCAGCATCACCATGGAACCGCCTTCGGCCTGAAAAATCGGCACATAGGAGTCCATTCGGGCGGCGGTGGTGGGACCGAAAGAACCGGAAGCATATCCCTTCGGCGTTTTGGCCGGTCCGGCATAGTAGATGATGTGATCTTTTAGATACCGGGGAAGCCCCTCGCCCCGGTCCAGCCGCTCCTTCAGCTTGGCATGGGCGATGTCCCGGCCCACGATGATTTTCCCGGTGAGGCGAAGCGGCGTCGCCACCGGGTATCTGGAAAGTTCGGCCCGAATCTCGTCCATGGGCCGGTTCAGATCAAGGGCAACCGCCCCCGCCTCTTCGGTCGTTCCCTCGTCCAGGTACTTGGCGGGCTGGGTTTCCAGCTGTTCTAAAAAAACGCCGTCTCTGGTGATTTTGCCCAGCACATTGCGATCTGCGCTGCAGCTTACCCCCATACCGATGGGGCAGGAGGCGCCGTGACGGGGGAGCCGCACCACCCGCACATCCAGGGCGAAATGTCTGCCGCCGAACTGCGCCCCCAGCCCCAGTTCCCGGGACAGTTCCAGGAGCTTTTCTTCCAATTCCGGATCGCGAAAGGCGTGGCCCCCTTCCCCGCCCTCGGTGGGCAGCGCATCCAGATACCGGGTACTGGCCAGTTTCACCGTCTTGAGGGTGGTCTCCGCGGAAGTGCCGCCGATGACAAAGGCGATGTGGTAGGGCGGGCAGGCGGCGGTGCCGAGGGAGCGCATCTTCTCCTTCAAATAACCGACCAGGGTGCCGGGATTGAGCACCGCTTTGGTTTCCTGAAAGAGATAGGTTTTGTTGGCGGAGCCGCCGCCTTTTGCCACAAACAGGAACTTATAGGCATCCCCCGGAACGGCCAGCAGATCGATCTGGGCCGGCAGGTTGCAACCGGTATTCTTTTCTTCGTAGACGGTCAAGGGCGCATTCTGTGAATACCGAAGGTTTCGCTGAGTATAGGCGTTGTAAACGCCCCGGGAAAGCGCCTCCCCTTCATTAAAATCGGCCCAGACCTGCTGCCCCTTTTTGCCCATGATGATGGCGGTGCCGGTATCCTGGCATAGCGGAAATTCCATTTCAGCCGAAATGACGGCATTTTTAATCATTTCCCTGGCCACCAGCTTGTCGTTTTCCGACGCCTCGGGATCATCCAGAATCGCGGACACCTGTTTCAGGTGCGAAGGGCGCAACAGATGGGATACTTCGGTAAACGCCTCCTCGGCCAACCGGGTAAGGGCTTCCGGCTCGATGCAGAGCATCTCTTTGCCCTCAAAGGATTTCACGGTCACATGGTCCCGGGTCAGCAATCGGTATTCGGTCTGGTCTTTCCCCAGCGGGAACATTTCCTGGAATCTGAAATCAACCATCTTACGGAATTCTCCTTTTCATTATCGACGTCATCGGGCTTGAAAAAAGGGAACTGATTGCAAATAGCTGCAAGGGCCGTTCCAAAAATTTAAAAGGAAACCCTTCAAAACCGGGCTACCGCTGAATCGTGACCGCATTGATCGTAACCGGTTTTACCGGCTTATCGTTGGGCCCGGTTTTGACCGAACCGATCTCTTCCACCACATCCATGCCCTCGGTCACCTTGCCGAAAACCGTGTGTCGGTTGTTCAAATGGGGCGTGGGGCCGAGGGTGATGAAAAACTGGCTGCCGTTGGTGCCGGGCCCGGCATTGGCCATGGAAAGAACCCCCGCAGTGTCATGCTTCAAGTCCTTATGGAATTCATCCTTGAACTGATAGCCGGGTCCACCAGTGCCGGTGCCGAAGGGACATCCCCCTTGAATCATGAAGTCTTCGATGACCCGGTGAAAGGTGAGCCCGTCATAGAATTTTTTGCCTCGGGAGGTATCCTGGCGGCCTTCGGCCAGGTTCACAAAATTCCATACCGTTTCGGGGCATTCCTTGGCGTACAGTTCGATTTGGAAATTTCCCATATTGGTGTCGAAAACCGCCGTCAGGCGATCCAAGTTCTCTTTATAGTCGCTTTTTTCTCCAATCAAAATTCGCCTCCTGATAAGAATAAAAAATGTATTGCAAGGGTAAAACTCCAAATTGGAAATTATAACTGAGCGTTCGGTCGGTGTCAATGACAAAAGGTTCGGCAGAAAACGGTGAAAAACCGCCGTTCATGGATAGAGATTGGCCGGAAAAAGAAACCAAAAATGTTGCTCAGGAAAAAAAATCGGCCATGGACATGTCCCCGCGAATACCGAAGCGGGTCAGGGCGAAATCGAAGCGTACCGGATCTTCCGGGGCCCACCGAGCAAAGGCGGCGGTAATCTCCAGAGCGGTCTTGAGATCGGCGGCCTTTCGGGAGGTCAACCCGAGAAAAGTGCAGACCCGATGCATATGCACATCCAGCGGCACGATCAGTTTGGCCGGTTCCACTTCATCCCATCCCCCGGGGTCCACCGCAT
>JBEPWQ010000122.1:0-10419 GCA_041642315.1 Desulfobacteraceae bacterium | reverse complement strand
GGTCGACGCCGTCCAATCCTTTTTCAAAGAGCTAAAGCCTGATCTGGCTTGGATTTCCGAATAAGATACGAGATACCCCCTGATCGCTTACGAAAAATCAGGTATCTGCCCGCCAGCGTCTGCCCGCAGGTGGATGCCCGCAGGTGGATGCACGCAGGTGGATGCACGCAGGTGGATGCACGCAGGTGGATGCACGCAGGTGGATGCACGCCAGCACCTGCAAAAAAAATGAAAAATGCAAGTACTTGCGCTTTTCTGGATTCGCATGGGGGTCTTACAAAAAAGCGATCTGCGCATCGGCATCTGCGATTTTTAAAAATTTATCAATATCTCCTTAAAACAGCAGGGCAACATGGGAACGACATTCAGCGGATGGCCTAAAAGATTGCTTCCGGAGCCTTCGGCCACTTCTTTTCCTTTCTCATCTATAATCTGGAGTTTAAATTTTTCAAGGCGATCCATCCATTCGGGTGTCGATTCAATAGGAATGGGCTCACCGATCACACCATACCGGGCGCCGACATTGATTGCCGCAATGTAAGGGCCGTTACGTTTATTTAGTAGATCGCCCACACGAAGCCCGTTGTTGATCCCCATCGTAAACAGCAGGAGGTTGCGGCTCTCCCCGGCCAGAAGCTTTTTGATCGCCTGGATGTCCTCCGGGTTCCGGATCGGGTCGACCGTGATCCGCTGCCCTTTTTTCGGGTGATTGGGAGTGGAGGAAGTCTCGTTCATGGGGCGCCTTCTGTATCAATCGGTACTTTCGCGGAGATCGCCGTAACTCATCCATATAGAATGAAGCAGGGAAATAGTCTCCAAACGGATAGTTGTGTTATCGCCGAGAATGGTGTATGAGAAAAAAGTCGGACCTATTCTTCTATTCTTCGACTCTCAAAGAATTTTTTCGGATTCACCAGCCCTCCGCGATTCAAATGGTCTGCAGCCAGCCGATTTTATCCATATAGAGCTTCATTTTTTTGGTCACTTTCGTTTATAGCGGTCAAAACTCCCATAACCGATGAAAGGAGACAACCATGAAAGAGGAAATGAAGTCCGTCACCCGCCGTATTGAAGAACTCTGGAATACCGGCAATTTGGCCATTATAGAAGAAATCTATTCTCCCGCCCTGGTCAATCACCTTCCCTATGCGCCGGATTTAAATGATTATGAATCGTGCAAACAATGTGTGTCGGGGGTTCGGACCGGCATTCCCGACTTTCAAGTCAAGATTGAGGATGTGATTGCGGAAGGAGACAAAATGGTATGCCGCTGGGTGGCTTCCGGATCCCATACCGGAGATTTTTTCGGCATTCCCCCATCCGGCAACAAAGTTGAGTGGACCGGGATGACGATTTATCGAATGGATTCGGGGAAAATAGTGGAAACCTGGTGGAACGAAGACACCATGAGCCTTATGAAACAAATGGGCGTAATTCCTGCTTGATAAGTTCAGCTGTAAATTTTCGGGCATGCGCATTTTTAGAGGCCGGTCCCTTCCAGGGATACCGGCCCCACTTTTTTAACTGCTTGCCACTGGATTTGGCGCCGATGAATAATTGAGATTTTGGAGAAATAAAAAAGAACCCTTCACCATTCGACCGCGAATTGGTTCGCCGGCAAAGTCCAATTTTGGAACGAATTCATTCCCCGCACATTCCGATAACGCCACCTCGAATTCATCGGCAAAGTGGATCTTCCGGCAAGGCCGGAATGTTCGCGGCCTTGCCATATTTAGATTTCTAGTTCAGGGGGAACCTTCCCGACCGATCTAATCGTGAGATTTAAAGCCTTTATTCTGGAGCGGAAGCATTTTTTTGTTTCATTCCATCAGAGTACTCCGGAATGTTGCCATATTTGTCCAGCTTCAGTATCCAGGCATCGTAACCGCCCGCACCGAATGCAGGGGTAAAGGCCGCGCCTGCCACAGCAAAACCCTCATCCGTGGTTTGAACCATCGAATACGCATAAAAACACAATTTCCCGTAAGTTCTTTCCCACTCGACATGACCCTTCCCGTCGAGCTTGAGGACCCAGAAAAGAGCGCTTTGGGTTACGGAAGAAGAAGTATGGCCTGCCACGGCAAAGCCCCCATCCCGGGTCTGAACGATACATTGGGCAATATCATTCCCTTTTCCTCCATACGTTCTCTCCCACTCGAGATGTCCGTTTCCGTCCAGCTTGAAAATCCACCCGTCATACATTCCCGCAGCCAAAGAGGACGTATAGCCTGCTACAACGTAGCCCCCATCCCTGCTTTGAACCACACAAAGGGCGGAATCATCCCATTTCCCTCCAAAGATCCTCTCCCATTCGACATCCCCGCCTCGGCCAAGCTTCATCAACCATGCGTAATTGTATCCTCTGCAGAAGAAGGCATAGCCGGCCAATGCGTATCCCCCATCCCCGGTCTGAAGGATGACGGATCGGTTTCCATAAAAATGGTGGCTTCTTCCATAGGTTCTTTTCCACTCCAAATTTCCATTGCCGTCAAGCTTCAACACACAGGCATTGCTCCTGTCCATTGGAGAAGAACCACCGGTATGGCCTCCCACGGCATACCCCCCGTCCGCGGTCTGAATGATGGAAGACGCATACTCATTGGTTGTTTCTCCTCCATAGGTTTTTTCCCACTCTACATTTCCACCGCCGTCGAGCTTGAGGACCCAGAAATTTGAACCGGCAGCACCGAAAGAAGAAGTATAACCCGCCACAGCATAGCCCCCGTTGCCGGTCTGAACGATGCATTGGGCAGAATCATACCCCATACCTCCATATGTTCTTTGCCACTCGACATTCCCACTGTCATCCAGCTTGAATACCCAGGCATCAAAAAAACCGGCACCGAAAGAAGACGTATAGCCCGCCACGGCATAGCCTCCATCCCTGGTCTGAATCATACATTGCGCGCTATCCCATTTTTTGCCTCCAAAGACTGCTCCCTGTCGGGAATATAAAATTGAGGTAAACCTACCCTCGGAAATCTCCTGTCGAACTTCTTTCTGCCGGAGGGCATACCCATGCAAAGCGAAAATCGCCAAGGGAACCGCGCATACAAAAATTTGTATTTTTATTTTCATCTTTACCCCCGGGATGTGCGGTTTTTGCAGATTTTAAGGGAGGGAGGGGTACGCATGGGTTACCGATATTAAAAAAAGTTATAATTATTTTTTTAAGACATGGTAGAGAGCAATCACTCGTTCGGAAGGAAAACTACCGCACTCGCAGAAAAACAGGAAATGCAAATATTTTTTTTGGTTTATACAGGGGTAAATCAGGGAACCCCTGATTTTGACTTTGGAAGGGCATGCGAAAAGCAGCCCCCGTGGGGGGGGTATATGCAGGAATTGCTGAAGGTCATCTGTGAAATGACGGGCGGGCGGACGGCCGGGGTATCATCCCGGCAGCCCGCGCCCCGGATTACATCCTGTTATTACGCTCGGCCCCGTTCCACTATGCCGCTTTCCCGGCCCGAACCTTCCTATAGGTAATCAACGTCGCCAGCAGCAGCGGGACCACCCCGAAGCCGATAAAGACTGCATGGGCGGGCAAGCTGATCCATTCGATCAGCCGCACCGTTTCCCGGCTGACATAGTCATACCCGCGGGCATGCCAGTAGCCGTTTTCCAGTACGTCCTTCAGCTGGAGCACCCCGCCGGGAAAGAGGTTGGTGATCACCATCAGGGCCAGGCCGATGTTCAATCCCCAGAACCCGACTTTGACATATTTTTGCGGCTGCTGCCATTGCTCTTCGGTCAGGACCTGGCGCATGGCCAGCACCATCAGGGCGACGGCCAGCATTCCGAAGGCCCCCATCAAGGCCGCATGGCCGTGGTTGGTGGTGAGCATGGTCCCCACCTCGAAGTAGCTGACCATCGGCATGTTGATGAGAAATCCGAAAATGCCGGCGCCCACGAAATTCCATACCCCCACCGCCATCAGGAAGTAGAAGGCCCATTTGTGGGGAATCACCAGCTTCTTTTCACCCACCTCCCCTTGGGTGCCGGTAAGCCGGATGAAATCCCAGGCATCCAGGGTGAGCAGGGTCAGGGGTACCACCTCCAGGGCCGAAAACATGGCGGCAAATGCCATGGTGACGTTCGACTGGCCGGTCCAGTACCAGTGATGGGCCGTGCCCACCACCCCGCCGGTGAGAAAGAGGATGGCATCCAGATAGATGATTCGGGTGGCGTTCAGCCGGGAAACCACCCCGAGCTGAAAGAAGGTGACCGCCACCATGATCGTGACGAAAAGCTCGAAGAATCCTTCCACCCAGAGATGGATGATCCAGAACCGCCAGGTATCCACCACCGCGTAATTGGTGGCGCTCCCGAAGAAAAAGGCCGGCAGATAAAAGAGCGGAATGGTCAGCGCGCCGCCCAGAAAAAGCCAGGATATCTCCCGGCGTTCCGGAATCCGTTCGGCCGGTCGAACCGCCCGGTACAGCAGGAAAATCCAGAGCATGAGCCCCACCACCAGCAGGCCCTGCCACAGACGGCCCAGGTCGAGGTATTCCCATCCCTGATGACCGAATATGGACCAGTGCTCCGCGAAGGTGCCGCGAATCCCCAAAAATTCCCCGATCAGGCTGCCGACCACGACGATCACCAGTGCCCAGAAAAGCACATGGATGCCGAGCCCCTGCCGCTTCGGCTCGGTTTCACCGCCCAGGGTGGAAGACAGCAGCAGCCCGCCCGCCACATAGGCGGTGGCGATCCAGAAAATGGCCAGCTGCAGATGCCAGGTGCGAAGAATGTTGCTGGGGAAGATCTTGGACAGATCGAATCCGTAAAAGGAGCCGGGTTCGGCCCGGTAATGGGCCAGTGCGCCGCCGATCAAGGTCTGGGCCAGAAACAGGGCCGCCACGATCACAAAGAATTTGATGATAGCCCGCTGCCCTTCGGTGGAATCCCCCGGCAGCATTTTTTCATGCACCCGGGTGGGTTCACCCTTCCATCCCAGATAATTGAATTTGCCGAAAACAAACAGCACCACCCCCAGTCCCCCGAGAAGCATGATGATGGACATGGCGCTCCAGAGCACCGCCTCGCTGGTAATGGTGTTTCCGACCAGAGGATCATAGGGAAAATTGTTGGTGTAGGAATAAGGTTTCCCGGGCCTTTTCGCCGCGGAGGCCCAGGCGGTCCAAGCAAAAAATGCGGTCAGCTGGCGGATCTCTTCCTCCTCGTGAATGAACTTCTCGGGAAGCCCGCCGGTGGTTTCCGGCCCTTCAAAATGGGCGGCCCATTTGTCGACCTGCTGCTCGAAGGAGGTCTTTTCCGCATCCGTGAACTTCAGAATCCCGGTCTCTGGATCATACCGGTTGTTTTTCAGCATCCACCGGGTTTCGGCATTGACCGCTTCCTGCTGTTCTCCGCTGAGATTGCCGAATTCCTTTCCGAACATCTCCCGGGCCAGCACCTCATTGGCATGAATGGCAAGGGTATGCAGGTACTCGGCCGTAAAATCGGGCCCCAGGTAGGCGCCGTGGCCCCAGATGGTGCCGTTTTCCATGAGCCCGTATTTGAGAAAAACCCCCTGCCCGCCCGCTACATCTTCACTTGTAAACACCGTTTCCCCTTCAGGACCCACTACCTTTTCGGGGATGGGCGGGGCATCCCGGTAGGCATTTGCCGATATATAGATCAGCACGCACATTCCGACGATGAATACCAATAAAGCACTGTAGCGCCACCAGGGCGACAGCTCCTGGGATGTGTCCTCAGCTTGAACGGCTTCCATATCAGACTCCTTTCCGAAAAGATTTTTGTTCCCTTTCTTTGAGCAGGATCAGAGCGCCGAAGCAATAAAGACTTTTATGTAATTCGAAATGGGAATGCCTTTATTTCTTTGCAAGGTTTTCTCATTCGGAACTGTTTCGCGGCGCCGATCAGGAAGGGATTGCGCGGATGATCCTGCCGAAAGCAACAATTTGCCTGGGGACCTCCAAATGGTGAATAATGCCCTTCCGATCTATCGAGGTATCCGGTAATCTAAAAATGTTGAGCCTGAGTGGATCATACGGAACACCTGCCGGTGGCGATGATGGATGCACCGAAAATCGAACAGGCCATAACCAATTTGATCTCCAACGCCGTGGAGCACTCCGATACCGGCGCCCGGGTTGATATCGCTGTTTTTTGTGACGACCGGAAGTTCACATTTTCGGTACGGGATTCGGGGCCGGGGATCGCACCCGAAAAAATCGACCTGCTTTTCAAACCGTTCGCCCGTGCCGGCGGAAAGAAAACCGGCGGGGAAAAAAGTACGGGCCTCGGATTGCTGATCACCCGTAAAATCATTCATGCCCATGGCGGCAGGATCTGGGCGGAAAGCCGCAACGGCGAAGGAACGACTTTCTTTTTTACTCTACCGGTGGATACGAAACACCTATGAACCAGGAAATCGTTGTCTTGATCGTGGATGATGATCCGGATGTGCTTTTCGCCACCTCTCGTATCATAAAGTCCGGCGGATACACGGTGCTGAACGCATCCACCGGCGAAGAATGCATGGGAATGGTGCGAAAACACCGCCCGGACCTGATTCTTCTGGATGTGCTGCTTCCGGATACCGAGGGGTTGATTCTGTGCAGGACGATCAAGGCGGATTCAAACCTGAACCGCCCCTTCATCGTGTTGCTGTCCGGGATAAAAACCGAATCCGATGATCAGGCCGACGGCCTTGAATCGGGGGCCGACGGCTACATCGCCCGGCCGATATCCAACCGGGAGCTGCTGGCCAGAGTGAATGCCATGGTTCGCATTATGGCAGCGGAGCGGGAACGGGACGATCTGATCCTTGAACTCCAGAATACACTTGCCCAGGTAAAAAAATTGAGCGGCCTTCTCCCCATATGCTCCTTCTGCAAGAAGATTCGAGATGACAGGGGGTACTGGAACCGGGTGGATGAATACATTCGAGACCATTCGGACGCCAGACTCAGCCACAGCATATGCCCCGACTGCGCTGAGGAACACTACCCCGATCTATGTGAGTGAAATTCTCAAAAGTTCACCTCTCCCCTTCCCCGCCCCTTCTCCGCCCAACGTTCCCTTTACCCGGCCGGGAGAAAGGCGCCCCTCCATGCCCACGAACATTTCTTTTCTTCATAAATGCTCCCACTTTCTTTCTTTAAAAGCCGCTCGGCATATTTTATCGGGTAAATTTCCATCCCTGTGCACCCATCTCATTCTGTCTGCCTGCGAGTTCTGTGGAGTAAGTCGCACACTCGAATGAAAAGGTTACAAAGAAAATGGGTTACCGGAAAGCCGTCATTTAAACCCTATAAATTAGGAGTGTTCAACACCATGTGTTGGGTACGGATGAAGAATAAAAATGCCTTTACTGAAAGGAAGTTTGATGCTTAAGTCAATTTCAATGCCCATTTTCGTATAACTATGGGGCATGTAATTGCAATACCTTTTTCTTTCGAATACAAATCAAGGATCAAAAAAAATGTCAAAAAAATTAAACAATATCATCGAAGAGGCAATGGAACTGAGCGTTGAAGAACGAGCTCAATTGGCAGGCCATATCCTCATCAGTCTGGATACACCCTCGAAATCCGAGATCGAACGATTATGGATGGAAGAGGCTGAGCGCCGCCTTCAGAATTTTCGTGACGGCAAATCGAGACGCATTCCCGCCAGCGAGGTTTTCAGCCGCGCTTTACAGGACCTTTCATGAACTGGGATTTCCTTCCCGAAGCCGAGCAAGAATTCCGTGAGGCTGCCCGATTCTATGAAGAAAAAGCCTCAGGCGTAGGCATATCATTTATTGCAGAGGTCCACAAAGCTTTGTCTTTTGTCGGTCAAAATCCGTATTCAGCAAAAGATATCGGTGACGGCATCAGAGAGAAAGTCTTGAATCATTTTCCATATAATATCCTATACTCCACTGAGGCCGGTTCGATTTTGATTATTGCTGTAGCACACCAGAAACGGAGACCCAAATACTGGGTTGTGCGAGCAGAACCCTGAACCCACTTATGCAGAACTGGCGCGAAGAGTCCAAGGTTTGGGACTTGATCCGACTTCAAGGGCCCTGCCTGAATATCTGGGACCATGCATCTTCATTAAAATGCCGGTCCGACTGTGTCAAACGAGGGTTTTGAAAAAAAACTTCGGCGGAAGATCTTCTCAGGAGGCGTTATGAATGTGGAACTGATTCTTCTCCTTTGCCTGCTGACGCTCGCCGCTTCCGGAATCGGCACCGCTACCGGCTTCGGAACATCGACGGTGATGATCCCGGTCATGGTTCTATTCGAACCCCTGCCCACGGCGCTGCTGTTTGTCGGAATCATTCATCTGTGGGGCGATCTATGGAAAGTGCTCTTGTTCAAAAAGGGATTCGACTGGAAACTGATCCTCGGCTTCGGCCTGGCCGGCGTGGCCGCCAGCTATCTGGGCGCATCGATCTCAGTGGAGGCCCAGAATTTCCCGCTGAAACGGGTCCTCGGCGGCTTTTTGATCGGGTACGTCCTTTTTCTTTTTTTGAAACGGGAATGGGCCCTGCCGAAAAACCAGGGCACGGCCATTTGCGGGGGCCTGCTTTCAGGCCTGTTTGCCGGTTTTTTCGGGGTCGGGGGCGCCGTCCGCGGGGCCTTTCTGGCGGCCTTTGATCTGCCCAAAGCGGTGTATATCTTCACCTCCGGAATGATCGCCCTGTTTATCGATATCACCCGAGTCGCCCGTTATGTCTGGGGCGGCACGCGGCTCGAATCGGATCTTCTGGCCGCACTGGCTGCCAGTATACCGATCTCCTTTGCCGGCGCCTTTTTGGCCAAACGGTTTCTGGACCGGCTGCCGCAGAAGTTTTTTCGCACTTTTGTCGGGATTTTTCTCGGCCTGGTCGGCGCCAAGCTGTTGATCTGGCCCTAAAGGAAACCGGAGTTGATCATCGTTTCGGCCAAGCCTGAATGGTAGAAAGACCACCCCGGGGGATTCTCCCTGTCCGGGAAGCTGTTTGAGCGAAAGTGAGTTCTTGCCGGGCCGGGAGAATCCCCCGGGGTGGCCGAAATGGTGATCATGGGCAAGAAACCATTCGGTCGTTTTGGAAGCGGCGGAAAGGCTCAAAAATCCGCGCTGATTTTAGCAAAAAAAGGTTCATCCGGCATTTTCAGTTCGGATCGCCCGCTCGGGTCGAGCCGCCGGCAGAGGATACAATGGTTCTGGGAAACACCAGCGTAAAGCGGCTGCCCTGCCCGGGAGCGGTCTCGATTTCCAGACTGCCCCCGATCAGCGTGATCCGCTCGCGGATGCTGAACAATCCGAAACCGCCCTCTTGATCCGGTCCGGAGTCGAGTCGTTCGAGGTCGAATCCGGCCCCTTCATCGCTGACCATGATCCGCAGGCGGTCGGCGCCATCCGGGCCCAGGCTCACCCGTGCCTGCGGTATACCGGCATGCTTGACCGTGTTGAACAGCAATTCACGCACCGAATCAAAGGCCATAAATTTGATCTCTTCGGCCGGTTCGCCGGCTTTTTCCAGATGAATCTCGACCTCCAAATCATGTTTTTCGCGCATCGACCGGGCCAGCCACTGAAGCCCGGCTGCAAGACCGACATCGTGCAGGACCGGAGGGCTCAGGTCCAGGCAGAGAGACCGGGAGACCTGTATCGACTCAAACAGGATATCCAAAATCATGTCCGCCGACCGTTTGAGATCGGCTTGAGTCAATTTCCTGGACAGGGTTTCGACCTGCATACGCGCCGACGCCAGCATCTGCTGAAGACCGTCATGCAGAATTCTGGACATCTGCCGGCGTTCCCGCTGCTCGGTCATGGTCAGTTCGGATGACAACCGGGCCAGCTGCTCGGCACGCCTTTCAAGTTCTGCATTTTTCTGAATCAGCCGCTGCGAATAGGAGGCGAGGGTCGCCTCGTTTTTTTTCTGCTCCGTCAGGTCGGTTACGACCATGCACAGAATCTCAAGCCCGTCCACGGGCAGGGTGCACAGCGAAATCAGGGTGGGAATCCGCGCACTGTCGGCGGCGATCAGATCGATTTCGGTTTTTGCCGCCGTTTCTTCATAGGCCCGGCGGCACAACAGTCGAAAAGAATCGGTATCCCCGGGTGCCATAAATTCCGATATTTCAGTTCCTAATAAATGATTGACCGGCACCTGAAGCAAGTCGGACAACCGGCGGTTGCAATACAGAATGATCTCTTCACCGGACAGGATGACGGCGCCCTCGTCCATGGATTCGATCAGCACCCGGTAGGTATGGTCGGCTCCCCGAAGGGTATAGATGCTCTCTTTATTCGCATGATCGTGAACCACCAGCGCATCAATTCGGCCGCTGCGGATCGCATCGATCAGTTCTTCGGCTTCGCGAAGCCTTTCTTTCAAATGCGCGATTTCATCCCGGGGGGTGGTGTCTATATCGATTCCTTTTTCCATTCTCTTTCCTTGCAAAT
>JBEPWQ010000121.1:0-10465 GCA_041642315.1 Desulfobacteraceae bacterium | reverse complement strand
CGCGATTATCGATCTGCTCCTTGAACGCCAACAACCGCCGAAGACGACGGTTGGAAAGCACCAATTCATCGCAGCGGCCCGCCTTTTCGACGGACCGGCTGAGGGCCCTTCGCAGATGCTGATTCTCCTCAGCCGCAGACACCAGATAAAAATACCCATACCATATGGTTTCGAATTTCCCAAGAAAATAACTGAATATTTCCTGAAAAGGTCCGGCAACAGAGATGGCGTAAGGTTCGGTTCCGAAAGAGGAGTCGTGATGCCGAATGGAAAGCGAGAGAAATATGAGGTTGACAGCAAAAAAGAGAATGATGCCGACGACCAGCATCGTCTTCTTTGAAAACATCGGGTTACGTAATGATCACCTGTTTTAGAATTTCAATGCTGTCGAGGGCTTTACCGGAACCAAGGGCGACGGTGGACAGCGGATCATCGGTCACCGTAATGGGAAGCCCGGTCTCTTCCCTCAGAAGACTGTCCAGATTCTTCAACTGCCCGCCCCCCCCGGTGAGGACGATTCCCCGGTCCACGATATCGGCGGAGAGTTCAGGCGGGGTCTGTTCCAGAGCAATCTTCACGGTTTCGACAATGGCGTCTATCTGTTCCGATATGGCGACCCGTATCTCCTCGGTGTTGATGGTCAGAATCTTCGGAATACCGGTGACAAGATCCCGCCCTTTGATTTCCATGCTTTCGAGTTCATTGGGGTCGGGATAGGCGTTCCCGATGGAGGTTTTGATGATTTCGGCCGTCCTTTCGCCGATCAAGAGGTTGTATTTCCGTTTGATGTATTGAATGATGGCCGAATCCATTTTGTCTCCGGCCACTCGAATGGATCGGCTGTAAACGATTCCCGCAAGTGAAATCACCGCCACTTCGGTAGTGCCGCCTCCGATGTCCACCACCATATTGCATGTGGGTTCGGTAATCGGAAGTCCGGCGCCGATCGCCGCCGCCATCGGCTCTTCGATCAAAAAGACTTCCCTGGCGCCCGCGGATTCGGCCGATTCCCGAACCGCCCTTTTTTCCACCTGGGTAATGCCGGAAGGGACTGCAATGATGATACGGGGACGGACAAAGGTGCGGCGGTTGTGGACCTTATGAATGAAGTGGCGGATCATGGCTTCGGTCACCTCGAAATCGGCGATGACCCCGTCGCGCATGGGACGAATGGCAACGATATTTCCAGGGGTTCGCCCCAGCATGTTTTTGGCTTCGAGGCCCACGGCCAGAACCCGGCTTTTCATCCGCCCGTCGGTGCGTACCGCCACCACCGACGGTTCACTTAAAACGATCCCCTTGCCTTTGACATACACCAGTGTATTCGCGGTGCCGAGATCGATTGCCAGATCGCTCGAAAAAACGCCCAAAATAGAATCTAAAAAAAGCCCCATGATCCCTCTTTCGCTATGCGCGAGAAAAATTATCCGCAGTCAGTCGGTGATTGTTGTCGGAAATCGAAATTCAAATAGAGTCTGCTATCAGAAACGGGGGGTCGTGACAAGCAGAAAATGATCAGAGTCCCCCCGGTTTCGCCTTTCTTCTTTCCCCCACTTCGCCCATGACGGCATCATGCAAAACCGGTCTGAAGCTTTTTATTTTCAGATTGTCCCGAAATGGGTGCACCCGGTTTGTGAGCAGAACGACCACAGCGGAACGGTCGAGATCCATCCAGAAAGAGGTGCCGGTGAAACCGAGATGACCGACGGTGTTGCCGGAAAAAAGTGTTCCACAGCTTGAACCCTGCCCGGAAGGGCGGTCAAACCCCAAGGACCGTCCGGTATCTCCATAGGGCTCAAGAAATCGGCGGACGATATCTCCTCGAAAAAGCCGGGCTTTCCCCGAACCGGAATCGGAAGATCGATGGTACATATCCATTATTTGAGACAAAAGCTTAAAAACCGCCTCCGCAGTTCCAAAAAGACCGGCATGCCCCTGAATGCCCCCGCAAATGAAAGCGTTTTCATCGTGCACCCATCCCTCCAGCACCCGGTTTCGCCAAAAACAATATTCGGTGGCGGCAAACGGTCCTTCCGGAGAAGGTCTTTCGAGATCCACGAAAAACAGACGATCAAGCCCCAAAGGCGCATATACCGCCTGAGAGATGAATCGGTCCAGTCTTGATCCCGATGCCCGCTCAATCACCCATTCTAGGAGCATAAATCCCAGATCGCTGTAAAGTACCGTTTGACCGATGGGTTCTCTCAATGGTTCTTTTAATATCCGTTTTCTGAGAAAGGATTTATGAATCCCTTTGGGGACCCTTCCAAACCGTTCGTAAAAGGGTCGGTAATCCGGCAGGCCGGCATTGTGGACCAGGAGCTGGTCGATGCGGATTTTCCCCTTATCGGTCCGGGCGCTCTCCGGAAGAATCGCTTCCAGAGGGTGATCGAGACCGAAACGGCCGGCTTCGATCAGCTTCATTACCGCCAGTGTGGTGGCGAGCGGTTTCGTCAAAGAAGCCAGGTCAAAGCAGGTATCGGTGGTCACGGGGGTTCCGGTGTACAGATTCGCCAAACCGTAAGCGCGGTGATGAACAATTTCCTCCCGGCAGGCCGCCAACAAAACACCGCCGGGAAACACCAGCTCCCGGACACCTTTTCTCATCATTTGCGCTATCGGGTCCGCCCTCATGATTCACAGACCGCCTGCAGTAGGGAAGCCTCATGAAAAACCAGACATCCGCGTTCCGTATCCAGGGTCGCCTGCCCCCCCAATGGAATGGTGACATTTCGAATTCCGTGCCCGACGGGAAAGCCGCCCAGTATGGGAACGCCTCTTTCAGAAAAATGGTCGTATACCACCTCGAAAACATCCGCCTCGGAACCGCAGGATTCAAAAGAACCGAGCAGGATGCCCGACACCCCGCGGAAGCAGCCGGCCATTTCCAGTTGGGTCAGCATGCGATCGATTTTATATACCGGCTCACCCCGGTCCTCCAGCAGAACCAGGCACCCGGCAAACCCGGGATGATAGCCGGTGCCGACCAGATGGCACAGGGTGGTTAGGTTGCCGCCGAGCACCCGCCCCGATGCCGCTCCGGATTGAATCACCCGAGCCGCTTCCGGAAAAACCCTCACCGGCGCATTCGAAAAAAGTGCTTGCCGAAACCGGTCTACGGAAACGGTATCCGCATTCTTCAAGGATGTCAGCACCGGCCCGTGAAAACCGATCATTCCGCAGCACATATTCAGAGCCCATAAAATGGCCGTGATATCACTGAAACCGATAAAAATCTTGGGGTTGCTGCGAATGGCCTCAAAATCGAGTCGATCCAAAATCCGCATGGAACCGAAACCGCCCCGGGCGCACACGATGGCCCCGACGGAGGCATCCGAAAAATAGCGATTGATCATGTCGGCCCGGTGCCGATCCGACCCGGCCAGGTACTTCTTTCGGGTATAGAGGCCGCCGGGGATTCGAACCGACAACCCCATTTTTTTCAGCAATTCGATTCCGTATTCCAGTTCCGCTTTCTTGAAAGCGCCGGCCGGCGCAACAATTCCCACCGTATCGCCCGGCTTTAATCCCCTCGGCCGAATCGACCGCATTTCCCGGGCTCCCTTTTTATTCTTTTTTTCCATTGACACCCACAATCATTCGGTGTTAAGAGATGAGCTTGTGTCGGGGCGTAGCGCAGTCTGGTAGCGCACTTGAATGGGGTTCAAGGGGTCGGAGGTTCAAATCCTCTCGCCCCGACCAACAAAAAATTCGAACGGCTCAAACAACAGGAAGACCGATGTAAACTCGGTCATTTTTGTTTTGGGCCGGCATCGATTCAAGCCTTTTTGCGATTTAATTTTCCTGCCCCAGATCCTCGTCGTTTATTTTCCAGGCCTCAGCAGGACATGATCACCCTTTCTGCCATTCAGGCTTGGCCGAAACTGATGATCAACGCCTTCAATTCGATTCCATTTTTCGACAATTACAGTTGATCTCCATGAATTACAAGTTTATTATAGAGTCCTATCGCGCACAGCAACCGGTGACCCATGCTTTCCAGAAATATTTTGACCTGTTAACGTGATAAAATCACTTGAAAAGAGAAAATAAAGAAGATAGCGTTTGTTATTTAAAACCTGCACACATGAGATGCGCATCTGCCGGAATTTCGGCGGTAACGCAATCCGGATTTTTTTGTTCGAAAACATTTCAGATTCCGCAGCTTTCTTTGTAAATGAAAAGCGATTAAAATGCCTGTTTATGAGTATACCGCATTAAACGTAAAAGGCAAAACGGTCTCCGGGATCGTCGATGCCGAAAGTTCGCTGGCCGCAAAACAGAAGCTTCGGGTATCCAAAATTTTTCCAGTGGCGATCAGGGAAACCCAGGAGACATCGGTCCAAAAACCCTCCTGGTTCACCGGCCTTTCCCGATCCCTGACCCGGGTAAGACCCGCGGAGGTCTCCCTGATGACCCGGCAGCTGGCCACGCTGGTGGGGGCCGGTTTTCCCCTGGTCACCGCCCTGGATACCATGATCCCCCAGACCAAATCACCGGGATTTAAAAAGGTGATGGCCCAGATCAAGGATGCCGTGGTGGCGGGAAACAGCTTTGCGGCCGCTCTCGAACCCTACCCCGGGGTCTTTTCTTCACTGTATGTGAATATGGTTCGTGCCGGGGAATCTTCGGGAACCCTCGAGATTGTCCTGGAGCGTCTCGCAGATATCACTGAAAAGCAGCAGGCCCTGAACAGCCGGATCAAATCGGCCTTGGCCTATCCGATTCTGATGGCGGTGATCGGAGTTCTCGTGCTTTTTTTTCTGCTCACATTCATCGTGCCGAGTATCGCCTCTATTTTTTCGGATATGGACAAAGCACTTCCGGCACCGACCCGTTTTCTTATCGCCACCAGCGAATTATTCAAATCTTTCTGGTGGATGATTCTGATCCTGTTCACCGGATTGCTGATCCTGCTGTACCATTTTAAGAAGACCCCCAAAGGGCGGAAGTTATGGGACAAAACCAAGCTGAATCTGCCCGGATTCGGCATTCTCATCAAGAAATTGGCCGTAGCCCGTTTTGCCCGAACCCTCGGATCTCTCCTTGAAAACGGCGTCACCATGCTTGCGGCGCTGGATATCGTAAAAAATATCGTCGGGAATACGCTTTTGTCGGATGCCATCACCAAAGCAGCCGATGATGTCGGAAAAGGGCAGGGATTGGGCGCCTCCCTGGCCGAAACCGATCTCTTTCCGTCCCTGTCCATTCAGATGATTCAGGTCGGCGAACAAAGCGGCCAGTTGGAACCGATGTTGAGCAAGGTGGCCGATGTATATGAAAACGAAGTCGAATCGACCATCATGAGTCTGACCTCTCTGCTGGAACCGATGATGATTCTGGTGATGGCGGTGATTGTCGGATTCATCGTTCTTTCTATCTGCCTGCCCATTTTTGAGATGAACGAATTGGTTCGCTGATATTCTTCAGCCGCTTCAAACCTTTTTATGAAGCCGAAACGGAGGATAATTTTGGCAAATACGTTTTCAAACAAGCCCGCCGATATGCGAGGATTTACGCTGATCGAACTGATGGTGGTTATCGTCATCCTCGGCATTCTGGCCGGGTTGATAGTACCCAGAATCATGAGCCGGCCCGGCGAGGCCAAACAGACAAAAGCCCGGATTCAAATCGAGGCCCTTGAAACAGCCTTGAAATTGTATAAACTGGACACCGGATCTTACCCGACCACCGATCAAGGTCTGTACGCATTGGTGCAACCGCCCGAAACCGGCAACGGCGTCTCCAACTGGAAAAAAGGCGGCTACCTGGAAAAAGGAAGAGTCCCCAGCGATCCATGGGGAAACGAATTCGTTTATCTGAGCCCCGGCATTCATGGCGAGTACGACATCATTTCCTACGGCGCGGACGGGGTTCCGGAGGGTGAAGAGGAAAACAGGGATATCACCAATTGGGATTTCGAATAATCGAGGCTCGCAGGGTGCCGATCCGGGACCGTGCCTCCGGATACACGCTGATCGAACTGATCGTCGTCATCGCCCTGATCGGCATCATGCTCTCCTTCTCTCTTCCCCGGTTACGGGATTCCTTTTTGACAGACGACTCCAAGAAGGTCTCCCGGTGGTTTATCATCAAGGTGCGCTCTCTCAAACACGAAGCGCTCAAAAACCGCAAACTGTATATCCTTCACCTGGACCTGGGAGAGGACCGAATGTGGGTGAGTCATGAAGGCATGTCGGAGGAGGAGCGGGAAGCGGCCTCACGAAGCGGATATGAGCTGCCTGAGAACATCGAGGTGATCGATGTGGAATACCCCGACGGAGAAAAAATTTCATTCGGGCGAGCGGATATCCGCTTTTACAAAGACGGCTACTCGGATAAGGTATTGATTCATCTGGAGGACGGTGATAACAACCGAACGTCCTTATTGATCGAACCGTTTCTGTCCAAGGTCAAGTATTACGAAAAATATGTCGGTTTTGACGGGTAAGGCGGCAGCGCAAAGGGATGGGTTTACACTGCTGGAGGTAATGGCGGCCATCTCGATTATCACCATCGTGCTGGTGGCGGTCTATAGACTCCATGCACAGACCATTTCCATGAACGAAGCGGTGCGGTTTTATACCTTCGCGCCGATTCTGGCCCAGAGCAGGATTGGCCGGATTTCAGCCGGTCTGAACCGGGATGGATTTTCGAATTCGGGGGATTTCGGAGAAAATTACCCGGGATATGCCTGGTCTGTCACGATAGAGGAAGTCGCGTCCGAGGCCCTGGGAAACACGGCGGAAGACTTCAAGAAAATCGATGTCACCGTCACCTATAACGAGGACGAATTCACCTATCATTTCCGAAGCTATCAGATGGTGCCGGAGGTGGAATGAGAATTCGGTGAAGAATAAAACCGCTGCAATGAAAAAGCGAAGCCTTCAAAAATCGATGCGGGGCTTTACGCTGTTTGAAATCCTGATCGCCCTGTTCATCTTCAGTGTGGTAGTCACCACGATCTTCGGCTCCTACCGGGCGGTTTTCTCCAGTGTGGAGCCTATTGAACGGGGAATCAACGAGTTTGAAATGGCGACCGGTTGCCTCAACCGAATGGTGCTGGACCTCAAATCGGCCTATGTGCTTCCCCGGTATGCCTATTCTCAACCCGGTTTCGATGATCCGCCGGATCCATACCGAATGGTGGGCGACGGCGATTACACCGGAGGCGGGAGCTTCTCGAGGTTTCGATTCACATCCCTGGCCCATGTCGGAATGGGCGGCGGCATTCGAGACGGGGTGGCGGAAATCGTTTACTATGTTTGGGAAACCGAAGAGGCCGGTCCGGTGTTGAAACGATCCGACACCCTGCCGCCTTTTCCGGAATTCGAGCCCGGCGGCGGAGATCCGGTGCTCTGTGAAAATGTCAAAGCGCTCACGTTTACCTATTATGATGAGGAAGGGATCGAATACGAAGCCTGGAATTCCGAAGCCGGAGAATTCAAATACGCCACCCCGCGGGCGATTCGAATCCAGCTGGAAACCGGGGATGAATCGCGTTCCCTTTTTTTCGAAACCCTGGTCGATTTTCCGGTGTACAGAGAAAAAATTGAATAGTCGATATCGGAAACCGAAGTGGGTGATCGAAAATGACCGGGGTATGGCACTTCTGATCACGCTGACCATCCTCACTTTGCTGATTACCGGAGCCCTGGAAATGAACCGCCGGGTGCGGGCGGCGGTAGTCTCAACGGCGGTCATGCGGGACCGGTTGACTCTCTCGCAAATGGCCGCCACCGGTGTCCATGCGGCCATGGCCATGCTGATCAAAGACAAACTGGAGACCAACAATGACTCGATTCAGGAGGACTGGGCCGATCCGGAAAAGATCGCCGAGGTGTTGGCGGACTTTCCTTATGAACACGGAAAGATCGGCTTTTCCATTCAGGACGAGCTGAGCAAAATTCAGGTCAATGCGCTGGTCGACTTTCCCAAAGGCCGGCACTTCAACGAATCGCAGAAGATTCTGTGGGATCGGTTTATTCGGCTGCTGCTGTCGCAAAACGAAGAAATGACCGAAGATCAAGCCGCCGGAATCGTCAACTCAATCAAGGACTGGCTGGATTCCGGAGATGATGATGCCACCACCGGATTGACCGGTGCGGAGGCGGAATATTACCAGGGCCTCGACCCGCCCTACCGGCCGGGAAACGCCCCCTTCACCCATATCGATGAATTGATGCTGGTCAAGGGGATTACGCCCGAACTTTTTCAAGGCGCCGAGGCCCAAGTACCCGGGGCCGAGACTTTTCTGACCGTTCTCGGAATGACCCAGGCACCCCGGCCGATCGAGCGCAAAAAATATACATACGAGGGAAAAATCAACATCAACACCGCCGATCTGCCGGTGTTGACGGCCATGATGCCCTCTGAAAATCCTGAATATGCCCAGGCCATTTATGAGTACCGCAACGAAAAAGCGGACGGGGAATTCGTCAATGATCTCACCAGCGGCACCTGGTATAAAAATGTTCCCGAGATTCCAGGAGATTTTACCATCGACCCCAATTTGATCACCACCTCCAGCGACTTTTTCCGAATTCGATCCACGGCCGAACTTCAGGAGACGCAAATGACCCTGACGGTGGTCGTCCACCGGGAACAGGGCAAGAACGGCAAATGGACCTGCAGGGTCCTGAGCTGGCAGGCAAGTTGAAATGAACAAAAAAATTATCGGATTGGATGTCGCCGATGAAGCGATCACCGCGGTAATGATCCATACCGGGTTGCGGGAAAATCAGATTGAGCATGTGCTCCACATTCCCATTCCGGACGGCGAAGATCGGGATACCCGTCTCAATGCCGCCCTGCAATCCGTGGCGGAGCAGATGGATACGGCAGATGCCGCCTGTGTGGCGGCCTTTCCGTCGGATCACATTTCCTATCGCAACCTTCAGGTGCCCTTCAAAGGGGTCAAAAAGATCGGTCAGGTTCTTCCCTTCGAACTGGAATCGACCCTCCCCTTTCCGGTGGATGATGTAATCATCGATTTTCAGACGGTGAATCACCCCGGCCGGGATGAACAGACCGATGTGCTGGCCATGGCGGTGGAAAAAGTCGACCTCGAAGCCTACCTCAATCGACTGGGCTTATTCTCAATAGATCCGCAGACCGTCAGCCTCAGCGGTTACACAACGGTGCTGTGCCTGAGCAGCCTCGAAGATGTTCCGGTCGACTGGATCCTGGTGGAACTTCGATCCCGGCGGTGCACCCTGTTTCTGGTCCATTCGGGACAGATTTGCCTGGTGCGGTCCTTTCCCGTTCGTTTCGCCGATTCCCAAAAGATCTCAAGGCTCTGCGCCGATATTCGACGAACCCTCACCGCCTTCGAGGAAAATATGTCCATGGATTTTCGGGCGGAACGAATGTACCTGACCGGCCTCGGCCGGTCGGAGCCGGGTCCGGACATCGAGGAAACGATTCAGTCCGCCCTGAATATTCCGGTGGTTCGAACCGACCTGGTCGAACGAACCAACGGCCGGGTCAAACTGGCCGAGGGGGTGCAATGGCAGCCGGATGCGATGGACAACGCTCTGGCCCTGGCGCTCAGCCGAATCGACGGCAAAAACGGGCTCAACTTCAGGAAAGGGCCGTTCGCCATACGAAAGAACTGGGAAGCCCACAAGCGCCATTTCATCAAAATCGGCATCTTCACCGGCATCCTGCTGATGATGCTTCTCATGAACGTCCTGCTCGACACCTACCTCACTCAGAAAAAGCTCGACAGCATGGATCGACAAATCACACGGATCTTCAGGTCCACCTTTCCCGATGTCCAGCGGATTGTAGACCCGGTGCATCAAATGGGAATCGCCATGGACGAATTGCGGAAAGACACTTTCCTGCCGGGGGATTCGGAAAAGCATATTCGCACCATCGATGTCCTCAATGAAATCAGCAGCCGGATTCCCGACAAAACAGAAGTCGAATTCACCCGGTTGGTGATCGATGAAGATACGGTTTTGATTTCAGGCGATACCGACACCTTCAATGCAGTGGATGAAATTCAGAATCAACTGGAAGGCTCCACCCTCTTTCGGAGAGTGACCATCAGCTCCACCAACAAGGACAAAAATGACAACAAGATTCGGTTCAAGATGAAGGTAGACTTATGAAAATCAACCGATTCAGCAAGCGGGAACGCTATGCCGTCTTTGCCGCGGCCGCTTTTCTATGTATCTTTATCCTGATCGAATTCATGATCACCCCGTTTATGGAACGGCGGGACCGGGTCGAACGGATGCTTCAAACCAAGCGGGACACCGTCCGGCAGATGCGGGTCATGAAATCCGAATACGAATCTCTGGCGGAGCAGAATACATCCTTTAAAAGGTATTTCGCCGACCGGCCCGAAGGGTTCACCCTCTTCTCTTTTCTGGACCAGCTCGCCGGAGAGGCCGACGTCAAAGACAATATCGCCTATATGAAGCCGTCCAAATCCCGGCCGAAAAACAGCCCGTTC
>JBEPWQ010000120.1:0-10613 GCA_041642315.1 Desulfobacteraceae bacterium | reverse complement strand
GCTCCGATGGGGGTTCGGCAGGCGGAAACAATGACGACTTCTTTCATGATGATCTCCTTTTTCCAGTAGATGGTTTCGTAGCGAGCCGCGTATCGGTGGTCGTGATTTCTCTGGACCATGTGTGCCGCCTCTATAGAGTGGTTAGTCCATTTTGTAAACCGATCGTACTCGAATTTCTGATCTACCCGTCTTCTGTGAAATCCTCCTGGTAATGAAGCCCGGTAGCGGTCCAAACCCGCACATTGCGCCCGTCGGTGCGAATCTCCACCGCCCCGTGGCGATCGGTGCCGAAAATTTGGCATCCCCGTTCGGCGTATCGCTCCAGCACCGAGGGATGCGGACAGTGAAAGCGGTTTTTCCATCCGGAGGAGGTGATGACGATCTCCGGGGCCGCATGATCCACAAAGACCGGACTGCTGGATGAGCGGCAGCCGTGATGGGGCGCAATCAACACGGTGCAGTCCAGGATCCGTTCCTGAAGCCGGACCAGTTCCTGTTCGGCTTCTGCTTCGATATCTCCCGGGAACAGGAATGCCACTTCTCCGAAGCGGAGCATGGTCACCAGTGACGCATTGTTGGATTCCCTCCGCCATGACGCCGCATTTTCCGGATCAAAGAAATCCTTGGGCGGGTAGAGAATCTTCAGATCGAGCGCCCCCAGAGCCACCTGCCGGGGTAAACTTTGAAAATCGGGGCGTGCGATCCTTTTCCGCCGAATGATCTCCAAAAATTCCCGGTAGCCGGCGGTATCCTTGTCTGCACCCGATGTCCAGACGGTTCGGACATGAAAATGCTCCGCAATGAAAAGCAGGCCGTTCAGATGATCGCTGTCCGGATGGGTGAGCAGGAGGGTGTCTACGGTGCGGATCTTCTTTCGCCATAGAATCGGGGCCACAATCCGGGCCCCTACGTCGAAGACCGAGTTGTCGTAAAACCCGCCGCCGTCGATCAGCATGCACCGCCCCCCGGGCAATTCGGCCAGTATCGCGCTCCCCTGCCCCACATCCATGACCGTCACCCGCAGGTCCGCCCGTCCGAAGCGCTGGTAAACCCAGTAACCGATATCCGCCGACAGGATCACCAGGGCGCAGATCAACACCCGTTTCGGTGTCCATATCCGGTTTTTCTTATTCAACGGATCGGATGCAACCAGCAGGTTCACCAAGGACCAGACCAGCAGATAATAGCAGCCGATTTCCAGGACGGTGGGCGTAATGGTCCGCATCGCTCCAAACGGCAAATCCGCAAAAAACGGTACCAACTTCAGGGAAAAAGCCGCAGTCAGATGGGCGCCTTGAAAAAACCACTCTCCGACCGCAGGATGAATCAGATGAAGGAACACGCCCGATAGGCCCAGCGGAACCGTTATGAATCCGATCAGCGGAATGAAAATCAGGTTGGCGGCCAATCCGATAAACGATACCTGATTGAAATAGAACATCGTCAACGGCAGGGTGCCGATAATGGCCCAGAAGGAGATCCACATGAATGTTTTTAGCCGAACCTTCCAAGCGCCGTATCGGTTGAATTCCCTCCGATCCGGTCGAACCACCCGGGAAAGTCCCCAGATAATGGCGATCACCGCGGCAAAGGAGAGCTGAAAAGAGATGGAAAACAGGGCCGGCGTATGAACCATCAGGATCACCAGGGCGGCCAGGGCGATGGTGTTGAGAACGTCGGCCTCTCTGCGGACCCAAAAGGTGGCCAGGAAGACGACGATCATGACCAGGGCTCTTTGGGTGGACGGAGACATTCCGGAAATGAATCCGTATGCCAGAACCGGAACCAGGGTCAGGCCCGCCGCCGCCGGGTGAAGCCATCCATTCCACAGAAGCGGCCGCCACCAGGACATCATCCATTTGAAGATTCCGAAAAAGAGACCGGCGACAATGCCGATATGGAGTCCGGAAATCGCCAGCAGATGGCTGATGCCGGCCCGGCTGAACCGCTCCCGAAGGTCGCCTGAAATGGCGCTCTTATCCCCGATGACCAGGGCCTTGAGCACGCCTGCGGAAACCTCTGAAACCGCCGTCTTCTCGATCACCCCGGCCAGCTCGGTTCTCTTTTCCTGAACGCCTTCCATCCAGGAAGGGCTTCGGTTTTTCTGCAAAATGACCAGGCTGTATTTTCGGGCATAAGCGGACACCCATAGATTCTGAAATGCCATAAAGCGCTCATAGTCGAAACCGCCCGGATTGTTTAAATTTCGAATGGCGCGAATTTTGCCGGCAAAAGCGATCCGGTCTCCCGCAGAGAGCTCCGGAAGATCGCCTCGGGCGGATACCCGCAACAATCCGGTCACCGGCTCCTCATCGGTTCCCACGGAATCCACCTGCAACACGAAGCGAATACCGTCTCTTGCGTAAGGGACCGGGGCGGAGTGGATTCGACCGGTGATTTGCGGGCTTTCATGGTCGGCGTAACGGCTGATATGATCCGCAGGAAAGCCGGGGGTGATCCGAGTATCGATCCCCAGGTAGCCCAGTGCGGCCATTATCAACAGCAGGGGAATTCGAGGGGGCTGTTTGTAAAGCGGGAAAAGGCAGAGACCGACCCCGGCCGAAAGCCAACCTGCGGCGGATGCGATCGTTTTATGCCCGGAAAATTCAGACCCCATCAGAATCCCCGCCAGGAATGCAAACAGCACCGGTACGGCGGGACGAAGAAAAGGCGTTCGGCAGCCTTCGATCAGGCCTCTACCGGATCCGTTGAACGGCGGCGCCCAGCCGGGCGAATTTATCCTCGATGGCTTCATAACCCCGGTCCAGGTGATAGACCCGGTTGATGACGGTTTGCCCTTCGGCCACCAGGCCGGCCAGAATCAGAGAGGCGCTGGCTCGAAGATCGGTTGCCATCACCGGCGCCCCGGACAGGTGGTCGACCCCTTTGATCATTGCCGAGTTTCCGGATACAGTGATATCGGCCCCCAGGCGGCGCAGTTCACTGACGTGAATGAATCGGTTTTCAAAAATGGTTTCGGAAATGATGCTGAGGCCCTGGGCCACCGCCATCAGCACCATGAACTGGGCCTGCATGTCGGTGGGAAATCCCGGATAGGGCAGGGTTTTAATATCCACACTGGATATCTTTTCCGGCCCCTGAACCCGAACCGAGCGGCCGTTGACAGTGATTCGGGCGCCGGTCAGCCGAAGCTTGTTGAGCATGGCGCCCATATGGTCGGGTTCACAATTGAGAACCGTGACATCCCCGCCGGTCAGGGCCGAAGCCACCATAAAGGTGCCCGCTTCAATCCGGTCGGGGATAATGGAAATGTCGGCCGGCCTCAGCGCATCCACCCCGTGAATGGTCAACACCGAGGAACCGGCCCCGGAGATCCGGGCCCCCATACGGTTGAGTGCGACGGCCAGCGCCACGATCTCCGGCTCCCGGGCCACATTTCGTAGGATGGTCGTACCCCGGGCCAGTACCGCCGCCATCATCAGATTTTCGGTGCCGGTAACGGTGGGCACATCCAGATAAAAATCATCCCCTTTCAACCGGTCGGCTGTGGCCTCCACATACCCGTGGGTCAGTTCGATGGAGGCCCCCAGCCGGGCCAGCCCCTTCAGATGAAGGTTGATGGGTCGGGCCCCGATGGCGCACCCGCCGGGCAGGGAAACCCGGGCCTTTCCCAGTCGGGCCACCAGGGGTCCCAGGACCAGAATGGAGGCGCGCATTTTCCGAACCAGATCATACGGGGCTTCGGTCTGACCGAGCCCGTTGGCCTGGATGCGAATGGTATGGTCCGGATCGATTTCGACCCTGGCCCCCAGATAGACCAACAGCTCCCGAATGCTGGCGATATCATGAAGCCGCGGCACATTCCGGTAGGTGTTCATCCCGTCCGTCAGCAGCGATGCGGCCAGAATCGGCAGAGCCGCGTTTTTGGCACCGCTGATGGTAACCTCGCCGGTCAGCCGCTTGCCCCCGTCCACAATGATCTTATCCATGTCTTCTTTTCTCGCTCCCGGGTTCTTGTCCTTATCCATCCGGAAAAGAACTTCCAACAAAAAAGCGCCTCATCCCCAGCCAACCTGAGAAGAAAGCGCTTTTTTGGACTTTTGGTATGTCAGGGTATTCTTAATGATGTTCTTCGCCGTGGCCTTTCCCTTTGCCCTGGGCGGTTTCAATCGCGGCTTTAAAAATGCAGTAGGTGAGGCCCAGACCGATGATGCCCAGGGCATACCAGAGTGCGCCCATGAACAGCATGTGACCCCCATCCCAAATCCATTCAAAAAATCCTGGAAACATAAGTTTTCCTCCTAAATTCGACGGGGTTAGTCAACCGGGTTCAATTCCGGCTCCTGCGGAAAGATCGGCAGGTACCGGTAAGAGAGAGCAATCAGAATGATGCCGTAGGCCACCGGCAGAATGGTGGTGGCGACTTCCTGCCAGCTCGGGTAATACATGGCCCAGAAGTCGAAAGGCATCACCGGCACCGCCATCACCTGAAGCACCATGACCCATCGATTGGCGCAAACCCCGATGACGCCGAGAATAATGGCCGCCATTCTCAGATACCCGTTTCGCCGGGTCCTGGGAGTCACCAGAATGATCGCCGGAATAATGCCTCCGATGACGATCTCCAGCACCAGTATCCAGATCCCGTAGACCGGATTGTTGGAGTAGAAATCCATCAGGGTGTGGCCCTTGCTCGGAGCGGTCACCAGGGCCCAGTAAATGGTATCGGCGATCTTGGCGATGATGTAGGTCAGGATCATCCATCCGGAAATTTTGGCCAGCAGGTCGACGACATTGTCTTTGACCAGCTGTTTTCCGCTCGCTTTTTCGAGGATCTTGGTGCACATCAGTGTAAAGGAGGGGCCATAAGCGGCCGCGGACCAGGTGAACAGAAAAAAAGTCCAGGGCCATGCGAAGACACCTTCCCGATACCCGAAGGGCCGGCCGAAAAGGACCCCGGCCACACCCCCGAGGGAGCCCTGATGGAAAAAGGAGAGGAAGGCCCCGGTAGCCGCAAACACCGCCATGATGCCGTGCATGTTGTGGGCCAGGTTATGGAAAAACGGCACCTTGTTCAACTGTCTGTTTTCCAGTACCAGGGGAACATACTCGATGGTCAATACCCCGAAGTAGCAGGTCAGGCAGAAGGCCACCTCGGTGAGCATGGAGTGGATATTGGCATGCCAGAAGATAAACCATCCCCGAAGCGGCTGCCCGATGTCGATGGCCAGAATCAGAAGGGCGGAGCTGTAGCAGATAAACCCGATCAGCACCGCATAGTTGATGATATGTTTCAGCTCATCCTTTCCCACGATATACTTGAGAAATCCGGTAAAAAAAGCCCCGCCTCCAAGGGCGATCACCGCCAGGTCCGCCCAAATCCAAAGGGCGAATCCGTAATAATTGTTCATGTTGGTCTGGTTGAGGCCCTTGATCCAGCAGAGCAGCATGGCGTAAACGCCCCACAACAGCACTGCGCCGGCCACCGCGATTACGAGGGTGAATTTCCCCAAAGAACACCGTTTTACGCCCTTGGGTATCAATGCAGAATCCATATCCTATATACTCCTCATCCTGTGCAGTTTCTGTTATCCCTTGCCGTTTTCAATATCAGAGAGTCAGGTTAGTGTTTTGTTTCGATATGTCCGGGTTCTTCGTGTCGAAGATAATTATCGCCGGATTTCCGGACCCATTCCCGGCTCGAGACATAGTAGACCTTCGGATTGGTTCCGAGCCGTTCGAGCAGACGGAAGGCATGGGGATCCTGCTTCAGTTCATAGACCTTGTGTTTGGGATTGTTGAGATCTCCGAAGGTGATCGCCCGAGCCGGACAGGCCTGGGTGCAGGCGGTCTGGTATTCTTCTTCTTCGATATCGGGTCGGCCCTCCACGTAGGCCTTGTCCTTGGCCCGCTGATAGCGATGATAGCAGAAGCTGCATTTTTCCACCACCCCGCGCATGCGGACCGAGACATCCGGGCTGAGCATCTTTTCCATGCCTTTGGGCCAGATCGGGTCCCACCAATTGAAATAACGGGCGTGGTACGGGCAGGCGGCCATACAATACCGGCATCCGAAGCAGCGGGTATAGATCTGGCTGACGATACCGGTCTCGGTGCTGTAATCGGTTACCGTAGCCGGGCAGACGGAAACGCAGGGGGAATGCCCCTCATGCCCCTCGCAATGCATGCAGGGGCGCGGCAGATAACAGATATCGGTATCGGGGTATTTTTTCTTATTGGAAAGCTTATACACCCGCATCCAGGTAATACTGAGCAGTTTTTCGGATTCATCCTTCTTGAAGGGAATATTGTTTTCCGCAAAACAGGCCACCATACAGGCGCCGCACCCGGTGCACTTGTCGAGGTCAATGACCATTCCGTATCTTTTGGGCTTCGTGTGATCTACTGCTTTCTTCATCAGAACCTCATGTCGATTATCAATTTATCAGTCGATCGCGATCGGCCGGCTTCAGAAATTCGAGCCGCCAAAGATGGCCGATGCACCGACCCCTGAATCAGGCAATGGTCAGATTGGCCCGAATCCCCCAGGCCGCATTCAGGCCGGAGACCGGATCCTCCACCGGGCCGATGAGTCGGTTGACATTGACCCCTTTGTCGGCCATGAACTCGTCCCCGGAACCGCGGCCGAGACCTCGGGGAACCGCCACCAGCCCCGGTTGAATGCCGTCATAGACATGCACCCGCACCTTGGCGCTTCCCTTCGGAGTGCTCAGCAAGGCAAGCACCCCTTCCTCGAGCCCGGCCTTACCCGCGGTCTTGGGGTGGATCTGAACAAAAATATCTTTGTCGCGAAGCAGGGTGTCTTCGATGGTCTTCATGACGAAGGGGGCATTTCCCACCGGTCCGGCGGCGATGCGGATGTGATCAAAGGGAATCATCACCAGCGGATAGGTGATCGAATCGCCTTCGACCTGGATGGGGGATATACCCGCCTCTTCGGTGTCTTTGCCGTAGCGCTCCGGGATGAACACGAAATTCCGGTTGGGGGTTTCAACGGTTTCATTCCACTTCCCGACGTTGGAATCGGGGCTGAACCAGCCTTTCTCTTCCATGGTCTTCCAGTGCTGATCCAGGGTTTTTCTGAGGCATTCTTCGTAATTTTTCCAGGGAAAGGAGTCGGCCATGCCGCCGCCCATGGCCCTGGCCAGTTGAATGAGCGTGTCTCCGACATGCCGGGTGTCGTATAACGGTGCGACCACGGGCCGGGCCAGACCGATCACCGGGACACTCAACCCCTCGGGAGCGGGCACATCCTGGTACTTTTCCAGGTGGCCGTGGTCGGGCAGAATCACATCCGCCATCAGAGCGGTCTCATCCATATGGGATGCGAAGCTCACGATGCAGGGGATTTTCTCGAAAGCGGCCCGAACCGCTTCGGTATCCGGCAGGGTATAACAGGGGTTGGCTCCGTGGACCAAAAGGACCTGAATGGGGGATTCCTCGGCATCGTTGATCACCGCCGGCAGCCGGTGGGTCAAAGAGGATGCGGCCGGATACGCTTCTGTTCCGGCGCCGTCGACCCGGGGGCTATCGCCACCCTTTTTGGCGGCCTCGTCCAGCTCCGGGTCGGGCCAGGCGATATAATCGGGCTTGGGTAAAGCCCATACACCGCCTTTTCGGTTGATGTTGCCCACCAGACCGTTTAAGGCGTGCACCGCCTGAAATTCGTAAAGCGCCCCCGGCGTGTGTCCGGCGCCTCTGCCGCAGAGCGCAATAGGGTTTTCGGCCTTGGCGAATTCTCTGGCGATCGTTTCGATTTGGGAGGACGGAACACCGGTGACCCGGGATACGTAACGCGGATCATAGCGATCCAGCACCAGATCTTTAAACCCTTTCTGTTTCGTCCCCTCGCCGTTTTCCCAAGCCTCGAATCGGGCGGAGTACCGGTTGACGAAATCGTCATGGAAAAGGTTTTCCGTGATGATCACATGGGCCAGGCCGAGGGCCAGAATGGCTTCGGTGCCGGGATTGATGGGGATCCACTGGGTTGCCTTGGCCGCCGTGTTGGAGAGCCGGGGTTCGAACTGCACCACCGGCACCCCTTTTTCTTTCCACAGGCTGTTGGCCTGAAACATCCGGGGCACCAATCCCCATCCCTCGACCAGACCGCTGCCGAAGCTGAGAATAAAATCGGCATTTTCCAGATCGAAACCGGGGATGGCCTCCCTGCCGTGCATGATCTTGAATATCTGTTCATAGCCGTCCAGATAGGAGGGCATGGTCATGAAATTGGGTGAGCCGTAGGCTTTGGCGAACCGCTTGACCAACTGGGGGACCGTGCCGTATTCCCGCTCAACGATACAGCCCAGGCTCTGGGGTTTGCCCTCGGTGCGCAGTCTCTTGAGTTGATCCGTAACCATGGACATCGCCTCATCCCAGGAGATCGGGGCGAATCTGCTTTCGCCCCGATTGCCGATCCGTTTCAGAGGGGTCTGAATGTGATCTTTGCCGTAGAGCTTTTGGATTCCGGCCAGGCACTGATTGCAAGCCTTTCCGTCGCTGCCGGGATAGCCTTCCATCCCTTCGATTTTGATGGCCCGATCGTCGACTTTTCGTACCTGAATGCCGCAACCGCCCGAACAAAGGGTACTCACGGAATGGACATAATCGACGGCGCCGTCTTTGGGGACCGGTGTCCAGGGCCATGTCTGGGTCCAGATCGAAAGGTCGTCCGTCAGCTTCCACGGCAAAGGTGAAAGAACCGATCCCGCCGCAACACCAAGCCCGAGTGACAAGAAACTTCTTCTATCTATCTTCATAGAGTTTTCCCCTTACACCGAATTTTTCCTGATCAACATTATTTATGGCACACGAAACAGGCGCCCTTCTCGGTCTGAACACTGGTCTGGTTGACGCCCATCTGGACGTGACATTCGGAGCAGTCGTCCATCTTCATCCGGTCCCAGGTGTTCTTTTTGATCCCCGCGATGTTATGGCCCCAGATGTCCCGGCTGTAGCCGGTGATCCGGTTTTCTTCGTAGGGCTTGAGGCTGGTGGATTGGCCGATGGGGCCGTGGCAGGTTTTGCAGTCCATTCCGCCGGCCTTCACATGGGCGGCATGGGAAAAGAATACGCAGTCGGGCTGTTCGGAATAGACCAGCCAGGGAACTTCCCTTCCGGGAATGACGTATTCATTGACAAAAACGGCCTCATCCTCGGTGTCTCCCTGAATGTCCATATGGCAGTCGACGCACTGGGCGAGCTTGGGGACTCCGGCAAAGCTGCCGTCCTCCCGGAAGAAATGGCAGCTTTGGCAATCTTCGACCATTTCGTTGTGGAGGGCATGGCTGAAATCGAACGGCTGCTCCTTTTTGGAGTACAGCAGCTTGGGAAATATGATCCAGCCGACAATCAGGCTCAGGGTAAGCCCGATGATGAAGAACAGGGTGGGAAATCCTCCGCCGTCGGATACCGCTTTCGTCTTCTCCTCATTTGCACTCATGGAAACTCCGTCACGCTGTGGTTAACAATTAGACCAGGACATCTGACCAGGATTCGGAATGAAGCTGTGGCCCTCTGTACATACTGATCCCGTTTTTGTCAAGTGGAAATCACTGAGCTCCGTAGCTGTGAAGCCCCGGCAACAGGTTCACGCCGAAGTAGGTGAAGAGCACCGCCATGAACCCGGCAATAGAGATATAGGCGATTTTGCGGCCCCGCCATCCCCGCATCAGACGGGCATGAAGCAGGGTGGCGTAGATGAACCAGGTGATCAGAGACCAGGTCTCCTTGGGGTCCCACCCCCAGTAGCGGCCCCAGGCCGAATTGGCCCAGACCGCGCCGGTAATGATCCCGACGGTGAGAAACAAAAATCCGAACTGGACCATTTTGTGGGTCAGGTCGTCCAGCGTCTCGGTTTCCGGCACATGGGCCAGCACCGGCCCTTCGACCGCCACCACCCGCTGTTTCATGATGTACATGATGCTGATGCCGAAGGCGACGGCGAACCCGGCATACCCAAAAAAACAGGTGATGACGTGGGCGATCAGCCAATTGCTCTGGAGGGCCGGAATCAGGGGCTGAATCCGGTCGGAGATGTTCGGGGACAGGGAAGCGTAGGCCATGGCCAGAAACGCGAGCGGCACCACAAAGGCGCCGATGGTCCGGTTTCGATACCGGTGCTCGATATACAGATAGAGGGCTACAATGCACCAGGCAAAAAAGACCAGGGATTCATACAGGTTGGACAGGGGGGCGTGGCCGTATCCGATCTTGTAGGTTTCGGCCCACCGCAGCAAAATACCCAACACATTCCCGACTACTCCGAGGACGGCGGTCCAGGTGGCGACCTTGCCGGGAAAGGGTTTTTCAAAAATCCATGCGGTGATGTACAAAACCGCCGACAGGCCGTAAATAAAGGTTACGACGGATAAAAGATTTGAACTGCTCACAATATACCTCGCTCATCATTGCCTGACAGAGAAGGCCCCTGGCAGGGAATGGCAATTGGATTGACTGATGATCGGTTCGGCACCGGAAGACTTTGTTCAATGAAAATCATCCCGGCACTTTGGAAATCGCCTTCCGCGCACTCTCGGCTGAAATCGTGACAATTTAGGTGATGTCTGCCAAAACATCAACCGATTTCTCCGGCCCTGGGGGGAATCGGACCTGCCGGAGCCACCCCGTGG
>JBEPWQ010000119.1:0-10615 GCA_041642315.1 Desulfobacteraceae bacterium | reverse complement strand
CCAGGTGGCCAAAATCAAAGGATGCCGGGTGATCGCCAGCGCCGGATCAGAAGAAAAACTCGACTGGCTCAGATCCGAAGCCGAGGTCGACCAGACGATCCATTATAAACAGAGCCGGAACCTGGCCTCCGAACTCAAACAGAAATCACCGGACGGCATCGACATTTATTATGAAAATGTGGGTGGAGATCACCTGGAAGCGGCGTTGGCAAACATGAACGATTCCGGCCGGTTGGTCATGTGCGGACTGATTTCCCAATACAACGCGGAGGAATCGCCGTGCGGACCCGGAAACCTCTTCAATGTCATCACCAAGCGACTCACTATGCAGGGATTTATCGTCTCCGATCACATGGATGAATACGACATCTTTCTGTCGGATATGGCGAGATGGATTCGATCCGGCGACATCAAATGGAAAGAGACGGTAGTCGGCGGGATTGAAAACGCGCCCGAAGCTTTTATAGGCCTGTTTCACGGTGAAAATTTCGGAAAAATGCTGGTCAAGATCGGTCCTGATTCCGCAGTGTAATCCATCCTCTTTCCACACCGGATTGCAGCCGGTTTTTCCAAAAATTGCTTCCCCACCGCTCTGTTCGAGACGGGATCGGACGGGGAGCTTACGTTTCACCTGAAAAATGTCCTCGTTTTTTCTGATCTGGTTCAATTTTTGCTGTACCCTTTCAATCAGGAAGTGAAGGTCTCTTTTACACGCTAAGTTCGGTCCGTGGCCACAAGATCCCGTTCTTCATTCGAGCGGAGGAGCCGCCGATTCATATGGTGCCGATTCGCCGGCATGGATTGGCCTGAGGAGAAATTTTCATCGACCAGAGGAAAGAAGAATTTCCATGCATACCACCAAAAATACTACAAAAAGAAAAAGACCATCAGAAAACGGAGATACCAATGCCCTTAAATAGAGGGGCCTTTTTCCATCAAAAGCTGACAGTTTATATTCAAAATCGTGAAGATTTTGAGAATCCAGGCAATCAGCTGATTTTATATACGGAATGGAAAGGAGCGGAAACTGAAAAAATGGTTGCACTTTCTCTTTTAAAGGATCTTCGGTTACAGTTATGCAGAAAGAAAAATAGATACCGGAAAGCCGAAAAAGCCCTTCGAAACGCTGCAGGGAAAATGAAAGACCGGTATCGCCAGCGGATCGATTGTTTGCGAAAGGCCAGCGGCATGAAACGGGAACATTTTGATGCGGTCGTCATGGATCTGATTGCCCGTCAGAAAGTCGATCTGGTTCAGGGTGAATTTGCAGAGCGGATCGCCCTCTCCGACGAAGAATTCAAAGATCTGATCGAAATCGACGGGATCACATATCTGTACCTGATCTGGCCGGACAGGATTTCGGAAACCCACATTCGAATCTCCTCCCATCCGCCGGACCGATGGAAAAACCAAAACATTCCTCTCTCTTCGGACATGGCCCAATGGCTTCATGCCATGAAACGAACGGAAAGGATTGTAAGGAAATTGGGCTCGGATGATTGATCTTTTTTAGTCCAAACCCCATTTCGATTTTCTCATCCGATCGGGCATGCATCTGACGGGGTAAAAAATGCCCTTCCACATCGGGTTTTCCGAAGCGTAAAATCCGGCTCACCCCGATTTACACGTCTTCTCAAATCTGTCAAATTCAGATAAAAATTATTACTGCCGGAAGGAGGAAGGCCGCATGAATAAGAAAAAAATACTCAAAGAAGAAATTCTCACCGTCTGCGCCAATTGCCAGAAGGTCAGAACGGATGATGGAGAGTGGCTGCATGATCTGTACTTCCTGCAAAAATTTCCCTCGGTCAAGGTCTCCCACAGTATATGCCCCAAATGCCTGAAGCAGTTATATCCTTACCTGTATGAAGCCACTCTGGAGCGAACCGCATCGGAAAAACAGAATCAGAAAGCCGGATGAACCGGTCGGTTCAAAGGGGAAATCAGATGGGAAAAAGGGATAAGGTTTTTCGAAGGTCATTTTCCTACTTCCCCCGATTGACTCAACATGGATAAAATTTTACATTGAAGCTCAAAAAGGCACAATTTAATTTTCAATCCATTGTGCTTTTCGGAAGTTAGGTCCGCCCCTGCTTCCGATTTTATCAGCGCCCCGCCCCCCCTGGGGCGCTGATATCCAAACCGACCAACCCCCCCGAACCTGCTCTTGAGTCCCGAAGGAATTCCTGCGAGCGGTCCTCAACTCTAAAATAAAGGATTCACCCCATTTACACAGAAGTTGTAACGACCGACCTTATGATTTGAAAACCCAACGGAAAAGAATCCATATAATATAAACGGAAAAGAGGAGGAAAACATGGCTTTTCAAATTCTCCCTGAAAAATATAGCGGAAAGGTGCGCAATGAAAATCGGTTGATCAAGTTTGTGGCTGCGGCCATTCTGGCTCTTGTTCTGCTGTGCCCGCCTGTCGGCTCAGCCCGGCAGGGTAACCAATCCGGTCCCGAGGACGAATCCATCGGGCGGGTCGATTTCGAGATTTCCTGCAGGAAAACCGTTCAGAAGGATTTCGATCAAGCCCTCGGCATGCTGCACCACATGATGTACGTGAAGTCCAGGGCCGCATTCGAAGAGATCATCGAAGCCGAGCCGAACTGTGCAATGGCGCACTGGGGCATTGCCGCCACGCTGTTCCAGCCGCTTTGGGACACGCGCCCGAGCCAGGATGAACTCGAACGCGGCCGACGCCACATCGAAAAGGCCCGGGATCTGGATCATTCCGACCGTGAAGGGCATCTGATCGAGAGCACAGCGGCTTTTTTCCGGGAGCCCGAAACGGCGGGATACCGGGCCCGCATCCGACGCTGGGCTGACGCCATGAAAGCCGCTTATGAAGCGCACCCCGATGACCCGGACATCGCCGCCCTGTATGGACTGTCAAGACTGGCCCTCGCACAGCGTGCGGAGGACCCGGATCCGCTGTATGACGAAGCCGAAGCCGTTCTTCGAAAGGTCTTTGAGCAGGTTCCCAAGCATCCCGGTGCAATCCACTACAGCATCCATGCCACCGATGTCGACGGCCGCGCCCGGAATGCGCTCGACATGGTGGAGATCTACGGCAAGATCGCACCGGAAGTCCCTCATGCCCTGCACATGCCTTCCCACATCTATGTGCGTTTGGGCGACTGGCCCGAGGTCATCGACTGGAACCGGCGTTCAGCCGAGGCCGCACTCAAGCATCCTGCCGACGGGGCCGTCTCCCATCATTATATCCATGCCGTCGATTATCTGATCTATGCCTATCTGCAGCGAGGCGAAGACGACAAAGCCGGCGCCGCCTTCGAAGAAGCGCAAGCAAAACAGAAATACCAGCCGTCGTTCATCAGCACATTCCATCTCGCCGCGATACCGGCGCGAATGGCCGTCGAACGGCATGAATGGAAGCGGGCCGCCGACCTGACACTCCGCACGCCGCAGTATCTGCCGTGGGATGAGTCGCCGTGGGCGGAGGGATTGACCCGGTTCGCACGGGGTCTCGGCGCGGCCCACATGGGTGATATTCAAGCCGCAGGCGAGGCCGAGCGACATCTCGGGAAACTTCGCGATCGTGCGAAGGCGGCCGACAACGAACATATGGCCGCCTATATCGAAATCGACCGCCGCGTTCTCGCGGGCCGGATCGCATACGCTCAGGAAGAGCCCGAAAAAGCGGTGGAGTTGACGCGCTCAGCCGCCGAACTCGAGACAACCGTCGAAAAGCACCCGGTCACCCCGGGCGCATTGCTGCCACCTTACGAAGCGGTCGGCGATCTGCTCATGGACCTCGACCGCCCCGCCGAAGCACTTGAGGCTTACGAGGCATCCGATGCGATCTGGCCGGGGCGCTACAACACCCTGATCGGTGCGGCGCGGGCGGCCAGAGAAGCGGGCGACGAGCGGACCGCTCGAAAGCATTATGAGCGGCTGCTTGCCAAAACGGGGGATTCGGAGCGCGCCGCCATCAAAGAGGCGGATGCATTTTTGGGAAAATGACAAACTATAAAAGGGGTTGGCGCTTTTGGCCGAACCCCTTGATTTCTTTGGTGGGCGATACTGGATTTGAACCAGTGACTTCTACCGTGTGAAGGTAGCACTCTCCCGCTGAGTTAATCGCCCTTTATGCGGTATTGTTGTGGATTCTATAGCCGGTCTCGGCGGAAAAGGTCAAGTCTTTTTTTCGTCTGAATCCGCATCCGGACCGGAATCCCCTTCCCCGCCGCCTTCGCCGAAGGATTCGATCTCCTTGGGCGTCGGCAGGTCCTTGAGGTCCTTGAGATCGAACATTTGCAGAAACTGTTTGGTGGTGCCGTAGATCATGGGCCGGCCCGGGATGTCTTTTCGGCCCAGGACCTTGATGATTTTTCGCTCCAGAAGCATTCGAAGCACCCCGCCGGAATCGACCCCGCGAATGTATTCGATGTCACTTCGAAGCACCGGCTGCTTGTAGGCGATGATGGCCAGGGTTTCCAGGGCGGCCTTGCTGAGCCGGGCCGGGCTGGTCTGGAGCAGCCGTTTGATCCAGTCTTTGTATTCGGGGCGGGTTCGAATCTGAAACCCGCCGGCCACCTCCCGCAGAAAAAAGCCGCCTTTTCGGGTTTCATATTCGGCGGCCAACCGGTCCAGGGCCTCGGTAATGGGGCCGGTATCCTGTATATCCAGCACATTTCGAATTCTGTCTACGGAGAGCGGCTCTTCCGAAACAAACAGGAGGCTTTCGATAATGTGCTTGAGTTCGTCTCTCATTGGTAAAACACACGAATAATGCCGGACTGGACCTGCTGCGCCACTCGAATCAGCCCGATCTTGGCCATTTCCAGAAGGGCCAGAAAGGTCACGATCAGCTCCTCTTTGCCTCCCGCCCTCGTGAACAGCTCCGTGAAGGTCACCGAATTGCGCGCTTCCAGCAGTTCCACGATTTCGGCGATCTTATCCCGAATGGTAAACCGCTCCGGTGTGAACTCCATCCCGGCATCCCCGGCCACCCGGTCCAGAATCCGCTGAAAGGCGTCGATCAGTTCGAAGAGGCTGACCTGAATCACCTCTTCGGAGCGTTCCACCGTCAGTTCCGACTGGTCGGGCCGGCGGAGAAACAGGTCGTCGCCCAGCATCGGCCGCTCGCCGAGCCGGTCGGCGGCTTCTTTCATGCGCAGGTATTCCAGAAGCGGGCGGGCGATCTCCATTCGGGGATCTTCCGCCTCCTCTTCGTCTTGATGGACCGGCAGCAGCATGCGGGACTTGATCTGGGCCAGGGTGGCCGCCATCAGGAGAAAATCCCCGGCGTAATCGATGTTCATGGCCTTCATCCATTCCAGATAGCCGAGGTACTGGTCGGTGATCATGGCGATGGGAATGTCGTAGATGTCCACCTCATGCTTTTTGATGAGATAGACCAGCAGGTCCATGGGGCCTTCGAAGATATTCTCGACCCGCACCTCGTACCGCTCTCCGGTCATATGCGAATGGCGGCGCGCACCTCCTCCATGGTCTGCCGCGCCACCTCCCGGGCCTTGCTACTGCCGGTGATGATGATGTCGGCCACCTCCTGGGGTCGTTCTTCATAATACCGTCGCTTTTCCCGAATCGGTTCGAGGAATGCGATCAGGTTTTCGGCCATCTGTTTTTTGTCTTCCACACAGCCGATTTCGGCATGCCGACACTGGTGGTCCACCGCCTGAATCATTTCCTGGGGGGAATACAGCTTATGGAAATCGAAAACGTTGCAGATATCGGGGTTTCCCGGATCCTTCCGCCGCTTTCGGTCGGGATCGGTGATGAATCTGGAGACCTTCTCCCGAATGACATCGGGGCTGTCCGAAAGATAGATGGCGTTCTCATAGCTTTTGGACATTTTGCGCCGATCCCACCCGAGCACCTTGGAGGTTTTGGTCAGAATGGCGTCGGGTTCCGGAAATACATGGCCGTACAGATAATTGAAGCGGCGGGCGATCTCCCGGGTGATCTCCACATGGGGCACCTGGTCGATGCCGACGGGTACGCCGTTGGCCTTGTAGATGATGATGTCGGCCGCCTGCAGGACCGGATACCCGAGGAACCCGAAAGTGGACAGATCCTTGTTGGACATCTGTACGATCTGTTCCTTGTATGTGGGATTGCGCTCCAGCCAGGGAACCGGGGTGATCATGGAAAGAAGCAGATACAGCTCGGCATGCTCTTTGACATGGGACTGCACGAACAAGGTGGATTTTTCCGGAGACAACCCCACGCTCAGCCAGTCGATCATCATCTTCTTTACATAATCGGTGATGCGGCCGGTATCTTCATATCCGCTGGTCAAGGCATGCCAGTCCGCAATGAAAAAAAAGCAGTCATATGCATCCTGCATGCTGATCCAGTTGGCCAGGGCCCCGTGAAGATTCCCCAGATGAAGCGGTCCGGTAGGACGCATGCCGCTTAGAATCCTTTTTTTATCCGCCATTATACTGATCTCCTAATGCTGAAGGTATTTTAAATTCCGGCCATCCATACCCAATTCCGACGGAAAAAGCAATCAGCTCACATAACTTCGAACGAAATTGAGTTCTTCTTCCCGGGTATGCACCGTTCCGTTGAGCTTGGCCTTGAGAACGGCATCCAGAATTTCCCGGTAGATGGGCCCCGGTTCGATGTCGGCCCGCTTCAGATCTTTTCCGGTCACCGAAATCCGGGTCTGCCGCAGCTGGGTGAAAAAGAGCGAAATCGCTTTTTTGACCATCTCTTTGCGGGTGATCGCCATCATATACAGAAGCAGCTCCACCCGAAACCCGGACAGCGCCGCGTATATTCGGCTGTTCTTGGCCGGAAGCATGCCGCCGAGCCGAAACAGACATTGATCGGCCTTGAACCGCTCCTTCAGAAGAATGTCACGGTGCCGGGGCGCCAATTCGAATTTTTCACAGATCTGATGGGAAACGTCGGCTTTGAATCCTCGAATCAGGACCATAAAATAGACCGCCCAGCGCAGATAAGGCTCGTCTAGAAAAAGCAGGTCATGCCAGGAGAGCACCTTTTTGACCGATTTGAAGTCGGCAATCAGTTTCTTTTCCAGCTGAAGCTCGGGGTGGATCATTTTCAAGAGATCGAAATCCTGAAGCCGCTGAATGGCCGGCAGCGGATTCTCCTCTTCCAGAATTTGGCGCAGTTCGTTGAAGGTCCGCCGTCCGCTCAGCTTTTTGAAAAAATCCATTTTCACCGCATTTTTAATGAGTCCGGCCGTGAGTTTTCCGATGGTGAAGCCGAACCGCTGTTCAAACCGAATGGCCCGAAATACCCGGGTGGGGTCCTCCACGAAACTGAGGTTGTGGAGAATGCGAATGGTCTTCTCCTTGATGTCCTTTTGCGCCGAAAAAAAGTCGATGAGGGTTCCGAATCGCTGTTTGTTGAGCTGAATGGCCAGGGTGTTGATGGTAAAATCCCGCCGAAAGAGATCGAGTTTGATCGAGCTCATCTCCACGGTGGGCAAATCCGCTGGAAACCGGTAGTACTCCATGCGGGCGGTGGCCACGTCGATTTTGAATCCGTCCGGAAAAATCACCACCGCGGTGCCGAATTTTTCATGGGTGTGGACCCGGGCGGACCGGCTTCGGGCGAATGTCTTGGCAAATTCAATGCCGCTGCCTTCCACCACGATGTCGACATCCTCGTTGGGCCGATACAAAAAAAGGTCCCGAACGAACCCGCCCACCACATAGGCCCCGTAATCGAGTTCGTCCGCCACCTCTCCCGCCGATCGCAGAAGATCCAGCAGCGGGTCCGAAAGGCGTTCTTTCATGAGCCGGTGAATGGACCGGGTTCGGGCATGGATGGTATCCTCATACGGATTGAGCTGATGCCGTGCCGTAAAATCGGACTGCTGAACCAGGACGTTCAAAAGATCGGTTCGGGTGATCACCCCAAGAATGCGGTCCCCTTCCACCACCGGCAGAATCCGCTGCTTGTTTTCAATGATCTGGTCCTGAATCTCCGGCAGCTCCGATTCGGGGCCCACAGTGCCCAGCTCGGTGGAGGTGTATTCCCGAACCGAGGTATCGTGGAGCTTGAGGTAAAGGGCCTTGGAGATCACCTGTCGGGAGATATAGCCCAGAAGCATCTCCTTGCCGCCCCGTCGTTCGGTCACCAGAAGGGCATTGATGTTGTAGCGGGTGACCAGATTGCGGGCCTCTTCCAGGGAGGTGTCGGCGTCGGCGCGAATGGCCGGTGAAGACATCAGGTCCTTGGCCCGTTTGCTCGACCGGACATCCTGATAGAGAATCTCCAGAAGTTCCTGCTCCGCCTGAACCAGGGTCTTGTCGCGAACGGTAGCCGCGGCCGCGTAAGGGTGGCCGCCGCCGCCCAGTTTGCTGACGATGGCCCCCACATCCACCTCCGGGCTTCGACTTCGGGCCACCAGGTAGACCTTGTTTGCCATTCGGGCGACGGCGAAAAAGGCGTACAAGTTCTCCATCCGCATCATCTTGTGAACCAGAAAAGCGAAATCCGGCACATACTTGTCGGTGGTGACGGTGGTCACCGCCACCTCCACCCCTTTGATGTGATACCGGGCGACCGCCTGAAGCATGTCGTTCAAGATCCCCACCTGCTCAAAGCTCATCTCCCGGGCGGTGAGATTGGAAACGATGTCCAGTTTGGCCCCTTTGGACAAGAGATAGGCGGCGGTCAGAAAATCCTTTTCCGTGGTGGACGTGAAGGTGAATGACCCGGTGTCCTCATAGAGCCCCAGGCACATGATGGTGGCCTCCTCCTCGGAAATGGCGATTCCCCGCTCCCGTATAATTCCGGTGAGAATGCTGATGGCCGCACCGGTGTTTTCCACCACCTCGAGGTCGCCTTGAATATCGCCGGTCAGGGCCGGATGATGGTCGTAAATGTGGATTTCCAGATCGTCCCGATCCAGCAACGCCGAAAAAGTGCCGATCCGGTCCGGCTGCCGGGTATCGACCAGCACCAGCCGCTTGATTTTAGAAAAATCGACCTCCTTGATCTCCTCCAGGTTAAACAGGTAGATCATGGATTGGATAAAAAAATTCCGAAGGGTTTTCTCGTGGGATCCGGGAAAGACGACCAGAGCCTCGGGGTAGAGTTTCTGAGCCGCCAGCATGCATGCCAGGGCGTCGTAATCGGCGTTGACATGGGTGGTGATGACGGTCAGCGCCGGGGAGTCTTGGGTTTCTTTATCTGCCACCGTAATTCGTCCGTCGAAGGGCGGGACGAATCCCGCGGCTGCGGATCAGCCCCCGCCGTCTGAAGGGATGACCCCGTCCAGGGCGTTCAGAAATTCTTTCGGATCCACATCGACCCCGGTCCAGAGGGCGAAGCTGCGCCGGGCCTGGTTGGCGAGGATGGAAAGACCGTCCATGAAGGGAATGTTCTTGGCCAGGGCCGCATCCTCCCAGAAATTCTGGCTGCGCCCGTAATTGAGGTCGATCACCAGTTCACACGCCGGCAAGGGAAGTTTTTGAACCATCAAGGCCAGCTCCGCGGCCTCGGCGGTTCCGGAGACCGAAGTGGCATTCACCACGATATGGGCCTGAATGGCCTGTTCGGGCAGCGTGTCAAGAGATATCGCCTCCCCTCGTATCCGGGTGACCACCCGCTTCGCTTTTTCCACGCTGCGTCCGGCCACATAGATGGCACCGGCTCGAAGCCAGTTGAGCATGAATACCACCGCGCGGGCCGCGCCTCCGTTGCCGAAAACCAGGGCGGTTTTGCCGGGGGTTTCGAACCCGGCCTCCTCCAGGGCGTCCATGAACCCGATAGCGTTGGTGTTGTAGCCTTTGAGCACCTCGCCGTCGCGGGCCACCGTATTGATGGCGCCGATGATGTTGGCGCCTTCCGAAAGGACATTGATGTGCGGCAGCACCGCCTCCTTGAACGGCAAGGTGATATTGGCGCCGGCGATGTTCAGGGTTTTCAGACTCCGCACCGCCTCCCCGATGCGCCCCGGTTCCACCATGAAGGGCACATACATCCCGTCGATGCCCGATTTTTTCAGGACCGCATTGAACATGGCCGGGGATTTGGAACGGTAGACGCGTTCATCGCCCAGTATGCAGAAGACCTTGGATTTGAGTTCGGCCTTGGGATCTCGAATGGCGGTACGGGGTTTCATGGCGAAATTCTTTGTCATTGGTAACTATTTATTTCCTTCGATTCAGCACGATGTCGATTTGAATCATGCCTGATTCAATTACTGTACGGCTTTTACCCGGCTCCGTCAAGACGCAACCACGGCCCTTTCCAATATACGGGTCAGTTCGGCGTCCGAGAGCGAGGCCGGGTTCCCTTTCATGCTGCTCGGGCTGCACCTGAATCGGCTTCCCCTCGCCGACCACCTCCAGGTAGGTCGTCATATCCTCGATGTTGGTCAACAATGCGGCGATCACCTTGCCGGCATCCACCACGCTACCGCCGCCCATTCCGATCACCAGGGTGCTTTTGGCTTTTCTGGCGATCTCCAGGCCGGCCGCCGCGGTTTCCGTGGTCGGTTCTCCCTGGACGCTGAATACCGACACCGACATGCCGCGGTACTTTAGGGCGTCGATCAGCGTCCCGGAACGGTCGGTATCGCGCCCGACCACCAGCAGAACCCGGTCTCCCATTTCCGCCGCAGCCGGAGCCACT
>JBEPWQ010000118.1:0-10641 GCA_041642315.1 Desulfobacteraceae bacterium | reverse complement strand
GTTTGCCCTCGCCGGCTTTCCGGTATAAATTCAGGGGATGCATGAAAAAACCATCAACCGAATATTTTGAAGCCGTCACGGAAAATCATGGCATCTAAAACCGATACCCCGCTGGATATTCCCCCTGCCTGGAATTCACTGGACTACCCGGCATTCAAAGGCATCCTGATGGTAGTCGGGGCTCCGGATATGGGAAAAAGCTCCCTTCGCCTGGGAAATGTGGCGGTGGACCCCCGTAGTTTTGAAGATCATCACCTATCCAAAAAATAAGGGAGCGGCATTGAAAACATTCATTCCAGGGAATCCTCATGTCATTTGAATTTTTTATCGGCCGCCGGTACCTTCGGGCCCGGCGGAAAACCGCTTTTGTCTCCCTGATTTCTCTCCTGTCCACCGCCGGCGTTTCGGTCGGGGTCATGGTCATGGTCGTCGTGATCGCGGTGATGTCGGGTGCCGATTCGGAGCTGAAGTCGAGACTTCTGGGGGTCACCTCCCACGCGGTCATCCTGCACCACGGCGGCCCCTTCACCGATTACCGGGAACCGATTGAAACCATTCGTCGGGTTCCGGGGGTGGAGGCGGCAACCCCCTATATCTATACCCAGGTCATGCTTCGGTCTCCCAGCGGCATTTTCGGTTCGGTACTGAGGGGGGTGGACCCGGAGAGCGCCGGTCAGGTGATTCGAACCCTCCACCCGGGGGCCCTCAAAAAACTGGCTCAATCCGCTTCCGAACGGACTATTACCGGCAAAATGAACGATCCCTCCGCCCCCTTGATTCCGGGCATCCTTCTGGGTAAAGAACTGGCCGCCAACCTGGGGGTCGGCGAAGGAGAACTGGTTTCCGTGGTCCTGCCCCGGGGGTCCGGCGGGAATGTGGGGCGGATGCCGGTCATCCGTCGATTTCAGGTCATCGGTATCTATGAATCGGGATTGTATGAATTCGACAAGGCCATGGCCTACATTACCCTTTCCAATGCCCAGAAGATGCTGCGGGTAGAGGATACGATTTCCGGAATCGAGGTGCGGGTGGAGGATGTCGACGATGCCCGGGCGATCGCCGACCGAATTGTCTCCATACTCGGATTTCCCTATTGGGCTCAGGACTGGATGCAGATGAACCGCAACCTTTTTTCCGCCCTCAAACTGCAGAAGACGGTCATGTTCGTGATCCTGGCACTCATCATTCTGGTGGCGGCCTTCAACATCGCCAGCACCCTGATTATGATGGTCATGGAAAAGACCCGGGATATCGCCATCCTCAAGGCAATGGGCGCCACCGATCGAAGCATCAAAAAAATATTCGTGTATAAAGGAATGGTAATCGGCGGGGTGGGAACCCTCTTCGGACTGCTCTCCGGGTTCATCCTCTGTCTGCTTCTCAAGGAGTACCATTTCATCGAACTCCCCTCAGACGTCTATTTCTTTTCAACACTCCCGGTCAGCCTCAGAATTCCGGATGTTCTGGTGATCGCCGTGTCCACCCTGCTGATCTGTTTTCTGGCCACCCTGTATCCGTCTCACAAAGCGGCCAAATACAATCCGCTGGAGGCGTTTCGGTATGGAGGATAAGGGTTCCTGCAACCACCCTTTCAGGACAATAAAGAAAGGCTCAACAGAGCCAGATTCCCTAGCACATGAAGGGTGATCGGGGTCATGAGCTTTCCCTCGATCTCATAGGCGACGGCGAACAGGACCGCGCCCACCGCCTGGGTCACCGGAATCCCGCCGGCGGAATGAGCCGATACGAAGAGCAGAGAACTGGCCGCCAGGGCCGCGGGTATTCCCCAGCGCCGAAAATAGCCATAGAGCATTCCCCGAAAAAAGAGCTCCTCTCCGACCGGGGCCACCAGGGTCCCCACCAGAATATACCAGAAGCGGGCGATCGGTTCGTCTGGAAGCCGCATTCGAAGAAGTTGCAGCGGATTCCGGCCCATCAGCACCAGAACCCCGAATCCGATCAGCACCAGCACTCCGAAACCGACCGACCAGATCATCCCCTGCCTCATGCCGGCCCAAATCTGGTCCCGGCCCAGTCCGACATCTTTCAAGCCCCGGCCCCACCAACGGAAAATCCCGATCACAAGGCAGATTTCCGCGATCCGCAGCAAACCCAAAACGGCCACCGGGTATCGCCACCCCGCATTCATCAGCGGAATTCCGCCCCCTTCCAGGATGAACAGCCCGGCGCAGGCGATCAAAAACGGCCTCACCTGGATCCGATCTGCCTCCACCCCAGCCTCCGAAGTGCCTTATAGGCATACAGTTGGACATACCAGCGGTGTTCCATTTTCAATCGTTCCAGAATTTCCGCCACCGCCCGCCGATCTCCGCGACGCCCAAGGGCCAGATAGGCCATGTAGGCGACATTGATCTGGGGATCATTCAAGAGGGCCAGGTTGGTTTCATACGTCTGCCGAGATCGGCTGTGACCCAGACCCCGGGCCAGCCAGTACCGCTCCGGCAAATGGGGGCTGTCGGCCATCTTTCGACGGATATCGTAAGAACCGATATCGAGCTTGCGGTCATGAAGGTATTGGAGAGCGGCAATCCGATCCGCCGGGTCCGGCGAGGTCAGTCGAGTGTCCAGTGCGGCCGGCGCCAGAGCGAGCGGTTTGTCCGGAACCGCCGCCGTGAGCACTCCGATGCCCGTCCCCACGCACAGGACCGCCGCCATTGCCGAAACCGGAACGGGTTTCGAAAGCCGGAGCGAGATGAACCTGCCGAAAAGCCATGCAAGAAAAAAACCGGGGAGATAGAAAATGAAATAGACGAACAGGCCGGAAACGGCCATGAGGGACAAAAAGGTGACCCGGCGGAAAGGACCATAGCGATCCACCCTTCGGGAAAAGGCGCGGAGGGTCTCCCGAGGGGATTTCAGAAACGCCGCCGACGGGACCGACAAAATGGGTTCATCTTTATGGAGGAAGTGGAGGGTTTTCCCTTCCTGAACAATGACGACATCGGCCGCCTTCGGGGAATCGATGACCGGATAATCGAGCCGGATCAGGGTCCCCTTGAGCCGTTCGGCCACCGGTTCGCCGGAGTTCAGGTCTATAAAAACCGGCCGAATCAGATCCTGGCCCGGGGATTTAAACACCTGGGCCGGATACAGGGTATACCTGTAATAAAAATTATTGACCGCAAGGCCCGGCGAATTGGTGAGCAGGAGGTGATCCCGTATCCGGGTGAACATGCCGGGGTTCATTCGGTCGGCGCCCGCCGCAAAAAGAATCAGAATGCTCCCCAGGTGAAGAAGGATTCGGCGTCCCGATTTACCTCCCGCCGATGCCTGCATCCGCTTCCGGGCAAGAAAAAATACCACGGGCGGAATCACCAAAAAATAGGCGGAGGCCAGGGGCACCCACCCGTCCCGGTTCAACCAGACCAGGATACCGGCCCATAGAACCGCCGAAACAAACCGAAACGCTTCGGATTCGGGAAAAAACAGAACCCGCATCCATGCGGCGCCCAAAGCGGCCAGAGTAAGGGCAAGACCCACGGTCAGCGAAAAAAAAAGCCCGCCGAAAAAGGCCGGCCCCCACCGGGTCAAGGTATCCATCGCCAGGAGATTGGGGACCGTGAGATACCCGGCCTCCTGAAGCGCCGTCAGTTTATCCAGGAAGGCGGTATTGGAAAGATATACCTGAAGGGTGGCCACGGACTGGGCCAGAATCAGCCCGGAAAAGACGATCTGAACCGCTCTCATAGCAAGAAAAGCAGTGAAAATATGGGGGCGTCAGGTTTCACCGATGATTTTGGAGAAGAGTTTTTGAAGGGGGCTCATTTTCAGGACCTTTTTGGACTTCAAAATATCCATGATCTTCTGGGGTTGGTGACCGCTCACCACCCGGTCATCGATGATCGTGGTGGGAAAGGTGCCCGCCGGATTGAGAACCTTGATCTGTTCCATCATTTTTCCCCGTTCCTCGCCTTCCAGAAGATCCACATCCACACTCTCGTAGGGAACATTGTACTTGTCGAGCAGTTTCTGAAGGGCTTTGCAATGGTAGCATGTGCTGAGCGAAAAAATCTGTACCGTGGTCGGTTCTGCCATGATGATTCCCTTCCCTGCCGTCGGATTGGTGGTGAAATGAACTAAGAAAAGGCCTTGTCCATGGCCTTCTGTTTTTGTTGATTCCGCTTCAGCCGCTGCCTTTCTTCACGCTCCACCAGGGCCTCCAGTTCATCCACATAGTAGGTGTCGATCCGGTAGACGGGTGCGTCGAACTGGTTGGCCTGAACGGAAAAGATGAGCACGTCTCCTTCCCGCTCCCACACCAGCGACCGATTGATATCCCCTCCCCAGTCGAGGGTTCTCCTCGGCTGTCCGTAATTTTTCCGGAGGATATCGATAATCTCCGGCCCCTCCCGGGCGGACCGAATGGTGACCCGAAGGGGACGGCCGGTGACATCGGCAAAGAGCAGTTCCACATAATCAAAGGGGGTTTCCCGGTTGCGCAGGTATCGATATGTCAGACGGGTGGCGCCGTGTTCCACGCGAATTCCGGCGGGGTTGTTCAACCGTCGGTTCAACACCGCCAAGGCGGGAAAGTGCTCGGATAAAAACCCGGTGTAGTTCACCTCCAGGTCGATGGTGTTCCGGCCGGAAATTCCGCCCGGACCCAGAATTTCCTCCAGATCCTTTCGAAGCCGGTCGGTCAGGACGGTATCGGGGCCGACACCGAAAAAAGTGAAACCATGGTGTTCCGGGGGCGGCCTCTGGCTCGGCTTGTCTCCGCAAGCCACCAGCATTCCGGCCGCCGCCAAGAGCATCACTGAAGAAAGAGCCTGTTTCATTCCCCTTGCCATAGAACCTCGCGTCACCGCTTCCATCCGCCGATCAGGTGGAGATGGATATGGAAAATCACCTGCCCCCCGCCCCTTTCGACATTGAAAAGCAGTTTGTATCCCGATTCGGCCACCCCTTGATCTTTGGCCGTCTCTTTGGCCGTGAAGATCATTTCCGACAGAATCGCTTCGTCTCCCGGGGAAAGATCATTGATGGACCGAATATGGCGCTTCGGAACGATCAGAATGTGGACGGGAGCCGACGGGTTTATGTCTTTGAATACCACCAGGCGGTCATTCTCATACAAAAATTCCGTGGGCGTATCGCCCGCCGAGATCTGACAAAACAGACAATCATGGGCCATATCGGTTTATCCTCCTTGCACGGTCCCGCCGGTTACGGGGAATCGGTTCATGGGTTTATCCGCGGGTTGATTCGTCAAAATCCCACTTGCCTTTGCGAGTTCGGCGCTTCAGAGCCTTCATCAGCTGCTCCAGAAACCGTTTTCGGGGAACCTCCTGAGCCCCGAAGCCCAGAAGGTGCTGCGTCTTCACCTGGCAATCCACCATTTGAAATTGCCAGACTTCCAGCTGCTGCACCAGCCGCACGAACGCCACTTTGGACGCGTTGCTGACCCGCATGAACATCGATTCCCCGAAAAATGCGCCCCCCAGAGAGACACCGTAAAGACCACCCACCAGACGCCCCTCCTGCCAGGTCTCCACCGAGTGGGCAAACCCCGCCTGATGGAGCCGGAGATAGGCTTCGATCATCTCGTCCACCAGCCAGGTGCCTTCCCCCTGTTCGGATCTCACCGCTGCGCACTCGAAAATGACCTGGGCAAAGGCCTGATCCATGGTGACCGTGAAGACCTTCTTTTTGAGGAGCCGCTTCAGGCTGCGGGAATACCGCAGCTGAGGAGGATAGAGCACCAGACGGGGATCCGGCGACCACCAGATAATCGGATCCTCCTCCGCATACCACGGAAATATCCCCATTTTATAGGCCAGAAGCAGCCGTTTGACGCTGAGATCTCCCCCTACCGCCAGAATTCCTTCCCGTTCAGCAAGATGCGGCGGGGGGAAACCGATCTTTTCGGTCAGTTGAAATACGGGCATTTACGAACCAACCGGGTTTACGGCGTTTCCTTTTGCTTGAGTCGTTTTACGTCCAGATGAAAGGTCAGACCTCCATCCCCGGCATCCACAAAGACTTCACCGCCCTTTTCCAGCCTTCCGAAGAGAATTTCGTCCGAGAGTTTGTCCTTGATCTCGGTCTGTATCACCCGCTTCAGGGGGCGTGCACCGAATTTGGGGTCGTATCCTTCTTCAGCCAGCCAGGCCCGGGCTGCGTCCGAAACCGAAAGCGTCACCTTCTTGCCCGAGAGCTGAATGTTGAGTTCGTCCAGGAATTTGTCCACCACTTTTTCCATGACCGACTGGCTCAGGGCATTGAAGGAGATGATTCCGTCCAGCCGGTTTCGAAATTCCGGACTGAAGAACTTCTCGATCGCCTTTTCCCCCTTGCTCCGGACATCCTTTCCGGGATCACCGAACCCGATCGTCATGGCGCTCATCTCCCGGGCACCGGCATTGGAGGTCATGATCACGATGACGTTCCGGAAATCGGCCTTTTTGCCGTTGTTGTCCGTCAAAGTGGCGTAGTCGAGCACCTGCAAGAGAATATTGAACAGATCCGGATGGGCCTTTTCGATTTCATCCAGCAACAGCACCGAATGGGGATGTTTTCGGACCCCGTCGGTCAGGAGGCCGCCCTGATCGAACCCGATATACCCCGGGGGCGCGCCGATGAGTCGCGCCACCGCATGCTTTTCCATGTATTCGCTCATATCGAATCGCAGAAACTGAATTCCGAGGTTCGAAGCCACCTGGCGGGCCACTTCGGTTTTCCCCACGCCGGTGGGGCCGGTGAACAGAAAAGAGCCCACCGGGTGATCCGGGGTGCCCAGACCGGCCCGGGAGCGTTTGATGGAGGTCACCATGGACCGGATGGCATCATCCTGACCGAATACCACGCTTTGAAGACTGCCCTCCAGGCCCTCCAGCCGGGCCTTGTCGGAGGTGGAGACGCTGTGGGTCGGAATCTTGGCCATTTTGGCCACGATCTTTTCGATGTCCGTGGGATGGATTTTGGTCCGGTTGGCCGCCCCGCTCAGCCTTATATAGGCACCGGTCTCATCGATCACATCGATGGCCTTGTCGGGCAGAAACCGGTCGTTGATGTACTTGGACGACAGCTCCGCCGCCGTTTTCAGGGCCGGATCGGTGTAGGTGATGTCGTGGTGATCTTCATAATAGGACTTGAGCCCCTTGAGAATCTGGTAGGTCTCCTTCACCGAAGGCTCGGGCACCTCGATTTTTTCGAAGCGCCGGGACAGGGCCCGGTCCTTTTCAAAATGGTTCTGGTACTCCTCATAGGTGGTGGAACCGATGCACCGAAGCTCGCCGGTGGATAAAAACGGCTTCATGAGGTTGGACGCATCCATGGAACCGCTGCTGGTGGCACCGGCCCCCACGATGGTGTGAATCTCGTCGATGAAGAGGATCGCGTTCTTCTTGCGTTTCAAGGCGGTGATGACGCCTTTGAGCCGTTTTTCGAAATCTCCCCGAAATTTGGTGCCGGCCAGAAGGGCCCCCAGATCCAGGGCATAGATCTTCACATCCAGAAGCAGGTCCGGCACCTCGCCGGCGTTGATCTTCAGGGCCAGGCCCTCCGCCAGGGCGGTTTTGCCGACCCCGGGTTCGCCCACGAAAACCGGATTGTTCTTGCGCCGGCGGCAGAGCACCTGAACCGTCCGTTCAATTTCCAGGGTTCGGCCGATCAGCGGGTCCAGCTTGCCTTCAGCGGCCCGTTGAACCAGATCGGTGGTGAAGACCTTGAGCGGGTCCGACTTCTTTTTGCCCTTTTCCTGCTCCTGTTCCACCTTTTCAGGCTGCTCCATTTCATCATAGTGTTCCTTGGACACCTCATGGGAGATGTAATTGAGAACGTCCAGGCGGGTTATCCCCTCCAGGCTCATAAAATAGGCCGCATGGGAATCCTTCTCCAGAAAAATGGACGCCAGAATATCTCCCACGTCCACCTCCTGCTTTTCCGCGGATCGGGCATGGTTCACCGCCCGCTGAATGACCCGCTGAAAGCCGGTGGTCTGCTGAAACACATACTCGGTCCCCTCGGGAACGCTTTCCACCTTCTCACTGAAGAAACGGTTCAGGTGGTTTTTCAGGTTTTCGACACTGGCGCCGCAGTTTTCAACAATTTCGACTCCGAAATCGTCGTGCAGAATCGCAAACAATATATGCTCGATACAGACATGATCATGGCGCTGTCTTCTGGCCTCTCTCACCGCAAACCCCAGGGTTGCGCTTAGTTCCTTGCTGATCATGATTAATTCTCCTCCATAGTGCATTTGAGTGGAAAGCCATTTTCCCGGGCCAACCTGTGAACGGTATCCACCTTGGTCTCCGCGACTTCAAAGGTGTATACCCCGCAGAGCCCGACGCCCTTGCGGTGAACATTGAGCATCACCTGAGTGGCATCCTCCGCTGATTTGTGAAATACATATATCAAAATTTCCACCACGAAATCCATGGTGGTGTAATCGTCGTTGTGGAGAAACACCTTGAACAGGGATGGTTCACGGATATCCTCCCGGGTTTCGGATTCGGTGATCTCCTCGGTATCCGGCGTATTGAAACTCATGTCACTTCCTTGCACAGACGTCCCGGGTTCGGGCATCTTTCCATCGCATATGGATATCCGTGTTTATCATCCGTATTTATCGCCCGCAGCATTTTTTGTACTTTTTTCCGCTGCCGCAGGGGCATGGATCATTTCTCCCGATTTTCTTGTCGGCCCTTCGAACCGGTTTTCGCTTGGGGGACGGATTGTCCTCTCCGCCGGAAAAAACCAGATCCTGCTCGCGGGGCTTCTGAAGCTGCCGCATCTCATCCGGTTTGGCGACCTGAATCTTGAACAGAATCTCCAGGGTTTCTTCCTTGACCCGGGAGATCATGTTGTTGAACATTTCAAACCCCTCTTTTTTATAAACGATCAGGGGATTCTGCTGAGCATATCCCCGCAGCCCGATGCCCTCCTTGAGGTGGTCCATACTGAGCAGGTGATCTTTCCAGAGGGTGTCGACCGTCTGAAGCATGACGATGCGTTCCAGTTCCCGGTACCGTTCCGGCCCCACCTCGGCCTCCTTCTTTTCGTAGGCATCGATGGCCCGATCTTTGATCAGATCGATGATTCCGTCGATGTCGAGCCCTTCCAGCATTTGCGCATCGATATTCAAACGCATGTTGAACTGCTTGAATACCGCGTCGTCCAGTCCTTGAAGGTCCCAATCCTCGGGCGGGGTTTTCTCGTCAATAAAAAAAAGGGCCAGTTCCTCGGCCTTTTCCTGAATCATTTCCTCGATGGCCGGCTTCAGATTTTCCCCCTTGAGGGCCTCCCGGCGCTGTTCGTAGATGACCTCCCGCTGCTGATTCATGACATCGTCGTACTCGAGGAGCTGCTTACGGATATCGAAATGATGCGCCTCGACCCGGGACTGGGCGTTTTCGATGGCCCGACTGATCAGGTTGTGCTCGATCGGCTCGCCCTCTTCCATACCCAGTTTTTCCATAATCCCGGTGATGCGGTCGCCACCGAAAATTCGAAGCAGGTCATCTTCCAGAGAAAGGAAAAACCGGGAAGAGCCCGGATCTCCCTGGCGTCCGGAACGGCCCCGCAGCTGATTGTCGATGCGCCGGCTCTCATGCCGGCTGGTGCCGAGAATATGGAGCCCGCCGAGATCGGTCACCCCTTCGCCCAGCACGATATCGGTTCCCCGCCCCGCCATGTTGGTGGAAATGGTCACCGCCCCTTTCTGACCGGCCATGGAAACGATCTCGGCCTCTTTTTCATGGTGTTTGGCGTTGAGGACCTCATGCTTGATGCCCCGCTTTTTCAATTTCCGGCTCATGTCTTCGGAAACATCGATGGACACCGTGCCCACCAGCACAGGCTGCCCGATTTTGTTGAGATCCGCGATTTCCTGAATCGCCGCCTCGAATTTCTCCCGGGCGGTCTTGTAGATGGCATCGGGATGATCGATGCGGATCATCGGCTTGTGGGTGGGAATGACCATGACATCAAGATCGTATATCTTCTTGAACTCGGCCGCCTCGGTATCGGCCGTACCGGTCATTCCGGCCAGTTTATCGTACATTCTAAAGTAATTCTGAAAGGTAATCGTCGCAAGGGTCTGGTTCTCATTTTCGATCTTGACGTTTTCCTTTGCCTCCAGAGCCTGGTGCAGCCCCTCGCTGTAACGGCGCCCCGGCATGAGCCGACCGGTGAATTCATCCACGATGATCACCTCGCCCTCCTTGACGATGTAATCCACATCCAGCTTGAACAGGGTATGGGCCTTCAGGGCCTGATTCACATGGTGCAGCAGTTCGATATTGCCGGGGTCGAAAATATTGTCGACATTCAGCATTTTTTCCGCCTTGGCCACGCCCGACTCGGTGAGAACCGCCGAGCGGGCCTTTTCGTCGATGGTGTAATCTTCCTCCTTCACCAGTCGGGGAATGATGCCGTTGACCTGATAGTAGAGGTGAGTAGATTTTTCCGCCGGCCCCGAGATAATCAGCGGGGTTCGGGCCTCGTCGATGAGAATCGAGTCGACCTCGTCCACGATCGCATAGTAAAGCTCCCGCTGCACCAGGGACTCCCGCTCGTATTTCATGTTGTCCCGAAGGTAGTCGAAGCCGAACTCGTTGTTGGTTCCGTAGGTGATGTCGGCGTTGTAGCCGGTCTTTCGCTCGGCATCGGTCAATC
>JBEPWQ010000117.1:0-10681 GCA_041642315.1 Desulfobacteraceae bacterium | reverse complement strand
ACAAAAGTCTCCGACCCGTTGATCTCTGCCAGTTCCACTTTTCCTTGAATCCGAATGTCCTGATCGGAGCGGGATTTGACGTAGAGATGATTGGGCCGAATGCCGAACAGGTATTCTCCGGCATTCAGTTGCTTCATGTGGCCGGGCAGGGGAAAACGGATTTCGCCGCCGATGCCGGCTTCCTCTTCTCCGACGGAGCCGGCGATAAAGTTGACCGGCGGGTCGCTGAAGACCTCGGCCACCTTCACTGAAGCCGGGTGATGGTAGACATGCGGGGTGGTCCCCTCCTGAAGCACCCGGCCTTCGTCCATCACAACGGTATTGCCGCCCAGCATCAGGGCCTCGGTGGGCTCGGTGGTGGTATAGATAACGATGGCGGAGCGCCGTTCGAAAATTTCCTGCAGCTCGATTCGGAGTTCCTCTCGAAGTTTGTAGTCGAGGTTGACCAGGGGTTCGTCCAGAAGCAGCAGGTCGGTCTCCTTGACCAGGGCCCGGGCGATGGCGGTTCGCTGCTGCTGACCGCCGCTGAGTTCAGCCGGAAGCCGGTCCAGATACGGGTCGATGCGGAGCATCTCCGCCGTATTCCGCACCCGCCGGTCGATCTCGTCGGGATCGGCCCCGGCCACTTTGAGCGGAGAGGCGATATTCTTGTAGACGGTCAGAGAAGGGTAGTTGACGAACTGCTGGTAGACCATGGCGATGGACCGCTTGCGGACGGAGACGCCGGTGACATCTATGCCATTCATCATGACCCGGCCCCGGGTGGGGGGGTCGAGGCCGGCGATCACCCGAAGCAGAGAGGTTTTTCCCGCCAGGGTGCGGCCGAGGATGACGTACCGGGAACCCGAGGCGAAGGTCAGATCAATGTCTTTGAGATGGATTTCCTGTCCGACGATTCGATCCACATTCTCCAGAACCAATTCCATCGCGCCCGGTCCCCCTTTGAAGGTAAACCTTCCGCTTGAACATCTTGCGGACAGGGAAATTCAGTTGCTGAATCCGTTTTTAATGAATGGAAGGTTCTATATCATTCCATTCCCATTTTCGCAAGTGAAAAATCAAATGTAAAGATGATCTATTCTGAAAACCGGCCATGATCACCGTTTCGGGGTGGCCTGCCAATTATTCGGCTTGGCCGAAAGGATGATCAGGGCCTGAAAACCTCATCGTTTGGCCACATGGACCCGAACATCCGAGACCGAAAGCACCTCTCTCAGGGCCGCGGGCGGATTCCGGTCGGTGAACAGGGCGGTGATTTCAGCGATGGACCCTAGACGAACCATGGCGTTTCGACCGAATTTGGTGTGGTCCGCGGAGAGAAAAACCTGGCGGGAATTGTCGATAATGGCTCGGGCCGCCCGCACCTCACGATAGTCGAAGTCGAGAAGGGTGCCGTCCGAATCGATGCCGCTGATGCCGATAATCCCATAGTCCACCTTGAACTGCCGAATGAAATCGATGGCCGCCTCGCCGATAATGCCGCAGTCCCGGTGGCGCAGCAGCCCGCCGGTAATGATGATTTCAAAATCTTTGTTCTTGCTCAGTATGGAGGCGACGTTCAGGTTGTTGGTGATCACCCGCAATCGCTCATGGTGGAGGAGGGCCTTGGCGATCTCCTCGGTGGTGGTGCCGATGTTGATGAATAAGGAGACCTTGTTCGGTATGTGGGCGGCCACCAAGCGGGCGATCCGCTGTTTTTCGGCCAGGCAGATCACCTTTCGATCGGAATAGGCGACGTTCTCGGTACTGGTGGCCGGGGCCGCGCCGCCGTGGTAGCGGTGGATCAGGCCGCTTTCGCTCAGGGTATTGATATCCCGGCGAATGGTCTGGGGGGTGACCCGGAATGCCTGGGCCAGCCCCTCGATAGTGACGAATCCTTTTTCCCGGACCTGCTTCAGGATGTCGTCATGCCGGGTGCGGATGGACTTGGATTTTTTATCGCCTTGGTCCTTCGGCGTTTTGTCGGTTTCGGGCCGGTTTACGCCCGGTTCTTCCGTTGCCATAGGCTTTCCGTCATTTGTTTTTTTGAAATAAAAGACATCCGGTGAAACGGATAACGGCTTTTCGGAAACGAAAAATTCAAAGCACTGTGTTGTCAAAAGAAAAAAACCAATGACAAAACCATCCGGATATGGTAAATTTCTTCGTCAGTTCGGTATGGAAAATACCATTTTATCCGTGTAAATCCCATAGCATCCTTTTTTTGTTTTCTCAAGCGAAACTATTTTCCCGAAAGATGCGCGGATAAGAAAAAGAGGTATCCCAACCCCTATCGACGGAAGGTGCCATGAAGACCCAGGTCTTGATTATCGGCGGGGGCATTACCGGAACCGGATTGGCCCGGGACCTGGCCCTGCGGGGGGTTCCCTGTATTCTGGTCGAGCAGCGGGATATCGTCGCCGGGGCCTCGGGCGGCAATCACGGGCTGCTTCACAGCGGGGGCCGGTATGTGGCCTCCGATGCCGAAGCGGCCGAGGAATGCCGGGAGGAAGGAAGCCTGCTCAAACGCCTCGCTCCCCACTGCATCGAGGAAACCCAGGGGTTGTTCGTGGCCGTGCCCGGGGATGACGAAACCTATATCGCCGATTTCCCCGATTTATGCGCGCGGAGCCGGATCCCCGCAGAACCTGTCGATACGGATACGGCTATGGAATTGGAACCGGCCCTCACCCCCGATCTCATCGCCGCCTATGCCGCAGAAGATGCCTCCGTCGATCCTTTCAAGCTCGCCCTGGACAATATCGCCGATGCCTGCCGGCTCGGGGCGGTCTTTGTGCCGCATATTCAGGCGGTGTCATTCGAATCCGAAAAAAAACGGGTCCTTTCCGTTCGCCTACGCAATCGGATTACCGGCGAAACGCTTTCGGTTGAGCCGGACCAGGTGGTCAATGCCGCCGGGGCGTGGGCCGGAATGGTGGCGAATCTGGCCGGCCTTCACCTGGATGTGGTCTGCTCCAAGGGCACCCTGCTGGTCACCCAGAGCCGAATCACCCGCCGGGTGATCAATCGATTGCGAAAACCAGGCGACGGGGATATTCTGGTTCCCGGCGGCACGGTATCCATACTGGGAACCACATCGGTTCGGGTGGACACCCCCGACGGATGCCGGCCCACCATTCGCGAGGTGGACCGAATCATCGAGGAAGGGGCCGCCATGGTTCCGGTCCTGGCCGACACCCGGTACATTCGGGCCTATGCCGGGGTTCGGCCGCTGATCGGGTCCTCGGGCGGGGATGACCGAAAGGTCAGCCGCGGGTTCGCTCTTCTCGATCATGCGGCCGAGGGCCTGGAAAACTTCATTACCATCGCCGGGGGCAAACTCACCACCTATCGGCTGATGGCCGAAAAGACCGCCGATCTGGTGTGTGAAAAGCTGAAGGTTTCAGAGCCCTGCCGGACCCGAACCGAACCGCTTCCTCCGTCCGACACCGGGCGATGGACCCAACCGGGCCTGGCGCCCCGGGAGTGGCTGCGGTCGGGGCGGAACGACGATCTTCTGCTCTGCGAATGTGAAATGGTCTCCCGGGATGTGGTGGATCGCATCATTCAATCCATACGGGACCAGGGGGGGCAACCCACCCTGCGGGCGGTGGGGCTTCGCAGCAGAATCGGAAAAGGACCCTGTCAGGGCGGGTTCTGCAGCGCCCGAATCGCCGCCTATATGTACGACATCGACGCCGTGACCGGAAATTCGGGCCTGAAGGGGCTTCGGGATTTTCTTCGGGAACGGTGGCGCGGAAAACGTCCGGTTCTCTGGGATCTCGCCATGGAGCAGGCCGAACTTCAAGAGGCGCTTCATTGCGGTCTTTTCGGGCTGGAGCAATGAAGGGAGAGACCCGCACCTGCGACCTGCTGATCATCGGTACCGGTATGGCCGGAATGGCCGCGGCCCTGTTTGCGGCAAAAAAAGGAATCACCACGATTCAGATGGGGCTGCCCGGTGAAATCAATTTTGCCAGCGGACTGCTGGATCTGATGGCGGTCCATCCGTTGGGGGAAAATCGTCCCTGGAAAAACCCGTGGGCCTGCATTCAGGCATTGGTTCGGGATGAACCGGTCCATCCGTACGGCAGAATCGCGCCGGAAGACATCCGCGCCGCTTTTTCGGAAATTACTGAATTCCTGGCCGCTTTCGGATTGCCCTATGCCGGTTACGGGAGTCGCAATGTTCAATTGCTCACCCCGGCCGGAACCGTAAAAACCACCTATCGGGTACCCCTCTCCATGTGGAAGGGGGTCGAGGCCTGGAGAGACAAACCGGCCTGTCTTCTGGTCGATTTCAAGGGAATGAAGGGGTTCAGCGCCAGGCAGATTACGGAAATTCAAAAACCGGATTGGCCCGGTTTGCGAAGCGCACGCATCGCCCTGCCGGGCTTCAAGGGAGAAGCCTACCCGGTGACCATGGCCCGGGCCTTGGAATCTCCGGACACGGGAACCGCCCTGGTGGAGGCGGTGAAGCCTCATCTTCGGGGAGAATCGGTCATCGGTTTTCCGGCGTTTCTGGGGTTTGAAGATACCGCCCGGCTGATCGCTTTCCTGGAAACGGAGTTGGGTGCCCAGGTTTTTGAAATCCCGACCATGCCGCCTTCACTCGGCGGCCTGCGCCTGCAGCGGGCCTTTGAAAAGGGGCTTCCGACCCTGGGGGTTCAGGCGCTTTACCAGAAACAGGTTCGCGGAGTCGAGCGGCTCGCCAGTGGTGATTTCCGGTTCGAGAGCGGAGGCGCGGACCTCGACACGTTGGTGCGGGCCAAAGGGGCCGTCCTCGCCACCGGTCGTTTTTTCGGAAAAGGCCTTCATGCCGGCCGCACCGGTATTCGGGAAACCGTCTTCGGTTTGCCGGTGCGGCAGCCCGAATCCCGAACCGAATGGCATTATCCCGATTTTTTGAGTCCTGAAGGGCATCCGGTGAATCGCGCCGGACTGGAGACGGATGAATGGTTTCGCCCGCTTGGGAAGGATGGAACGCCCGCCTATAAAAACCTGTTTGCCGCGGGCTCCATTCTGGCCCATCAAGACTGGACGCGGATGAAATGCGGGTCCGGATTGGCCGTCGCCACCGCCTTTAAAGCGGTGACGGGCTTTCTGTCCGGCGGTTGAGGTTTAGCCCATGTTCCAACACCCGGGACTGAATACACTCCTTTTCTATGTGTCTCTGGCCGTCTGCCTGGCCGGGATATCGTACCGGGTGTTTACCTGGTTTCATGATCGGGTGATTCATTCGAATGCCGGGGCCGCCGCCACCCTGAAACGAATGGGCCGCGGATTTATCGGGTTTTTCCGAATCCCGACGGGCGGTCAGCTTCCGGGTCTGGTTCGAATTCTGGTCGGTCAGGTTTTGTTTCAGGTCCATATCCTGAAGCAAAACCCGCTCCGGTGGGTCATGCACCTGTTCATCTGCTATGGGTTTCTCTATCTCCTAATTTTTCACGCTCTGGATGACCTCGTGACCCGCACCCTTTTTTCCGGATACGAACCCACCCTGCATCCCTTCCGTTTTCTTCGAAACCTGTTCGGGCTGATTCTCGCTGCCGGCCTCGGCATTGCCGTGTACCGGCGATCGAGCGTAAGATCGCTTCGGGAAATCACCGGGAAAGGGGATTGGGCGGCGTTGGCGATACTGGGTGTCATCGTCTTCTCCGGTTTTTTTCTGGAAAGCACCCGAATCCTATTGCCTCGCATGTTCGACGACATGGTGAGGGCTTATGCCTCGGATGATCCAGCGGAGATCGCTGGATTGAGGGCCTACTGGGCAAAAGATTTCGGGGTGGCTTTTTCGGGCGCTCCCACCAGTTCAGTGAATCCGAATCGGCTCGACCTGGGGCGCATGGTGCACGACGATAGCTGCGCTTTCTGCCACGACCGGCCGGATACGGCGGTCGCGGCCTGGCCGATTTCCCGAATGCTTCAGCCGATGGCTGGAATACTGAACCAAATTCAAGCCGATCAAATCCTGTGGCAGATTCATGTCCTGGCCTGCTTCACCGGATTGGCCCTGCTGCCCTTCACGAAATTCTTTCATATCCTCGCCACTCCCGTATACCGGTTGGTCCGGGCGGGCAGGGGAGAAGCCGCAGACGAAAAAGCCGATGCCGCGGCCGAAACCTGCCGCATTCTCGGCCTGGATGCCTGCACCCACTGCGGGGTCTGCAGCCGGTACTGTTCGGTGGAACCCGTTTATCGCATAGTGGGGAATCCGGATATCCTTCCCTCGGAAAAATTGCGCTCCCTGCAATTCACCGCGAAAAAGAAGAATCCGCCGCCGGGCCGAATGATGGGCCTGGCCGAGGGCAGTTTTGCCTGCACCGCCTGCGGCCGGTGTACCGATCTATGCCCCTCCGGTATCGATCTTCAGGAATTATGGACGGTGTCCCGGGCGGATCTGATTCAAACCGGGTACCTGGATCCCTATGGATGGGCCCGAACCCGTTCCGCCGCCGAATGGGGATCGCTTTTGGAGCATCCGAGCCCCGCCGCCCCCGGAGCATCCGGACACCTCGGGCTCACCGACCGGGTCGAAACCTTCTGGGCCTGCGTCCAATGTACCACCTGCACCAGCGTCTGTCCGGTGGTGGGGGCTTCCGATGATCCGGAAAGCGATCTCGATATGACCCCGCAGCAGATCATGAACCTGATGCGGCTTCAAATGAAAGAATTGGCTTTGGGCGCGCGAATGGTCTGGAACTGCGTCACCTGTTATCAGTGCCAGGAGCATTGCCCTCAGGGCGTCCGGGTGGCCGATGTGTTGTATGAACTGCGCAATCTTGCGGGGGAGCGGATGAAAGTGCACCTTCGGAAGCCCGACCGGGATGGGACTCGATGAAGTACGCCTATTTTCCCGGATGCAAAATCCCCCGCCATCTGCCTGAATACGACCGCACCACCCGCGCGGTTCTGGACCGGCTGGGCGTCCGGCTGGCGGAGATCCGCTTCAACTGCTGCGGGTATCCGATCCGGCAGCAGAGTTTTGAAGCCTCGGTTTTCTCGGCAGCCAGGAATCTGGCCCTGGCCCGGCGGGACCATCTCACACTTCTCACCCCCTGCAAGTGCTGCTACGGCAATCTTAAACATGCCGAATACTGGCTCAAACAGCGTCCCAATCTCCGAATGGCCGTGAACCATCGCCTGGCCCGGGAAGGCTTGCACTGGAATGACGATATTCGGGTGGTTCACCTGCTGACGCTTCTGGACGAAGATCTGGGAGAGGGGATGATCCGGGAGCGGGTGGTCAAACCGCTGACCGGCCTGCAGGTGGCGGCCCATTACGGATGCCACGCCCTGCGGCCCTTCGAAGTGACCCAGTTCGACAACCCGCTGTCGCCCACCATCTTCGAACGTCTCCTCGCCGCCGCCGGCGCCACCCCGGTGGACTGGCCCCTGCGGCTGGAATGCTGCGGCAATCCGCTTCAGGGAAAGAACGATCGGCTCTCACTCAATCTGATGACCCGGAAATTACAGGATGCCCGCCATGCCGGGGCTGATGTGGTGGCCACCGCCTGCACCTACTGTCAATTGCAGTTCAACCGGGTTAAATCGGAGCCGGTATTTCAGGAGAAAGTTCAGAAGTATCCGCCGGCGGTTTTGGTTTCGGTGCTGCTGGGGGTGAGTATGGGATTATTGAAGGAAAACCGCTCTGAGATAAGTTGAATCCGCAATCTACTCAGATCGCGTTTGAATCAGGAAGGCCAGGATGATTCAGGATATTCAGGATGGTGGGGGGCTCTGATAGAGAGTATCCTGATCATCCTCATAAATCCTGACTATCCCGATTCAGACTTGTACCGAATTCCGATTCATGTGAATATGGCATCAATCGGCTGGGACGGATTCAACCGTTGCCATCTTTCACGGGTCGAATCCATATCTTTGGGTGCCGTTCCGTACTCGGGAATTCACGCAAGCAGGGGAAAAGCGATGCCGGCAACCGTATTCAAAATGCTGGGGGTTCTGGTTCTGATCTATGGCGGGCTTTTGCTGTTGGTGGCGGGATGCCAGCGAAAGATGATCTATTTTCCAAGCCGGGGTTCGGAAGAACGCCTGGTGAAAGAAGCAAATGCAAAAGGAATGACGGCCTGGCGGAATGCGGATAAGGAACTGATCGGCTGGAAAGCATCCCCGGAGGAGAGTGCGGAGGGTGGGAAAGCGGTCGTTGTTTTTCACGGAAACGCCGGATATGCCCTTCACCGCGACTATTTTGTGAATGGATTCAGATTATTGGATGATCCCTCTCACTGGACCGTCTATATCTTTGAGTACCCCGGCTACGGTGCCAGATCGGGCAGACCTTCGGAAGAAAAAATCAAAGCGGCCGCCGTCGAAGCGGTGAAGAGCCTCTTGGATGAAAATCACACCCGGTTGTTTCTGGCGGGAGAATCCATCGGCACCGGGGTGGCCTGCCACATAGCGGATAAAATCCCGGAACGGATCGACGGGCTTCTGCTGATCACCCCCTTCACCAGCTTTGTGGATGTGGGCCGGAAGCATTACCCGTTCTTCCCGGTCGGACTGCTCCTGCGCGAGCGCTACAACAACATCAATGCGCTTCAAGGATACAACGGCCCTGTCGCATTCCTGATAGCCGGCGACGACGAGATCATTCCGCCATCCCTCGGTCGCAAACTTTATGAAACCTACAACGGCCCAAAACGACTCTGGATCCAGAAAGGCCGGGGGCATAACACCCTCAATTACGATCCAAGGGCATCCTGGTGGAGAGAAGTAAACGATTTCCTGCGAAGCCCACATTCCGGAGCGTGAACCGGTGCTTTTTCTGTTCTCTCCTTTTATCAAACTGGTGGATCGGGCGGTCATTCGAATGGCTCGCCTTCGCCTGGAACAGCGGGGAAGGAAACGACTTTCGGAGAATGCGCAGGAATTCCCTGCAAAACCGGATTTTTTCTGCGAGGAGGTAAAGCCGCCCGCAAAAATGGTTTTTTCCGGAAAACATGATTTTTCGTGCGACTCGCCCATGCCGGGCGTGGCACCGCAATGTCGGCGTATCTACGGAAAGTTCTACCGATGGGATGGTCAATGGCGGAAACGGCCGGTCTTGGTCATGCTGCACGGCTGGAACGGCGAAAATTGCTACCGGTTATTGTTTCCGCTGCTTGCCCGCAGATGCCGTAAAAACGGGATCAGCCTGCTGACTTTTCAGCTTCCCTGCCACGGCAAACGGCGCACACCCTTTGGACCCGGCGCCGATTTTATCTCCCCTGATCTGTCGGCAATGGTTTGCTCGACTCAGCAGGCCATTGCAGATGCCCAATCTCTGATCGGTTGGTTGAAGCGGGAAGGATGCGGTCCGATCGGCGTCTGGGGGATCTCCCTCGGCGCCTGGCTGGCGGGATTGCTCGCCTGCAATGATGATCGTTTATCCTTTGCGGTTTTGATGACCCCTATTTCCCGCATGGACTGCGCCATCCAGGAACTGGAATTTTGCGCCCCGATACGCCGGACGCTCAAAAGACGAGAGCTTCCCTTTGGCGGTTTAAATCTTCCGGACCACCGACCCCTGATGAATCGCCGAAACCTGCTGCTGGTGGAAGGCCGCCACGATCTGTTCGCTCCTCGCGAACGGATAGAAGAACTCTGGGAAGCCTGGGATCGCCCGCCGATCGTTCGATTTCAGCATGGGCATATGAGCATATTGGTCTCTGCGGTTGCAATGGCGCGGGCCCTAAGATTTGTGTACCGGTGTTCATCGGCGAGGCTTCGAATCTGAGTGGGAATCAAAAGAGGAAATTTATGAGACAGCATCGGAATAGACAAGCGGTGGTCGTCATCCCGAGCCGGTACGGCTCGACCCGGTTCAGGGGCAAACCCCTGGCCGTGATCAAAGGCAAGCCTATGATTCAGCGGGTGTATGAGGCGGCATCCAAAGCCGAAAATATCACCCGTGTAGTCGTGGCTACCGATGACGAGCGGATTCATCGGGCGGTGGAGGAATTCGGCGGAAACGTGGTGATGACCTCTGCCGACAACCGGTCGGGCTCGGACAGGGCCGGAGAAACCGCCGAACGGATGGGGCTCGATATGGAAGATATCGTGGTGAATGTGCAGGGGGATCAACCGCTTCTGGACCCCGGGTGTCTGGACCGGGTCACCGCCCCATTCGGTGAAATCCCGGATCTGGAGATGTCCACCCTCGCCCATCTGATCAAAAAGCCGGAGCAGATCACCAATCCCAAGCACGTCAAAGTGGTCATGGACGGGGCGGGATTCGCGCTCTATTTTTCCAGAGCTCCCATTCCATTCGGACGGGATGCGGGAACGCGATTCGACACATATAAGCACCTCGGGATCTATGCCTACACCCGGCGATTTTTGGAAATTTTCCGTAAACTGCCCATGGGCCGGCTTGAAGATGTTGAAAAGCTGGAACAGCTGCGGGCCCTGGAGAACGGACATCGCATCAAGGTGATGGTGACCGAATACGATTCTCCGGAGGTGGACCTGCCCGGGGATATCGCCGTTATCGAGGCGCTGCTGTCGGAGAAAAACGCCGCCTGATTTGGTAAAAAACCGGCCGACCGAGTTTCAGACTATTGAATGTCCTCTTCAAGAATCGTGCCGGGTTTGGGGGTGCCTAAATTTCGGCGGCGGTTGAGGGTATCCACCTGGCGCTCCAAATCCCGTATCCGGTTTTTCAGGGTGGTGATGGCCCGTTCATTCTGCGTGAAATTCT
>JBEPWQ010000116.1:0-10739 GCA_041642315.1 Desulfobacteraceae bacterium | reverse complement strand
CAAGATGACCGGCTTGAGGTTGCTGTCGGAATGGAAGAATATCGGAACGCCCAGCTCCCGGTCGAAAGCCATCTGCCGGCGCCAGACCGGCAGGAGGTGCCGCTCGACGAACGTCGGCGAAATGTAGGTACTCTGCTGATAGGGGATATCGTCGGCTAGGATGATCCCGTGGACCCCGGCGGCACCCCTCTCGACAATGACCGCGGTTACCCGTTCGGCAAACCTTTCGAGCTCCGCGTCGACCGTCTCGGGGGCCGAGGCGATCTGCCTCAAAGCGGCCGGGTTTCCCGCGGCGCCTCCCCTTCCCTACTTTTTTCCGCCTGGAGACAGATCAGATCGAATAAGCAATGTCGGTGAATATATGCCAAACCTTCTATTTTTTCCAGATTCAGCGGGGCCGGCGATGCCGTCTTATCAATCATCGATTTCCGACTCTAGAATGCCGTCCAACCGGGAAATGACTTTAGGCAACTCAATGATAACAATTTCCCATACAATATCCAGGTTGACGCCAAAGTAATCATGAATCAATCTGTCCCTAGCGCCGGCCATGCTTTTCCAAGGAAGATCGGGATACCTTCCCCGTAATTCGTTGGACAGATTCTTGGTCGCTTCTCCAATGATTTCCAGGTTTCGGATGACCGCATCCTGCGTCTTGGTGTCTGACAGAAACGTCTCATACGCCATCCCGGCAGTATAATCCAACACCCGCCGAATGGCTTCCTGAATGTCACTGAGGAAATCACTATCCTTTCGCTCAGACATAAACAATGCTCTCTTCAATATCCTTGGCAATGCGAGCTATCCTGATCCCTTGGATACCTGCCGGAGTCAACACATCGACCTTACGGCCCAACAGGTCTTCAAGATATTCTGAAAACTCAATAAACCTGAAGCCGATGGGATGTTCAAACTCCACAAACACATCAATATCGCTATTTTCGTCGGGCTGCCCTTTGGCATACGAGCCAAAGACGCCAATCTTTTTCACACCGTACATCGTGTCAAGGAAGGATCGGTTCTCTTGGAGCAATTCTATTATCTTTTCTTTGGTCATCATGTTAGTACTCTCCCGCAGTGCTCAGTATCTTCGCCTGCAAAATAGAACCTCAATATAGCCTTTTCCCCATATAGACCTTCAGTCTATTGCGATCTTAATGTTATAAAAACAGTTCCCCTATTGTCAAAAGATTTAATACTGTTCGGACGCGAGCCCGCGAGCATGCCTTGTGGGGGCAAATGAGCGGCCCGCTAATCCGCCGGGGAAACGACGAATTTCAAAGCCTCCGCAAAGCCGGTGTCAACCAGCTTGAGGAATACCTCCCAGTGAAGGCCGTACCGGTAGAAGGCCATGGAAAAGATACTTGGTGATCATGGCATTCCGGTAGGGCTGCAGTTCCGGAAGGTTGAATTTCTCGATGATCCGCTCCTTTCTGATCCGCTGAACCAGGATGGCGGGAATATCGTTTTCCATGATCCCCTGCCCCGATTGGCATATGATAACGAATTGCCAAAAAGAGAACAGATGAATAGACTCGAATTAATCAGAACACTGAACGACTGGGCTGGCATTTCCTGCGAGGAAGCTTTCAAAATGGTTGAGGTCTTCCACGACGAAAAGGACAAAGCACTCTCCCGGGGCGGTTGGGTGGAAATCGGGGAAAACAACCTGCCCTGCCCACCATTTTTTTTCCAAAACCTATCGATATCCTCCCGCCTGGGCAATTCCATTTGATACTTGAAAATAAAGAGTTCCCTTGATGAAGAATTCGAAAACCGAGATGGCGATGCCGTCATTGTAAAGCGAGAAGCCGAGAATGGATACTGCTCCGAAGCCATGGCAGAGGGGGTCGAAAAGGGACATGCGCCCAAAGCACATCAGCGCAGAGGGGTCTGGGTTCAGGACCATGCAGATGATCCATAACCGGACCATTGTGTCTCGGCTTCGGGCGTGATATCAACCAAAATAAGGGGGGAATAAATGAATAATATCTGGAAAAGTTTGGAGGATTCATCAAAACAGCAGAGGTGGATTTGTCACCGGGAGAATATCGGGATTACTTTCCGAGATCTCCAAAGAATGTGCTGACCGAAAAGAGTACATTGACTTCAGCCAGGCTGATGCCGGCGGACACGTTCAGCTTACATTTTGCTGATGAGGACCGACTGTAAACCCAGGTCCCCAGAAGGGCCGGATAAAATCATGGCCGAACGATCCAATCCGCCCAAAACCTGACACAGATAGTGGAACTTATTTAGGTAAGTGGCGGACACAAATCTGGACACAAAACGTTGTGTCCATGATGCTATTTCATGCTTCTCATGTCGAAAATTCCGTGTATTTTCAAGGGTTATGGGGTAGTGTGGACGCCCTCTCACGCCGGTAACACGGGTTCGAACCCCGTTGGGGTCACCAAATGAAATCAAAGGGTTACCTTCGGTAGCCCTTTTTTATTTGGTCCAGAGACCCGATCCGGACACTTTTTTTTTGGTGACCTCTGGCTCTCTGGCGGATTTTCAGTGTTCGTGCCCTCTCTCATCAAAAAGGCCTCTTACGAGCTCTGACCACCTGAATTCATCTTCCATGAATTCTATCTCACGCGCTTCATATCGCCGACAATACAAGCATGGTATGTCCGGATCATTCAGGATCGCCGCTTCGGTCAGGCACTTTCCGTAAAATTGGCAGTCATATCGCCTTTCTGGAATAACAGACGGCAATTTTTGCGATTTCTTGACCATGATCCCCTCTTTTTGGTTTATATGGGAGACTCAAGCGTTTAGCCCCGGCCGATCCGGGGGATCTGTCCTGGTTTTTTATTGGGAAACCCGTAAAACCAGAGATAGGAGTATGTAGGGCCTAAGTAAATTCCGTTTGTCTTCAATCATTACGTGAGCAGCTCTTTCGGCAAAGCTGAGTGACCGCAGGACAACAGGTTTTTTCTATGAATTTGATATCCGCTGAGAGGCAGTCGGACAGGGCCTCGACCATTTCAGCTGAGGGTAGCTCTTATTTATAGCGAATGCTCAAAATTGGAGGTAATGTCGCTGCCGGTATCTCAGGCTTTAAATATATTCTCGTCGTTTTTGATAAAAACTTTAACGGTCTCTTTCAGCAGTCCCTTTTAAGCTCGGTTTTTTTTGCCCGAAAAAATCTTTGGGTGGATATATATTCCATCACATTCAGCAAATTAGAAACGGAAAATATCACTAATTTATCTAAGAAATATCCTGTGGCGGCTCAAAACTGTGAATGCCGAAGCCATTACAAAAGGATCTCCGGTTTTCTCAGGAAACCCGGGATGCCATCATCGACTTTGTCAGCGATTGGGGGACAGGACCGATATTGCCGTCAATTCGTTAATTAAATGGATCGGAATCGCACCAGGCAAAAAAGTTTTCAAAATCCCATCTGAGTTTATACGCGGTTGCGATCTGCGCACCTGAAAGACCATAACGATTTGTGGCAATCCAGTAATTTACGCCCTTGATTTTGGAACCGACAAGTCTCACTTGTTTTTCCGTCATATTAATTCCGGGCATTCCCAGCAGGACAAGGGCATCATAAAAGACAATAGGACCTTCAGGGACCGGGTTGTGTGGCTCAATTTTAACGACCATTTCCTTCTTTGCTCTCTGGAAAGACGGCCAGGCTGGCCGATGCGAAGACCACGATGACCGAGCCTATATTGTGCACGATAGCGGCCATGATGGGGGTCAGCCATCCCATGCCGCCGGCGACAACGGCAAAAGCGTTGAACACCAATCCAAACACAATATTGATTTTGATGATCGCCAGCATCCGCCGTGACAAACGGATCAGCCAGGGCAACCTGGCGAGATTGTCGTGGGTCAGTGCGATGTCGGCCGTCTCCAGGGCCACATCGGTTCCAGCAGCGCCCATGGCCACCCCGACATGCGAGGCCGCTAGAGCCGGGGCATCGTTGATCCCGTCTCCGACAAACATGACCGGCAGATCCTTGGATTGATGTTTTTTGATCACCTCCACCTTGTCCTGCGGTTTTAGACGGCCGTACACACGGACAATGCCCACGGAGTCGGCCACGCGCCGAACCGCTTGGTCATGATCACCAGACAGAATGGCCACCTCCTGAATACCCATTTGGCTGAATTGTTGAATTGCTGAAACGGCCACGGGACGGACTTGATCAGTGACATTGAGCAGCCCCACCGGTTTTTGGTCCCGATAAACGACCAGCGGTGTCACGCCGCGCGACATTGAATGGTCCAGGCATTTTTGCAGATGCTCCGGAAACGCCGCCGTATTGCCTCCGGCTGTCACGCTGCCGACTTCCACCAGACTTCCGTCCACCATCGCCCGCACCCCCAGGCCGATCTCGTGAAACGCATTTTCCGCCCCTTTTACCACGATTTTGGCATAATGGGCGGCTTTCAAAACCGCCCTGGCCAGAGGATGGGTGCAGTGCTGCTCGGCGCTGGCGGCGCAGGCCAGGACATCCTGTTCATCGACACCTTCGATGCAGGCAATCTCTTCGACTCTGGGTTCTCCCAGGGTCAGGGTTCCGGTCTTATCGAAGAAGACGGCTTTGACGGCCGCGGCCCTTTCGAGGTATTGCCCGCCCTTGACCAGTATGCCGCCCCGGGCCGCCCTTCCCAGGGCAGCCACGGTGGCGGTGGGAGCCGCCAGGATCAGGGCGCATGGACAGCCTACGATCAGCACAGCCACGGCCCGGCTGACCTCTCCCGATATGATCCAGGCGATCGCCGCGCAGATCAGGATGGCCGGTGTGAACCAGGCCGCATAGCGATCGATTAACCGGATCGCTTCGGGACGGTGCAGTTCGGCCTCGCTGACCAGTCTGATCACCTTGCCCAGGGTCGTGTCCCGGCCGATTTTGGTTGCCTGCGCCCTGAGCACCCCGTTGTGGTTCAATGTCCCGGCCAGGATGTCGTCGCCGACCTGCTTTTGCACCGGCAGCGGTTCACCGGTCATGGCCGATTCATCGACGGCCGACACGCCGGACAGGATGCGGGCATCCACCGGGATACGCTCGCCCGGCTTGATCAGGATTTTATCCCCGACCGAAACCTGGTCGATAGGTACGATCTTTTCTTCGCTGCCTGACAAAAGCGTGGCGGTTTGCGGGGCGATCCGAACCAATGACTTGATCGCTTTGCGGGCGGACTCGCTGGTCACCTGCTCGATCAGGCCGCCGAAGGTCATCACGAAACTGACAACGGCTGCGGTCAGATATTCGCCCTGGATCAGACTGGCAATGATGGCCAGACTGACCAGTTCGTCTACATTGACCTCCCGGTTGAGCAGCCCTTTAACCGCGCCCCATACGATCGGGGTGCCGTTGATGCCCACGGAAACAATGGCCAGGGTATTGCCCAGCCAGCTGGTGGTCGGGTTCCCGTAGTCTATGATAAAGCTGATCAGCGCCAGCACAGCCGCGGCAGCGGCCAGGTAAAAATCACGCAGTCTGAACAATTCCTGATATACACCCAATTTGGAAAATCGACCGATCATAAGCTTATTCCTATTTGCTGAATTTGTTGAAAATCTCGACCACTTCGGAAATCATCTGCGATCCGTTGGCCTGGGATTGGATGGCCGTGGCCACGCAGCCCTTCAAATGATCCTCCAGGATGACCGCCCCCAGTGACCGCAAGGCCCCGCTGGCGGCGGCGATTTGTTTGAGAACCTGCAGGCAATCACGATCTTCTTGGACCATTTTTTTGAGGCCGCGCACCTGCCCCTCGATCCGGTTGATCCTTGCGATCAGTTTGTCATGATCATCTCCACATAAGGTCATAGTCACCTCCAATATACATATAGGGTGTATGTGTATACCGGGGACTGCAAATCTTGTAAAGTAATTTTTTACCGGTTTGCCCCCAGCTCCCCCCCAAACCCAACGCCCTGCGCGTGAAAATCTGGCGAAGGCTGCAACAGGTGGGGGCCGTGGCGATCAAGCAATCGGTCTATGTGATGCCTCTGTCGGAGCAGTCGCGGAAGGATTTGAGCTGAATACTCAAGGAGATCATCGAGGGCGGCGGGATGATTATTATCGAAAACCCGGAAGGAAGAGTCATCGAAAATATGGGAGTCCAATATTCTTATTGACAGCAGCCAACTTCAACCAGACCGTCCCTTTCTTTATCTATATCAACGCAGAAGGGTCTGGGTTCAGGACCATTCAGATGATGATCCACAACCGGACCATTGTGTCTCGGCTTCGGGCGTGATACCTTAACCGAAAAAAAGGGCGGAGATAAATGGATAAATATCTGGAAAAGTTTCGAGGATTCATTAAAACAGAGGAGGCGGCCTTGTCACCCGGAGAATATCAGGATTTACTCTCCGAGATCTCGAGAGAATGCGCTGACCGAAAAGGGACCTTGATTTCAGCCAGACCGATAACGTCGGACACCTTCAGCTTAGATTTTGGTGTCGAAACCGGCGGGGCAGGCAAAACCGAACTGACGATTCCTGCTATTTCGTGATCACGAAAGACAAAATCGATGCCGAAAACGGCACCGCTGCCGACCCGGACCTGGTGATCGACACCCCCTTCGAGCTATAAATGGAAATTCCGACCCGCACCCCGAATTCGCCGCTTCTCGGCCCCCTGATCATGCTCTCCGCCGCGCTTCAGTTCGCGGTCATGGATTTCACCATCAAACTCCTGGGGCCCTATTTTTCAGCCTGGCATATCGCGTTCTTTCGGTTCACCGGCAGCGTCATCGTGGTACTGCTCCTCTTCGGACGGCACGGCAACCCCTACAAGGGCGTCAATTACAAGCTGCTGATTTTAAGGGGTGTGAACGGCTCCCTCGGCTTTCTGACCATCGCCGCCGCCATTCACCTGCTCCCGCTGTCCACGGCCATGGTCATCTTTTATACCTATCCGGTCTTTGCCGCCTTTTTCTCCGTCTGGCTGTACGGCGACCGTATCCGGCTTGCCGAGGGCGGATGCATCCTGGCGGTGGTGGCGGGTGCCGGTGTGCTCTTTGAATTCCGAATGTCGGGACTGCCGATTGGCGAACTCCTGGCCCTTGCCGGAGCCATGTTCTTCGGCCTGAGCGTGACTCTGATTCGTTCTTTGCGGAAAACCGACGGCCCGGTGATCATCTATCTCTATTTTTCCACCATGGGCATGCTGGTCACGCTGCCGGCCTTCCTTCAGGATCCCCGTCTGCCGGTGGCCGGTCTGGAATGGTTGCTCTGCCTGACCATGATCCTTTTCTCCGTGGCGGCCCAGGTCTCCATGAACCACGGATTTTTCTATTGCAGAAGCTGGGAGGGCGGGGTCTTCATGACCATGGAAACGGTCTTTACAGTGCTGGCCGGGGTGATCATCCTCCAAGAACCATTGACCTATCGCTTGCTCGCTGGAGGAGGAATGGTCCTGTGCGGGGTCGTGTTCATGAACATCCTCAGCGCCCGGCATGTCAAAACCGCGCCGCCCTGCCGGACACCCCCAGCCGGTGGCCGAAACTTCAAATCTGATACTCAACCACCGGTCCGGCCGAAGCCGCCACCTTGATGATCATCAGAGTGATGTCGTCTTCCTGTTTGCAGCCCACAGTGAAGTCGGCAAGGTCGGCGAAAACCGCATCGACGATATCGGAGGCCGGCTCTTCGGCATGACCGCGAATCACCTCGGTGAAATGCGGTTTGCCGTACATCTCCCCGTTGCGGTTCCGGGCCTCCCAGACACCGTCTGTACCCACGGCGAGGATCTGTCCGGTGTTCAGCTCGGACCTCGTATATTCCTGATACTGAAAACCATCGTCTATACCCAATGCCATGCCGGCCCCCTTCAGCTCTTCAAAAACGTCTTTCCGCGGATCGTAAAGGACAGCCGGTTCATGACCGGCCCGGACCCAGCGGAGCCGGGGGGCTTTGGAATCGATGCAGAGATAGAAGAGGGTCATGAACCGGCTGGTCAGCAACGCATCCTGGGCGAAGTGGAAGTTCAGGTCGGAAATCAGGTCTGAGATTCCGCCGCATTTGGCCGCATGGATCCGCAAAAAGGCCCGGGCCGAAGTCATCATCAGGGCTGCATCCACTCCGTGGCCCATCATATCGCCCACCGCCAGGCTGAACTGCTGAAGCCCGCACTCCCTGCCGTCGAAAAAATCGATGTAATCACCGCCCACCTGATCGCAGCTCACGGTTTTCCAGCCGATGTCGAGTCCTTCGAATGCCGGGCACCCCCGGGGCAGAAAACTCCGCTGAACCTCCGCGGCCAGGGCCAGGGATTTCTTGTGCTCCGTCATATCGGTCACAAAGGCCACCTTGCCGATGCTTTCACCGTGATCGTCCAGCAGAATGTTGCTGTGAACCAGCACCGGAATAACCGTGCCCTTCCGCGACAGAATGTCCCCTTCGAACACCTTGGGTCCGCCCCGATAGAGGGCGCCCTTGTTGGCCCGAAGGTATTCCCGGGTGGCCTCCGTTGAAAAATCGAGCGGGGTCTTTCCGATTACCTCCAGCCGCCCATAGCCCACCATCGAACAGAAGGCCTGATTGACATCAAAGATGACGAAGTCTTGGTTCATCAGCAGAAAGCCCTCTCCGGTGGTCTCGATAATACGCCGGTATTTTTCCTCCCGCTTGTGCACATCGGCCTCGACGCACAGCCGCTGAAGTTCGGCTGCGGCCCGGGCGGCAAAGATCTTCATGATCGATACGCCACGGGGCTTTCTGGGCATGGGCCGGGTGTCCAGAACCGCCAGATTGCCCAGCACCCTGTGGTCATCACTCAGAAGCGGAACCCCCATGTAGCTGACCGCATGGAAATTCTTCAGGTCATGGTCATTCGGAAAAAAGTTCAAAACATTGTCGGGATAGTGGACAAATTCGACATTTTCGATGACCCCCTGACAGGGGGTTCCCTCCAAAGGCATGTTGAAATTGGGAAGAAACCGGCCCCCGGCCCAGAAGGCCAGGGACTGAAGATGACGGGAAGGCTCGATGTATTCGGTCACCCAGGCGCTGAAGGTATTGAGATTTTCGGCCAGATTTTTCACCAGTGCCGCAAAAAACGGCTCCCCGGTAGCAGCGGCGGTTCCTTTGAGGATTCGCTGCAGAACCGCATCCTCGTCGGCGAACAACAATGGAGACTTTTCTTTAAAATCTTGCACGTAAACCCCCTTTCCGCGCCACAGGTTCCCGTTCGATTCGGAAACCGGGTTTGGTAATGAGATTTAAAGAAAGAAAATGGATGGGAATAGAAGAATGGCTTAAATTTGGACTGAACTTAAAATAGCGTCGGAAAAACCGAAGTCAATGGACCCTTTCGAATCATACCCAAAAAAACCGATCACCATATGCATACCGTCCCGCTTCGGATCAAACCCGGCATATGCCGTCTTGACATTGGCCAGGGGTTCACGTATTGGAAAATGAAATCTTACTGGGAGGATACTATGGGCTTCAATCTGAAAAACCGGAGTTTTCTGAAGTTATCGGATTTTGCACCCAAGGAGATTCTGTTCCTGCTGGACCTTGCGGCGGAACTGAAACGAGCCAAGTATGCCGGAACCGAGCAGCCCCGGCTGACGGGAAAAAATATCGTCCTGATCTTCGAAAAAGCCTCCACCCGAACCCGGTGCGCATTTGAAACCGCGGCCTTTGACCAGGGGGCGAGGGTCACCTTTCTGGGGCCCACCGGCTCTCAGATGGGCGCCAAGGAATCCCTCAAGGACACCGCCCGGGTGCTGGGGCGAATGTATGAGGGTATCGAATACCGGGGCTTCGGTCAGGAACGGGTGGAAGAACTGGCCCGATATGCAGGGGTTCCGGTCTGGAACGGCCTCACCAACGAGTACCACCCCACCCAGGTCCTGGCCGACCTGCAGACCATGCGGGAATACACCGACAAACCCCTGAACCGGGTCCGGTTCGCCTACCTCGGAGACGCCCGGAACAATATGGGCAATTCCCTGCTGATGGGGGCCGCCAAAATGGGAATGGAATTTCGCTCCGTCGCGCCCAAAAGCCTTCAGCCGGACCCCGACCTGGTACAAACGGCCCGGTCCATCGCCAAAACCACCGGCGCAACCCTTTCGATCACCGACTCGGTGGCCGAAGGGGTCCCAGGATGCGACTTTCTCTATACCGATGTCTGGGTCTCCATGGGCGAGGATGAATCGGTCTGGCAAAGCCGAATCGATCTTTTAAAGCCGTATCAGGTCAATGATTCGGTCATGGAGATGACCGGCAATCCCGGGGTCAAATTTTTTCACTGCCTGCCGGCCTTTCACAACCGGGACACCGTCATCGGGGAGAAGATTTTCAATCGGTTCGGTCTGGATGCCATGGAGGTGACCGAATCGGTGTTCGAGTCGGAGGCATCCGTGGTGTTTGATCAGGCGGAAAACCGGGTTCACTCCATCAAGGCGGTGATGGTGGCGACCCTCGGGGCCTAAAAAATGGATTCAACCTATCATCGGGGCATACCGCAATTCACAAGCCACAAGCCGCACCCGGTGCAAATTTTCAGGGTCGATTACGATAGTGATTTCTCTGTTGAACATCGCTAAAATCCTGTTTAACTCCTGCTTTCAACATTTGTGGCAGACAGAGCCTTCTTCTTCCATGTGTTTGTAAAAACTAGCAAAATCGATTTGATAATTGAAATCATCCCGTTCCTTGTATCGCTGCCCTTTGATATCCAAATTTCTAACCAGAATTAATTCCTCCGTGATGTTGGAGGCCTCCACGATCTTCATTCCCGAAGGTG
>JBEPWQ010000115.1:0-10788 GCA_041642315.1 Desulfobacteraceae bacterium | reverse complement strand
GTATTCTCAAAATAGATGCCCTCGATGTGCGCGCGGGAGTCATCCACTGCACCGACAATGAACACGGTGCGTTCAATCATTCGGCTCAAAGAAGCGGAATCCACATCAAAAAATGAGATATCCTCGATCGCCGGATTGTCGGGAAAATCTTCCGGATTCATGCCGACGATATGGTATTCGACCTTCTCATTCCCGATCTCGATCCAGCGATTTTCAACCTCATGAAAATGCACCTCGTCTTCGGGAAATTCTCTGATGATTTCAAAAATTTTCCTGGCGTTTATGGCCACCCTTCCCTCTGACTCCACCGATGCCGGGTATTCTCCCTCGAACCCGGTCTCCAGGTCGGTGGCCACAATTTTTATGGAGGCGGGGGTGGCCTCAATCAGGACGCTGTCGGTAATCGCCAGGTTGGTTTTGCGTCCGGTCAGCCCCTGAATTTTACCGAGTACGTTACGAATATCGCGTTTGTTGATGATGAATTTCATCGCAATCCCTCAGAAAACGGTCGGGTCATCCCGCTAGGATTCTTTCTGGTGCAGCCACTTCCGCAGGCGCGGGACGTTATTTTCATTCCAATCATTGGAGATTCGAAGTCGAAGGAAATATCGATAGAGGTTGTCCACCAATTGAATCGCCTTTTCATCCATGTATACCTTTTCAAGAAGCCGCCCTTCCAAATCCTCGGAGGTTTCCAACGGCCCGGCGTCCGGGGTTTTCAAGCCGGCGATGTCGAAGCTTTCCCCTTTCAGCGTCATCCGCCATTCCTGGTCTCCATATTTGCAGATCAGGTTCATTTCGGTCACCACCGCACCCTTGCGAAGGGCGATCATGCCCTCTTCCAGACCGGCGTCGTTTCCTTTGATCGTGATGCTCTCCAGCGCGTCCTGAACCCGATTTTCCAATACCAGCCGATTGCCGATTTCGAGAACGGTCAAATCCGAATCAATGGTACCGAACACCTCCCGGTCTTCCTCGATGGAATACCAGAGCCAGGTCAGAAATTCGAACCCGAGAAATTTATATCGATTGTATGCGACGGCGACATCCAGCATGCGTTACTCCATAAACCGGGTCGGGGTGAGCTTGGCCACCACATCCCGATCTTCCGGGGACAGGTCAGCGGTCAGTTCCGCGATGGTATACGGAAACAGCCGAATCAGTGTCGCCTTGAAGGATCTGGCGAACAGGGTTTCGAGTTCCTCGTTGGCCGCCTTCTGGTTGGAAAACAGCCAGATCCATCCATTTTCGACACTCCATAAAACATCATACACATTCGGGGTCGCCGGAATGCGAAGGCTCAACACCTGGGTAACGTGTTCTTTGATCTCCTGCTTTTCCTTTTTCGACAGGTAATCCCGGCCGGTCTCGGCCATCCGTCTGGCGACCTCAAGGGAAAAATGTTTTTTGATGATTTTGGAAGGGATGGTCTTTTTGTCGATTCGCAGGCTGAAAACCAGGTAAGGACCGATTGCAAAAGAATCACCTTCAAATGAAGGCGAAAACGGACTTTCGAAAGAGGTCCAGCCGACCGATTTTTCCGAATCCTCGTCGTCAATTTCCGGAATGGCATTTTTCTTGAGCCCGGCGGTGATGGTTTCCATGACCGGCGGTTCGATTTCCCCTTCCACCCGATATCGGGTGACGGAAACCGTTGATGAAAGTAGCCCCATATCTGTTTTTCCGATCCTTGCAAATGGCTTTAATGGCTTATAAATACAAAACATATATATATACTCCTTTTATACGAACGGCACAAGGATTTTTTCCCTTTCGGTAAAAAAGAGTTCATCATCTTTCAGGAGCATTTGCGGACATCCGTATCGGCAAAACACAGAGCCACCATATGTTCTCTATTCTAGTATTTATTTCATACGTACACTCTATTACTATAATGATAGGCTGTTGAAAACGGAAATAAATTCATAAAAATTTGAATTTATATATTTTATTTCTGATTTTCATGGTTTGTAAGGTTGTCGATACGCTGTCGAAAACCGGGGGTTTATCAACAGCTCCGGAAGAACTGTTCAAAAGCCCGCGGTTTTTGACACGAAATCGACAGCTCTTCAACCTTCTTTTGGCGGAGTTATGAACAAGGATATGCGCCAAAGCGGCCGTCGTCAAAAAATGTGAATTTAAACTTGATCCCCACCGGAGAATCGATTATGAATTCCGATATTCTTCGTATAGTGCCGTTTTATTTGTATCAAAAACCTCAACTCGGATTCTGATTTGAACCCTCATTTTGTACGACATGCCACAGCCTTTTTCCTGTTGATGGGGCTTCTCATTCCATGGGCCGCATCCGCGGATATTTTTAAGTACGTGGATGAGCAGGGGGTGATGCATTTTACCAATGCCCCGACCTCTGAGCACTACCAGCTGTTCATGAATAGGAAATCCTCCCTCGGTTCTTATTATACCACCCACCGGTTTGATCGTTATATCGTTCTGGCTTCGGAGATGTATGACGTGTCTTTCTCCTTGATCAAAGCCGTGATTCAAGTCGAATCCAACTTCAATCCGGCGGCGGTTTCCAAAAAAGGCGCCCAGGGGCTGATGCAGATCATGCCCGGCACCGCAAAGGATTTACATATCTATGATCCCTTTGATCCCTGGGAGAACGTTATGGGGGGGACCCGCTATCTGAAGATGCTTCTCGAGCGGTTTGACGGTAACATGAGTTTCGCTCTGGCCGGATACAATGCGGGACCCACGAAGGTGGATCGTTATCAAGGGATTCCGCCGTATAAGGAGACCCAAAACTATGTTCAAAAAGTCATGCGGTATTATCACCATATGAATAGAAAACCTTCCGTCATTCAGACCAGGTCTCAAGAAATTCAGACCGCCCGCGCGGAATAAACCTCTTTCGATCCGGCTTTGATCATCGTTTCGGCCAGCATAAATAATAGAGAGGCCGCCCCAGGATATTTTCCCGGTGTTCCTCAACGCGGGGATATCCTATGTGAGGGCGGGGCCATTACCGGGCTTATTCCGGAAGGGAAAAGGTGCAGGGTTGATCGAATCTTTTCTGGATCGATTCGATCGGAATCAGCTTCGTAAGGATTCGCAAATTTCCTTCCGGCGCTCTCGAATGTGAATCGGGTCCCGGCTATTGGCCAGGCGCATCAAAGTTTTGGATGCTTCAATGGGGGATTCGCCGCGATTGTCCAGGACCATCCGGTACCAGTGGGGAAGGTCATAGGAATAGGCTTCCGAAAGGGCCATCGAATGACTGCGAAGGGTTTTCGCACGTGCTGTAAGATCCTGGGGTGAAGGCATCGATTCCGTTTCTGATGAAACCGGGTCTTTACATTTCAGATCCGAGACGACTTGACGTTTGAGGGCCCGGTATCGGCGGATCGGCCGAATCCAGAATTGAATGATAATATACCCCGAAGCCCCCAGTACAAAGCTGGCTCCCGCTGCAAGATAGATCGGCTCCATTCCTGATGTGCCTCCTTGTGAGATGTTGGCAAAATGCAACCGGCTTTCAAAAACGAATGGAAAATGGCATAAATCAGGCGTCGGGTCAAATCTTTGTCGAAAGGTGGAGAAACTTTGAATGAAGATTCATACCGATCGGCCATGGACGCTGCCGTTCGACTGCTGTCCCGCCGCAATCACACCGCCCTGGAGATTGAGCAGAAACTCCGAGATCGCGGGTTTCCCCCGAAGACGGTCGCCTCGGTTATTCAGGAATGTGAGCGGTTGCGGTACATCGATGACAATGAAACGGGCCGGTGCTATTTTCGGGAGCTGAAGCGAAAAGGAGACGGTGCCCTGCGGATTCGGGCCCGCATGAACCAGAAAGGGCTTTCAGGGGAATGGGTGGAATCGATGATTTCGGAGTACACGGGCGACGGAGAAGAATTGGAAAACGGACGCAAGGCCCTGAAAAAGAAAAGGGCGGTGTTTGACCGGGAACCGGATCCGCAAAAGCGAAGAGAAAAAAAATACCGGTTTCTTTATTCCCGAGGGTTTTCCGGTTCGGTCATTTCGGCCTTGCTTTGGGAGAAGGATGGCGACTAATCCTTGGGAAGGGTTTATTTCTCCCCCAGGGCTTCTTTGGCCGCCTCGTTGTGACGCTCCGTTCCCTTTGTATAATAAGACTTTTCAGATGCGAACGGCACGTCCAGCCACGGTATGGAAACAAAGCCGAAAAAGTTGGCGCCAAAGGCGATGATGATAAGAATGACGCCGTACAAGATAAATTTTCCCATCGCCGACCTCCCAGATGGAAGGCTCGCCTGTCCGGCGCCTATCCATCCAATATACCATTTTTTAAATATATCCTTTTATCCTCCATAGACCATTCACCGGAGATTGTGCAAGTAAAAATTCCCGGTTTATTGAATATGGGAATGGCCGTTTACAATCCAAAAAGGCATGACCACCAGGACAACTTATCCTTGCCCAAGAAAATACAGGATGTTATGGTGTGTCACTTTATGCAGAGTAAGAATACCGATGTTCGAACCGAATAGGCTGGAGAATCGATTCAGATGATACGAACCAAAATTTTCAATCTGCTGCAATCCGACAAGCCCATGGACAGCATATTGCTCAAAGGGTGGGTCAGAACCCGCCGGGATGCCAAGTCCTTTTCGTTTATCGAGGTGAACGACGGCTCCTGCCTGAAAAATATTCAGGTGATCGCCGACAGCGGTCTGGAAAACTATGAAGATGTCAAAAAATTGACCACCGGCTCCGCCGTTGCGGTAACCGGTTCCCTGGTCGAATCCAAGGGAGGGGGGCAGAAGTGGGAAGTCCAGGCCGACGGGGTTGAGATCATCCACCTGGCCCCGGAAACCTATCCGCTGCAGAAAAAGCGGCACAGCGACGAATTTCTTCGCACCATCGCCCACCTGCGGCCCCGCACCAACAAATACGGCGCCGCATTTCGCATCCGCTCCGAACTGGCATTCGCCGTTCATCAATTTTTCAAAGAGCGGGGATTTTCCTATATCCATACCCCGATTATCACCGGGTCCGACTGCGAAGGGGCCGGGGAACTGTTTCGACTCACCACCCTCGATCTCAACAATGTGCCCAGGCGGGAAGGAAAAATCGACTACTCCGGGGATTTTTTCGGGTCCGAAGCGAATCTCACCGTCTCCGGGCAGTTGTCGGCGGAGATGTTCGCCCTGGCCCTGGGGGATATCTATACCTTCGGGCCGACCTTTCGGGCGGAAAACTCCAACACCAGCCGGCATGTGGCCGAATTCTGGATGGTGGAACCTGAGATGGCCTTCTGTGATCTGACCGGAAATATGGACCTGGCCGAAACCCTGATGAAATCCCTTACCCGGCATATCACCGAAAACTGCGCCGAAGATGTGGAACTCTTCGCCCGGTTTGTGGACAAGACCCTGATGGAAACCCTCGAAAACGTCATGGCATCGGAGTTCATCCGGCTGCCCTACCGGGAGGCGGTGGACATCCTGAAATCCTCCGGAAAAAAATTCGATTTCGAGGTCGCCTTCGGCAAAGACCTTCAGTCGGAGCATGAACGCTTTCTCACCGAAGACCATTTCAAGAAGCCGGTCATCCTCCATGATTATCCCAAATCCATCAAGCCCTTTTACATGCGGGTCAACGACGACGGTGAAACGGTGGCCGCCATGGACGTACTGGTTCCGGGCATCGGCGAAATCATCGGCGGCAGCCAGCGGGAAGAACGCCTGGAGGTGCTGGAGGCCCGGTTGGAAGAAATGCACCTGAATCCGGACGACTACTGGTGGTACCTCGATTCCCGTCGCTACGGCAGCGTGCCTCACAGCGGTTTCGGTATGGGGTTTGAACGCACCCTCATGTTTTTAACCGGGATCCGCAACATTCGGGATGTGATCCCCTTTCCCCGGACACCGGGCAGCATTGAATTCTAAAGGGGCGCAGCCGTATACCATGAAACCCATCGTCGCCGTCGTCGGACGGCCCAACGTCGGCAAATCGACTTTTTTCAACCGCATCACCCGGACCAGGGATGCCCTGGTGGACAACCTCCCCGGCGTCACCCGGGACCGCATCTACGGGGATGTCAATTGGGACGAGACCGAATTCGTACTGGTGGATACCGGCGGATTCATTCAGGGAGACCGGGACCCCTTTGCCGGGCCCATCCGGATGCAGATTCAGCAGGCCATGGCGGATGCCGACGCGGTGGTGCTTTTGCTGGACGGAAAGAGCGGAATCTCCCCATTTGACGCCGATCTGATCGGGATGGTGCGGACCCTGGACAAGCCGGTTTTTTACGCGGTCAACAAGATCGACGACGCCTCCAAGGAGGACCGGTTGCACGATTTTTACGGACTGGGCATCGACCATCCCTATCCGGTCTCGGCCGAACACGGGTACGGCATTTCCGACTTTTTAGATGATTTGATTCGGATGCTGCCGCAGCCGGAAATTCCCGCCGTTTCAGAGGATGTGATTCGAGTGGCGGTGGTGGGAAAACCCAATGCCGGCAAATCCTCCCTCATCAACCGAATTCTGGGGCAGGATCGGCTGGTGGTCAGCGATCTGCCGGGAACCACCCGGGACGCGGTCGATTCCCTCTGCAATATCGACGGCCGCACCTATTCCCTGGTGGACACCGCCGGCATTCGGCGGAAATCCAAGGTCTCCCTGAAGGTCGAAAAATTTTCCATCATCAAGGCCCTTCAGAGCCTGGAGCGGTGCGATGTGGCCCTGGTGGTGATCGATGCCCATGAGGGGATCACCGATCAGGACGTCACCATCGCCGGGTATGCCCATGAACGCGGGTGCGGCTGTATTCTGCTGCTCAACAAGTGGGATCTGGTGGAAAAGGAGCCGGGGGTTTCCCGCAAATTCACGGAGGAGGTGCGCATGCAGACCAAATTTCTGAACTACGCCCCGATTCTGACCATCTCGGCGATGACCGGTCAGCGGGTCCCCAAAATCTTTAAACAGGTGGCGGCGGTCTACCAGCAGTATGCCTCCCGTGTCGGCACCGGTCAGCTCAACCGAATCCTTCAAAACGCCCTTCTGCAAAACGAACCGCCCCTGCACAAAGGCAAGCGGCTTCGGTTCTATTATGCCACCCAGGTCTCCTCCAAACCGCCCACCTTCGTCTGCTTCGTCAATTATCCGGAGGCGGTCCATTTTTCCTACAAACGGTATTTGCTCAATCAGATTCGAAATCAGGCGGGGCTCACCGAAACGCCCCTTCGCCTCATCTTCCGCCAACGGACCGGCCGCATCGAATTCGGCAACTGGAAAAAGGAAAAGAGAAAGAAAAGAAAATGAGGGTTACTCGTCCGTTCCGCTGAGTAAAAATGACGGGCGTTTGCCTACAGCGCCAGAAGGGTTTCCATCTCCTGAAGGGTATCGATGTGGTGGTCGGCCGCCAGCGACCGGTTTTGAAAGGCGATAAAGGGAATCGACGCCGCCTTGGCGGCGATCTCATCCAGCGGGGAATCTCCCAGATAGACCGCCTGGCCGGGCGCGAGATCAAAATGCGCCAGTACCCGAAGGAGTTCGTCCGGCTCGGGTTTGGGCCGGTCCACATCCAGCGAAGTGACGACCAGATCAAACAGCGACTCCAGCGCGAACTCGGCCATGAGCGGAGCCATGGTATCCGAGCGGTTGGTGGCGATGGCGGTTTTGTATCGGGGGCGGAGTTTGCCCAGCAGTGCCGTCAAGTGGGGTTCGATTTCCATATACTTGAAAAACCGGGAATAGGAGACGGTGTTTCGAAAGGAACGGGCGGCGTCGAGGTCCCGGGGGTCCGGAAAAAAACGGGCCAGGACCTCATCCACCGTGTGCATGTGGGCGTAGGCGAACTCTTCCTGAGTCATCTCCGGCAGGCCCCCGTGCGACCGGATGCGGTTGTAATAGGCCCGATTGGCCCGGGCCGTATCGAACAGCACCCCGTCGCAGTCGAAGATGACCGCCCGGATGGACTTCATGGAATCAATTGGCGCCGGTTTTGGGTCTGTCAAAGATATTGCCGTAGACGCTGATTTTGATTTCCGGGCGTATCTCGCTGTCGGTTTTCAGGATGACCGAGTCGAAGTAGCGCGCCCGGGTGTCTTTCAGATTTTCCACCGTCACCCGGTATTCGGTCTCTTCGCCTTCCGTGACCTCGTCCAGGGTGACCTTGATGTTGTCTTCCTTCAGGGTTCTGGTCTCCAGAATCTTGAACGGATATTTTTCTTCCGGAACCACCTTCACGGTGGTTTTGATGGCGTCTCCGGCCGCCCCGGTCATCCGGACCCGACTGGGTTTGATGGTGACGAAATTGTTGACTTGCCCCCGAATGGTCAGACGGAGCTGTTGTTTTTCCGGATCATTGGTATGAACGGTGATGTTTTTGGCCAGCATTCTGCCGCCGTATCCGCTGGTATTGACCTGGATGGTGATCTTTCCCTCGCCGCCGGGAGGGATCTGCTTCGTATACGAAGCCGCCGAACACCCTCAGCCGGTCTGGACCCGCTCTATTTCCAGCTCGGCCGAACCCTTGTTCTGAATCACGTAATCATGGACCACCTCCTCCCCGTCCAGGACCGGTTTGAATTCGAAGACCGGTTCAACGGCGACGGCGTCGGGTGTCTCCCTCGTTGCGGTTTCAGCGCCGAAACATGCCGCTGCGGCGAGCAACAGCAATATTCCGGCCAGACCGATGGATCTTGGCTTCATTCAAAAACTCCTTTGGTATGATTTTCTCGGCATTTGTGAATGCCTTCTCCGTTTTTGTCAGGTTCGCAATTTAATTTTCTTTGGGCTGGATTGTCAAGGTGATTGTGAATATTTGTCGGATTCCACCGCAAGGATCCCTCTGGAGACCGGTTCGGTTTGCCGGGAACTGCCCATGGCGGTTTCGATACCGAATTTTCATGTATGATCAATCGGCGAAGCTCTCCCCGATGAGCGCGCTGTTTTCTTTGAGAATCGAATACCCGATCAAGCCTCCGGACACCAGCGGAATGCGCAGGATCTTTTGATTTTCGAATTCCGTGTCTATTTCGGATGTATCCTCGCCTCGTTTCCATTTGTTGACGACCACCTGATGGATACCGATGCCGACCCCGGACAATTTTTCACGGATGCGAAAGGCCTCCGACAGAGACAATCGGTCCTGGTTCAAAACCAGGCTTATCCGAGATTTACTCGATAAAAAATACTTCCCCAGATGCTCGTAGTCCTGAATCAAGGCGCCTAATTTGCGTTTGATGTTGTCTTGTTCCCTTTCCCTTTTTCCGATTTTTATTTTAGAGATAATCTCTTTTTTTTTGTAAATTTGAGTCCGAAGTTTCAACAGCTCTTCCAGCCAGATCAGTGTGAGGAAAGGCAGTGAAAAAAACCGCAAAGAGAGCGCCGTGGGCGCCATGTCGAACACGATGAAATCTTTATCCTGAAACTTATAAATGATATTCTCAAAAGCCAGCAGAAGGGCGTATTCTTCCAGACCGGGTGAAAACTGCAGAACATTAAAATAATTTTGCAGACTGAATGCAGTTTCATATCGATAGGTTTTGGTGATCTGCTTTTGCGCTTCCTTCAGATATTTTTCGATCCAGAAATCGGTGTCGACCTCTTTGACCATCAGGTGATTGTCGATTTTCCTGGGGTGTTCCGAAAAATCCTGTTCAAAGATGTCTCTTTGATTGTGCGCCGGGTCCATAGAAACCAGCAGGGTATCCCGGGAGGCATGGGCCAAGTGGACCGCAAAGAGCGCCGAGGTGGTCGACTTTCCGACCCCGCCCTTTCCGATAAAGAAGAACAGCTGAGGGTTCGTCATCATCCAATTTTTAAAACCGAAAACAATTCCCCCAGCGGGTCATGGGCCGTGGATACCTTGTCCAGCATAATGGCGAATTCATTTTCCATCAGCGGCAAAAGCTCCATGGTGAGATGAATCGGCGGAGAGGGGATTCCGATAAATGCTCCCAAAACTAGAATTCCAAAAATATTGTCCAATTCCTCGACTTCGTGTTCGATGGTTTCCACCGCATTTTGGCGCAGGATTGTATCGGCGGCTTTGCAAGAGAGAAGGATTTTGTTTTTCAGGAATGAAAAGATGGACGGCATGGTTATTTCACGCGAAAGATTCTTCTGTCGAATGAAATCCGTCTTCGGGACGGATAGTGATAATAGATGGCGTACAGGGCCATAAGGGCCGTTCCGGCGTAATGAAATCGCGGCAGTCGCAGGATATGGGCGGCCAGGGCCACATACGGCGTCACCATCGCAATATATAGAAGCGTACACTCAAACCTGACCCACTCACCCTCGGTGGTGTTTTTTCGATGACGCACCTTACTCGCAAAAAAGCTTCGGTACCAGATCGGCAGGGCCGCGGCAAAAATGACGGATAGGCTGAAAACCAGCGGCACCAGCGCTTCAGGCAATGAAGGGGATGTGAATAGCGGGCCCTTGTAGTGCTCGACGGCAAAAACGAAGAGAAAGCCGCACACCGCGGGCATGAGGAGAATAAAATAGATTCGCTTTATGTGTACGCTCATGAAACCGGTGTCCTGCATACCATTCAAGCAGCCGGATGTATCGCGGCCGTTGCGCTGCGCCCGGCGGCCGTTCATGGTTTGGAGAAAGAAAGCGGAAATATTGCAGGCGGGCAATACTTCCGCTCGATGCTTACACGGTTTTCAAAACAGGCTCGATTTTTTCTTCGGGGGCGACGAAAAACTTGATCACCCCTTCTACAACGATCCAGCAGGCAAGAAATAAGATGCAAAGATTGACCACCTGCAGCAATATATTGTGGCTGGCGTTGAAATTGTACTGGTTCAAAATAACCGC
>JBEPWQ010000114.1:0-10815 GCA_041642315.1 Desulfobacteraceae bacterium | reverse complement strand
CGACGGTAATAGGAAGTTCCTTGTAGGCCCGAAGGGTCGGGCCGTATTGAATGGCCAAAGGCACCTTGACGCGCTCGATGGGGAGGTCGACCGGTTGCGGCGGCCCTTCCTCGCCGGGTGCGAAGCCCGCCTCCAGGGTCGGTTCGGGAGCGGGCCCGGGCGGTATGGATGATGAAACCGGTTCAAGCTTTGGTGCTTTCCTGGGCTTTTGAACCGGGGTCTCCGCCGGGCGGAGAGGGGCGGGGTTGGGAGGAGATGCCGATCGGGAAGATTTTACTTCCGTCAGAAAACTGACCTTCGGACCGCCTTTTTCGGCAAACGTCAATACATCCCCGGATTTGAGGTAGGCTTCCTTCATCGGCTTTCCATTCACGAAAGTGCCGTTGGTGCTTTCATCGATCAGCTTGTGCCGGTTTCCCTCCCGAACGATTCGCGCATGATGTCTTGAGATAATTGCCAAATCTTTGGGAAATTGAAGATGGCAGGAAGGATGGCGTCCGATGGTGATCTCAGAATCGGAAAATTCCTGAATTTCTCCTCTGAGCGGACCCTGGATATGAATCAGTTGAACGGTAATGTTCGGTGCTTGGGGCATTGTAAGGTACCTGTTTGGGGCGACGGCGATTTTGACGGCCGTTTTTTCGGTCGACCGTTGTTGTTCCATTCATTCGAGTTTAAATTGGAATTCCCCTCTATTGTCAAGGAAATTATCGTTTGCTGTTTCGGGAGGTTCAGAATAAAATTTGATTGATCTTCACCTCCTTTTCCGGTAGGTTGCGATTGGGTTTCGCTGCCGGAGCGATCAAAAGATATCTATATTCTTCGAAAGATTGTCGACAAAATGGCAAAAATCGCACTTTCAGGTCGAACGGATGTCGGACTCAGGCGTTCAAACAACGAAGACACCTTTGTGGTCAGACCTGAACTCAATTTCTGTCTGGTGGCGGATGGAATGGGAGGGGCTGCGGCCGGAGAGCTGGCCAGCCGGTATTTTGCCGAAGCCGCAGTGGAAATCTTTTCCGATTCCGCCTCGGGCGGAGAATTGGCCAATCGGGTTCAAAAGGCCTTCAGCCTCGCTAACAAGCGGATTTTAGAACATGTAAAGGAAAAACCGAAACATGAGGGCATGGGATGCACCGCAGAGTTGATGGCTTTTTTCGAGGGAGGCTTTGTGCTGGGGCATATGGGCGACAGCCGCACCTACCGCTTTCGAAACGGGGAACTCAAACAGCTGACCCATGACCACTCCCTGGTCCAGAATATGGTGGATCAGGGGTTGATCTCTTCGGACGAGGCGCGCACCCATTCCCACCGGAATGTCATTCTTCGAGCGGTGGGCATTGAAAAAAACCTGTCTCTTGACCTGATTAAAGGGAAAACCCAGCCGGGAGATCTTTATCTGCTCTGTTCGGACGGGCTGACGGACATGGTGGAGGATATCCTGATCCGGGAGGTGCTCACATCGGATATTTCTTTGCCGCAAAAGGTGGAAGGGTTCATCGAATTGGCCAAGCTTGCGGGCGGGGCGGACAATGTGACCGTGGTGCTGTCCCATGTGCTCGGTTCATAGCCGCCCGTAGGTGCTGGTCCTGCCGTTTTTCTCATTCAAATCCCTGAGCTTTCGCAGCAGAGTGGATGCCTCTTCAATATTCTCTTTGACTTTTTTATATATCGGGTCCACAAAGAGGACCCGCTCCCATTCTCGAATGGCGTCGTCCACCCCTTCACTCTCCTTTTGCGTATACAGTTCGATTCCCTTGTTGTAGTGTTTCTGTTTGAAATCATTTTCATATTCCGTGCAGGGCAGGCAGCCTGTTCGATATTTCATGGAATCCTTCAATGCGTTTTGGGCCGCCAGGTAGTCGAGCTTGTCCCGAGAGACCTGAAAACACCGGTAGTATTCCTGGGCCTGTTCAAAGTGGGCTATATAGAGATGTTCTGTGATTCGTTCGTTTTCGGGGGCCAAGGCCTGCGCTTCTTCCAAAGCGGAGATCGCCTCCGGATATTTATGCTCCTTCAAAAGACCGATGCCTTTGATCAGGAAGGCCTTTCCTTTTTCGGAAATGATGTTCGCATATTCAATGCATTCGCGGCAGTCGGTTCGGTATTTTATTACCTTTTGAAAACCGGTCTGGGCCTCCGGATAATCACCCGCTTCAAATCGGTCCACCGCCTGCTGAAAATAGGCGGTATACAAATGCTTTTCGATATCGGGATCAACCGGATCTGCCTTCAGGGCTTTTTCGAGTATCGGAATGGCTTCAGCACACCGGCCGGTATTCAGCAGGTCCAACCCCTTGCTCAATTCTTTTTTATCCGATTCCGGATCGACCGGGGCGGCCGCTTCTGATTTTTCGTCTGTTTCAGGAACCGGCAGGGGTTTCTCCGGCGATGAAATTCGAGGGCTTCGGTTTTCCGTTGCCGGATCCGGTTTATTAATGGCTGCCGGATCCGGTTTGATTTTGCCCTCCGTTTTAATGTAGGGGATCTTGACGATTTCACCGGTCTGCAGGCTTCGGTTATCGGGGATATCATTAAACCGGCGTATAAAGCCGACCACATCAAATTCATTATCGGTGCCGTAATAGTGAACGGCGATCCGGGAAAGGGTTTCACCGGAGCGGACGGTGTGATTCAGGTGTTGAATGCGCCTGGAGGGGGAGGTGCGGAACGGCTTCTCCGGATTTTCTGTGTAGAAAACCTGGCTGCACCCCGAACACCAGAACCCGAGCAGTATCAAAAAGATGAACCGGTTCATGGATTTCATACCTTTGCAATGCATTCGTTTAAAGTTCGATTTTATTCGGTGAAACCTTCACGGCAGGCAACCCGATGACGATCTGGAAAGATATTCTGGTAAATTTCACCGAAAAAATCAACAATATTCCCTTGACAGGGCCGCCGCCGGCATTTTCCGGCGCTGCCGGCGGATCAAGCCGCAATCAATAAAAAGCCTTGGGCAACGGTTTGCGTCGGGGCCGGTCGAATTTTTTGGTCAGATCGTTGTCGATTACATACATGCAGACCTCTTTGGCCCCCTGTTCGGTATAGCCGCGTTTATTGCAGAGATTGTTGATCAGGAAGGTGACATCCTCCCGGATGCGTCTGTCAAAGGTCTTGAAATCGGGACTTCCGAAATCTTTTATGGCCTGACGAAAATTGGCGTTTTCCAGAAAGGGTTCCAGCACCTTTTCCTTCAGATTGTAGACATACCGCTCATGGAGGCTCTTAAATAATTCTGTTTCGCTAAGGAGTTGATCCTCCAGAAGAATTTCCTGGGTCAAGGTTCGGGTGTATTCTTTCTGAGTGTCCTGCCTGAAATCGAGGCGTCTTTCGTTTCCGGCGGTGGCGCCCAGCAGACGGCTTTCAATTCCCCATAGAAAATCCTCGGTGACTTCGATTCGTTCTCCGGTGTAGCGGCATGTTTCGGTGGATCCGATGTCGAAATTGATCGCGAACAGATAATTCTGAATGTCTCGGGAGATTTGACTCTCGTTATAATTGTACAGCGACTCTTTTACTTCTTGAAGAATGGTATAGTCATACATTCGAAGCAATGATTCGAGAAACCCCTCAGGGATGTATTCATTCAAATCCGGACGAATTTTAGTGAAAAAATTGCAGACGGTAGACATATTAATCAGTTTGTCCTCCCGGGCATAGGTGGAATAAAAATCATTGAAAATTTTGATGGAATCTCGTCCTGAGAATCCTTTTTTGCCCTCGGTTTCCGCCTCTCCGAGTACCTTCCGGCGTACCTTTGCGGTGAAATTCTTTCGATCCTCGTCGGAAAGCCAATTGGGAATATGCCCGGTGTAAATCTCCATTTTCAAAAGCTGAAGGTTTTCATCGCAGAAAAGGCGATATTTGTGGGGATCGCCGATCCATTCCAGAAGCCCGTCGGAACGTTTATTGAGTCGGGAAGAGATAATCACCCGGGCAAAATTGTGAAGCACCCTCGGCAGAAAACTGCTGTCGATATGTTTTCCGAAAATGTTTCGATAAATTTCCACTTCGGTGTTGAGGTCCAACACATACAGAATCTGAATATACTCGATGCGATCGGAAAAGGATTGCAGACCGTGGATATTCTTTTTGTCCTCGGGATTCATCAAAGCGAAGAAAAGCGAATTGACATTCTCTTCGATATCCTCCACCTTGTGGACTCCCTCACTGATGATATTATGCAGTTCAATCAGTCGATCCACATTATGAGATTTAATATCCATCAGGGCATAAATGCCATTGTTTGTTTTGGCATAGCGGGAAAATAGGTACTTGACCTGGTTGCTGTCCTGAAGCAGTTCATTGATTCGGCGCTGAAGCATGGGGTTGGTCAGGACCGTCTCCCTCATGGGTTTATCGCCCGGATTGAAAACGCTGATGCCTTCGCCCAGCCGCCGATTGAAATGGTAGGGTCGAACGTAGACCATCTTGAAGACCTCCTGGGGGCTGTCGAGTTTATTCAGCAACGCCTGATACAGAGAGCTGCAAATGGTGCAGGGCTTGTCTCGAAAAACCCATTCGTAGGCCTTGTCGGTGAAAAGTTTCCATTTAAACTCATCATTTTCAAACATATCATCCAGGAGTTGGCGCCGGTATCTTTTGGGTATGATCAACAGGGGGTATTCATGGCTGGGGCAGGGGACATCCACATAATCCTCTCCGATATAGGGTGACAGCTCTTCTTCCAGAAGATCATCCTTTTCCCGAATGGCCTGTTCTTCGTTCAGGAAGGCTCCGGAATTTTCGGCTCCCGGATTGGCCAGCAGGTGGGACAGCTTTTCGAACAGCGGATTCTTCTCCGAATTCATGAAGTTTCCCAGCTGTTTGCGTTTTAACCGCCAGACGGTTTCAAACCGCACGCCTTCTTCAATGCCGGCGTAGCTTTCAAATTTCTTCAGCAGATTGTTTAGGAATGTGCTTTTTCCCGAGCCGGGAGGCCCGTCGAAAATATAGATTTTATTCTGCTGAGCCCCGCGTTTGAGCGATTCGGTATGGTTGAGCAGCCGGTTGGCAAAAAGCCGGTCTGCAAAAAAGGGATGATCTGAATCCTCTACGAATAATCGGCTGCAATCATAATGAACGAATTGTACCGATTCCGGATCGTCGGGATATTCGTCGCGACCCTCATCCACATAATACCGCACCATATCGTGGAAAGTTTGAAAGATGTTTCGAATATACAGATGCGGTTTGTCGGTGATAATTTTCAGGAAATCCTCAAAGGGGATGAGCTGATTCTGACTCCGGTCACTCATGGACCGATTGAGGTTGTCCATCGCCTTAATAATATTGTTGTCCATATCTTAATTGTCTGATTCCTTGGATTGGGGTTGGTCATCCATGGCATACAGGATTCTTTTGGATAGCTTGCGGTTTTCCAGGGTATACAGGACCCGCTGCCATTGAATCTCGGGTTCCTCTGGAGAATCCTGGGAGGTTGGACCTCCAATCCCGTAGGCGCCCTGCAATGAAGCGGTCGGGGCCACTTCGCTGGTTTCGAGCTTGACCGGACCGCCCCAGAGATATTCAATCCCGAGCATTGTATTGGGGATAAAATCCTTTACCAGGGGTTTGCCTTCGAATCGGTGGTCAAGGTAGAGGGTATTGTCCACGCTCTTTTTCAGGTTTACTTGAATGTGGGGCGGATGATACAGAGAGTCGATCACCATTTCTCGATAATCCTCCGCCTTCCGGGATTGGACGAAATATTCCCAAACCATTTTAGAACGGTTCAACCGCTTTCCCGCAACAAACAGATTATATCGATCAACAAAATCCTGATCCACAAAGGTGTTTATGAAGAGAAAATCGTTAAAGTCTTCTCGAATTTTAAAGATAAAGTCTCGGCCGACGTCGGTTTTCCGGTCATAGGCGTCACGCTCACGGGCATCCAGAAGCCTTTTGAATTCAATGGAATACTTGCCCTTATCGGCCATGTCTTCAATATAGTAAAAAAGGCGCATGCCAAGAGCATACGGGTTCATTCCCACCCGCGGCATGGAGGTGACGTTGGCGTTGACACGGGCGAAATCGACTTCATGGCCTTGAATCCGGTCATCCTGCATGAACAATATTTCATGCCAATAGCTGGCCCATCCTTCATTCATTATCTTCGTGCGGATCTGGGGCTGGAAAAAGATCGAGGTATTGCGCACCACCTCCAGCACCGTCTTCATCCATTTGTTCTCTTCCTTATTGAGGAACTCGGAGTGGGTCATAATAAACTGGATCAGATCCATTCTGGTTTCAGGCTTTTTCTCCAGGCTTTTCTGGAATATGGCATTGAATTCAGGATATTTTTTATCGACTTCCGAAAAGAAGGTTCTCTCGCCCAGCTCCCCGTATTCTCTAAGGTTTTGGTTATAAAGCTCTATTTCCTTTACATAATCATTGATTCTAACCTTTTTATAGGCTTGAAGGAATACATCGAAGTAGAAGTCGAGGCGTTTGGACCCGGTGAAGGAAGAGGGCTGGTTCAACCGGGAGAGCGTGGTGTGATATCCCACCAGATTGTCCATCGCGCGGCCGAATTCGATGATGTAGTCCAGCTGGCGGCCTTTTTCAGAGCGGTATTTTGAAATCAATCGTTTGTCCGACAGGGCCTGACCGGTGAAATCATAGTCCCAGGTATGGCGAAAATAGAGGTTGTTCTGAAAAAAGTCGATATGACCGAGAACATGATAGAAGATCATCACATTGAGCCAATCGGGATTGTTATCATTGTAAAAAGAGATCGGAGGCCGGGTATTGATGACAGTTTCATAGGGGTTGCCGGGGTAAAGCTCGTATTTTCCCTTTCCTTTCAACACCTCCACTTCATGAACCCAGTAATCATAGAGGGTGGGGATCATGACCTTGGGGGAGAGTTCTATGAGATCCCGATTGGTGACGATGTATTCGAGGGTCTCTTCCTGAAAGCGCAACCCGGCATCCCATGCCCGTGTCTTGCATCCCTCCATGATTTTCTTTGCATGCTGATCGATTAGTTCCATAAAATCCGGTTTCCTAAGGTTGGGGGAACAATTCTATGAGATTAGGCTCTTGATCCCCTCTATCAAACGGCTCTCATCGGCATCCTGCTGCATAATATCCATTCGAATCAGTTCAGGCTTGTCCGCCAGCAGACCGGACCGCAACAGATACCGTTCCACCTCGCTGCGTGTCTGACCGAACCCGTGTTCGGCGATGGTGATGCCGATGCGGTTGGCATATCGCAGCATATTCTCCAGTTCCGGCAGCGCTTCTTTGCCCTCCGAATCCCAGTCGTCGCCGTCGGTGCCGTGAAAAACATAGATATTGTAGTCACGGGCCAGGCTTTCCTTTTCCACGATTTCGTTGACCAGTTTGTAGGCGGAAGCCACTTTTGTGCCCCCCGCCACTCTGGAATTGTAGTAGGTATAGAAATCTTTTACTTCATCGGCTTCGGTGTCGTGCAAAATGAACCGGGACTCCACCTGTTTGTCATACTGATACAGCAGCCAGCTGTAAATCATCACATGTTGAGCCACCACCAGGTCGGTGGGTTTTCCCATCATGGAACCGGAATAATCCCGGAGGAAAAAGACCATGGCCTGGGATTCGTAATCTTTTTCCTTGGATAGAATGCGATAGATTCGGTCACCCGGAGAGATGAGAAATCCGGTGGGATCGATATCGTTCACGTCGGGAATTCGTCCTAGGTGGATATTGGTATCCACGATCTTCCGAAGGGTGGCCTTTTTATCCAGAAATTGCCCGAATCCCTGGTTTCGATCGGTCATGTCGTAGGTATACCGGGTCAGGGACCGTTTTTTCCCTTTGTCCTGAAGGTTGGGCAGTTCAAATTTTTCCGTGAGAATTTTACCAAGATCATAGGCGCTCGATTCCATTTCATGCTGGCCGCCTTCGCCCTCTCCCGGGCCGGCCCCGGCACCCCCGGGCTGCCGGACCGGCTGCTCACCGATGACTTCGCCTTCTTCGCCGTCGCCCGACCCGCCGGCGCTTTCATCTTCTTCATTGGGCCGAACCGCATCATGGATGAATTTTTCCTCTACGGTGGTGGGCACCACCACGATCTTGTCTTTTCCGCCCTGCCCCGGCTTGATCAGCCGTCCCACGCGGATTTTGCGCGGCAAGCCGTCCTTTTCCCTCAACTTGTCCCTTTCTAAAAGTTCATCCAGGGAGCCGAGGCATACCGTCGGACTTACGGTGGGGTATCCCATCGCCTGGAGAAAAAGCAGATCGGCGTACTCGTAAAAGCTCTTTGGTCCCGGGTGAAATTCCGATTCGGTTTTCGGCTGAAGCGGCTCCGGTTCATGAGTGCGGGTATCGACCAATTCTTCTCGCAAGCGCTCTTCCCGTTCCCGGGAGAGGCCTCCGGCTCTGATTTGTTCAAAATACTTTTTTCGTTTCGGGTCCATATTTTGTCCCCCGTTCTATTTTTAGGAAGATTTGCGGATCTACCGCTCATCCTCCTGAGTACAGAAGTACTCGATTGTTTTCTGGGCGCAGGTTTTGCAGTAGCCCAGCTTGTTGAGCATCGTATCGACCATGCGGTCATAGAGCTTCTGGTTTTCCTCATTGGTGCGGTTGGCCAGGGCTCCGATGAGGCTTCCCGCCCCTGCGATGTCGGATTTGAGCCGAACATCGGTGACCGCCTTGACCAGTTCCAGGTTGTCCATGAAGTCATAATTGGGATCCACTGAGATCTTCTGGCCGTAAATCTTTCGAATGGAGGTTCGAAAGCTTTCCCGTTGCTCCTCGGTCTTCAGCCCCAGCCGCTCTTCCACGCTTCGAATATAGCGTTCATCCACCTTCAACGCCTTGAGCTCTCCGGTCTGCGGGTCTTTGTATTTCCACATCCGGTCCGGGCCCAGGTTTTCCGCATCGATCCCGATAATCATATTGACATAGTTCATCACGTCTTTGCGAATGGCGAGCGGTTCGTCCATATAGGCGTTGAACATTTCGGTCATTACCCTTTCTCGGTACAGCCCCTTGGCGATTTTGAGATCCGCCAGGTATTTGGCCCGGTCATTGCCGTCGGAAACGTAGTCGAGGATGATCCGCTCCAGTGCCCGAAAAATGTCATAGGCGAACATGCACTCTCCCTCATTGGTTTCGGAGCTTTCGATCAAGAGCTGAATGGCTCGACCCAGGTTCCGCTGGCCAAGCCCTTTCTGGCCGAAACGTTTGACGATATCGGTCTGTTGATTCAGGGTATCGATCACCTCCGCCAGGGACTTGATGCTCTTTTCGCCAGCAACCTCTCCGGCCGAAAGTTTCATCATCTCAATCGGCGTCAGTTTTTCGGATCTGGCCAATCGGGAGAGGACAACCGCCACCGATGTGGCGTGATTGAGGTTGGGGTCCTGGTGCAGATTCTGTCCGTTCAATGTGGTTCTGGCTTCATTGCCGATGGCGTATCCGGTAAGCTCCCATTGGAGTTTATAGTTGGTGTTGTGAGAGACATAACAGATTCGGCATCGGTCCACGATGGGTGCTTCCTCTTTTTCAGCCAGGAATCGGTTGAATTCTGAGTTGTTGCTGGTGGCGATGATCAGCGTATCGATGGGCCATTTGAATCCGTCGATCTCGATAGTCCGGTTCTGAATCACCCCGAGATACACCTGAACCAGGTCCTTCTTGTTTTTATAGATTTCATCGCTGAAATGGATCCCGCCGCCCGCAACCCGGGCCAGTGCGCCTCGTCTCAGATCGAACCGGTAGGGGTTGTTGGTGTCGGTGATATGGAGCAGACGCTGAATCGATTCTTCTCCCAGAAGATCGACGGCCGATGAGGTGATTTTGTCTTTGGCCGGATATTTGCCGGTGATGGTGCCCAGACTCTCCACCAGGGGTACCGGGATAATGTCGACCATCCGAAGCATCTCTTCCATATTTCCATCGCAGTGGTTGCGGATATCGTTCCAGATGTATCCGCTGCATGCTCCCAGGGGTCGGTAATTTTCGTAAAATGTTTCGATTTCTTTATCGGAAAATCCGATTTGACTCGCCAGGTATTCCCGGCTTTCGTTCGGGTCATCGAACAGGTTCATCGCCAGTAGCATCGGGTCTTCATAGGTCTGGGACTCAATGGTTTGAATTCGTCCATAGCTTCCCAACTGATCCATATTTTTGAACCGAAAGGTGTATTTTCGGTTTTTGGGCAGGGAGAGAAATTCGCGGTAGCGGCTGCAGAGAAATTCTACAAAAAATGTTTTCCCGTTACCCGGTTCCCCGACCAATATATAGGCCATTTCCTGGGAAGACCCGCCCTCGGCGGCATCTTTTACATAGGAAACGAAGCTGTTGATTTCATCATACATGCCGATGACATGCTTTTTACCGGTACGAAAGATGCTGAAATCATATGTAGTTTTGCCGTTTACCACGACTTTATCGATTTCACTTCCCAAGATCATTCTGGCTACGCCCTGAAAGGCATTTTCAAAGGTGCGGTCGCCAGATTGGATTGCGTTTAAATGATCATGGAGGGTGCCGATTCCGATATTTGCCATTTTACCTCCTGAAGTTGGTTTCGCGCAAAGAAGAGTGATTCCCGTCCGGTTTCCGGTGCCTTAAGGGAGTTACATCAGATACAGATGATAGTCCCATCCAAAGGGAATTTTTATAAGTGTATACAGGTGAACATTGAGAAGAAAATAAGGTACGGGACACGCTTTAACTGCTAAAAAGATAGCTTTAATATAATGGCTCGGGTAAACAATTGCAATAAAAATATACAGCTTACATTCGGCGATCCTGCCTGGATTACCGACCGGTCACCCGTTCCATAACAAAGGCCGAGCGGCTGGGAAGGTATAGGCT
>JBEPWQ010000113.1:0-10821 GCA_041642315.1 Desulfobacteraceae bacterium | reverse complement strand
GGAAGGATCGGTTCGCCGGGAAAATGGCCTGAAAACCAGGGCGAATCGGGAGCCGTGGATATCTCAGCGGTCAGTCCCTCGGATTCGGATTGATTCAGCCAATTGAGAACATACCAGCGGCGTACACCTGTTCGATCCATCCGGTCAAGCCATCCCGAGGCGGTCCACGATCGTACACTTCATGCCGAACAAACCGGCCATGATTACCGTTTCGGCCACCCCAGGATATTTTCCCGGCCCGGCAAGAACTCGCTGTCGCTCAAACAGCTTCCCGGCCCGGGAAAATATCCTGGGGCGGCCTCTCTATTATGTAAGCTGGCCGAAACGATGATCAAAGCCAACAAACCCGCCTGGGTTTTTCCGAACGGTGTGTCGTTCGTATGGATCCCCATGCCGGATGAAAAAAATAGAACGCCTTCATTCGGTTTGTCAATATTTGAAATCGAAGAATTCCGGCTTCGATTCGCACCCGTTTTCCGATGGACATCGAGATTGGATGCACCAGTGCTGATTTCAGGGCATGGATTCACAGATCTCGAGAATCGGGGAAAAACGGGGTGCGGGTGAATGGTTCGGCTTTCACGGGGACAGCCTTCCTCCGGCGGCAAGGATGCGGTCAATTGCGATATGCCGGCGCGTGATCCCCGATAAATCGGGCCATGGCTCTCAAACTGGCAAATACCTGGGCCCCCAGTTCTTTGTTGTCGATTTTAACGGCATAATCCTTTTCGATCATCATGACCAGCTCCAGCACATCGATGGAATCGATTCCCAGTTTTCCGTCCACCAGCTGTTCATCCGCTTCGATGTCTTCCGGGGCCACATCGATCAGGTTCAAGGTATCGATGATCTTGACTTTCAATTCACTGAGCAGCGCTTCTTGCATCAATCATCCCACAGGTCTAAGGTTCGGGTATCGGCCGGATGACGGGGTCTTCCCGCCTTCGGCGAGTTGCGGCTTTACAGCCCCACTGAATTGCTGTACAAACAAGCGTTGAATAGTATAGTTTTTCGAATCGGTTTTCAATATTTTTTTATTCCCAAAGCAAGGGAGAGACCGAGGATGATCGGCATCGAGATAGAGCGACTGATTCCCCACCGCGACCGCATGAAGTTGATCGATACGATTGTGGAAGTGGATGACCGCGCGGCCGTTACCGAATCGAGGGTCACCCGTGAATGGCCCCTTCAGGAGGGAAATACGGTCAATCCGCTGGTGCTCATCGAACTGATCGCCCAGACTTCGGCGGTCACCATCGGGTGGAAAAAGCTGCAGGAAGGCGGTGATGCCGACAGCGGAAAGGGATGGCTGGTGGGGATCAAAGCCGCGGATTTTCCGGATGTAAAGATTCCCGTGAATGCACGTATTCGGACCCGGTCGGAAATCTATTTTTCCATGGACAATTACACGGAAATAAAAGGAATATCAACCATCGGATCGGATCGGATCGGCGAGGCGACCCTGCAGGTGATGCGGGCTGAAAAGGAGGATGCGGGTGAATGATCAAACCGGCGGCAAGGCGGCCGTGGTCACCGGCGGCAGCCGGGGAATCGGACGGGCCATCTCCGTCGAACTGGCGAAAAGCGGTTATTTTATCATCGTCAATTACAAATCCAATGCCGAAGCCGCAGAGGAAACCCTTCGTCTGATTCGGAATGCCGGCGGCGAGGGCGAGGCACTCCCCTTCGATGTCTCCGATGCCGAATCCAGCGAAAACGCCCTGGAAATCATTTTTGACCGCTTCGAACCGGTGGAGATTCTGGTCAACAACGCCGGGATCGTGGCCGACCAGCTATTTGTAATGATGCCGGAAGCAGACTGGCATAAGGTGATCGACACCACCCTGAAGGGTTTTTTCAACATGACCAAACCGGTCCTCAAGCAGATGATCCCCCGCAAACGCGGGTCGGTGGTCTCCATCGCCTCGGTCTCCGGTCTGATGGGAAACCGGGGCCAGGCCAACTACGCGGCGGCCAAAGCCGGTCTGATCGGCACCAGCCGGGCCGTGGCCTCGGAGGTCGCCCGGCTCGGGATTCGGGTCAATGTGGTGGCCCCCGGGCTGATCGACACCGAAATGATCGAAAAGGCGCCGCTCAGGGAGATCAAGGCGATGATCCCCATGGCCCGCATCGGAAAGCCGGAAGAGGTGGCGAAAGTGGTTCGATTTCTCTGTTCGGAGGATGCCTCCTATATCACCGGGCAGGTGATATCGGTCAACGGCGGCATGGTCTGATGGGGATGCGCTGCCGGAAAAGAATGAGTTTGGTCGTCGTTCTGGCGGCCCTCTTGAGTCTCGGCTGGGGCGACACCTGGGAAGAGATTCGGGAAGGCGCAGGCCGGATTCAATCGATCCGGGCCGACTTCATTCAGGAAAAACACATGAAGATCCTGGCTGAACCGCTGATCTCCGAAGGGATTTTCTATTTTCGAATGGACGACGACCTCCGGTGGGAATACACCGCCCCCATCCAAAGCGTCCTGCTGATGTACAACGGCGACACCCGCCGCTACATTCAAGGAAAAGACGGATGGATCGTGGATGAAACCGCGCGGCTTCAGGCCATGCAGGTGGTGCTCGGGGAGATTACGAACTGGCTCAACGGCCGGTTCGACGAAAACCCAGACTTTGCCGCCGCTCTGGAACCGGACCGAAGGATCGTGCTCACCCCCAAAGCCCCGTCTATGGCAGCCTTCATCAGCCGAATCACCCTTCACCTGTCCAAAACCCCGGGTCTTCTGGAGGCGGTAACCATTCATGAAGGGGCGGATTCCTTCACCCGTTTGATCTTTCAGAACGTCCGGCTCAATTCCCCCATCGAGGATGCGGTCTTTCAAACGGTGAAATGAAGCGACGGTTTCCGGCTGCATTCCTGATTCTTCTTCTGACCGCCTGCACAGGGCCGCAGGTCCTTTCGCCGGTGGCGCCCAATGCCGAATCCGAAATTCGAAGCGTCTGCGCCGCCCCTTTTCCCCGAAATCGATGGCAGCTGGTCCACTCCATTGAAACCGATTTCGGCGGCGGATACGGCGGCATGATGCTGGGGGTCACCGTGATCGACCCGGAGAGCCGAATTCTTCAAAGCGCCATGATGACCATCGAAGGGCTGGTGGTGTTCAATGCGGAATCCACACCGGATCAATTATCGATCGAACGGGCGGTGCCGCCTTTTGATTCCAACGAATTCGCCCGGGGGGTGATGGAGGACATTCGGCTGATGTTCTTTCCGCCTCAGGGACCGGTGACTGTCGGGAATACGGAAGCGGGTCGACCGATCTGCCGTTTTGAAACCGGCCCGAACCGGATACTGGACATCCGTTTTGATCCCGAATCGGGCTGGGTATATCAACTGTACCGGGCGGGAAAACTGGTCCGGACCGTTCATGCCGATGTCAAGCAGGCCGTGGTCTCCCCGGCCGGGAAGGTGATCCCCCGGCGCATGACCCTGACCGGCCACGGGTCCCCTGAATACACCCTCCATCTGAAACTCCTTGAGGCCAAGCCTCTGGCGAATTCTCTTGAGCAGGACATAATATCGCAATGAAATTCAAGCTGATCTACCCCAAATGGCCCAAACTCACCGGCCAGACCGAATTCCACCTGCCCCCCCATGGGCCGGTGGTCTTTGCCGCCACCCTTCCTGAGGATGTGGAAGTGGAATTCATCGATGAAAATCTGGAGCCGATCGATTTCGACGATACACCGGATCTGGTGGGCATTTCCATGATGCTCACCTCTCAGGTCAAACGGGGGTGGGCCATCGCCGACCGTTTTCGGGAAAAAGGAATTCCCGTGATCTTCGGGGGCATCGCCGCCATGCTCCATGCCGACGAGACACGGGCCCACGCGGATGCGGTGTTCCTGGGAGAAGCCGAAGGCCGAATGGCGCAGGTGATCGCCGATTTCAGAAAGGGAGAGCTGAAGCCGGTCTACGACTACCTTCAGGATTTGCCGCCCATCGAAAGCGTGGGCATGGCTCGGCGGGATATTCTCAACCGGGAATACTACAATTACAAAGGCGTCCAGATGTTCGATCTGGTCCACGCCTCCCGGGGATGCCGCTTTCACTGCTATCCCTGCGCTGTGGCCTATCTGGGAGGACGGCGGTTCCGGCCCCGGCCCATCGACAAGGCCGTCGAAGAGATGGCCGCCATCGACAACAACCGGCTCTTCATCGTGGACAATTCCCTGGCCCAGGACACCCAGTGGGAAAAAGATCTCTTTCGGGAAATGATCCCGCTGAAAAAGAAATGGTGCAGCCACCCCATCGAGGATGATCCCGAGGTGCTGGACCTGGCGGCGCAGGCCGGGGCCTGGTATGTCTACCAGGCGGTGTTCGATACCTCCGACTACATTCGGGACCGGATCAAACGCTACCACGACCACGGCATCGCGGTGGAAGGGACCATTCTTCTGGGGCTCGATCACCACACCGAGGAATATATCAAACGATTGATCGATTTCCTCCTCGATATCCAACTGGATCTGGCCGAATTCACCGTGCTGGCACCCTTCCCCCATACCCAAGCCTACGACGACCTTCACAGCCAGGGCCGAATTCTATCCTACGACTGGAACGACTACACCGCCGACAAGGTGGTCTATCAGCCCAGGCACATGTCCCCGGAAAAGCTCCAGGAACTTTTCCGGTATGCCTGGGACACTTTTTACCAGGAAGAGTCCCAGACGATTCGAATGTACAAACTGTATCAGAAAGTCATTCAAAGAGAAAAGGAGGACGGCACCTTTCGCCCGCGCCGGCGCCAGATGGCGACCCAGGCATTCGGTCGGGCGGTTCGGCAGTAATTTCTACCGCAAATCTTCTAAATCCTTGAACAGATTAATCCCACGAAGGTATTGAATATCCTCCCTGTACCACCCGTCCCATCCGATCTTTCTCAGCTTTCGGTCGTGGAAATACCGGGCCACCGGTTTGAAGGCGAAGCGCCAGATGCCGGTCCAGAGTTTTCCGCCGCGCTGGACCCGTTCCGAGGGGTTCCACCAGCCGAGGACCGCCTGCTTGTGGTACCAGACCAGATATTGAAGCTGTTCCTGGTCCAGATAGCGGGTTCTGACATTGGCCCACATGCCGTTGTACCATTTGTAGTCTTTGGGGTTGGTGACCAGCCCCGCTTCCAGCAGGTTTTTGCGAATCCCGGTGCGGGGATAGGGCGTCAGAATCTGGCAGTAGACCGCATCGACGTGTAAATTCTTGAGAAATTCGAGATTTTCAATCAGGGCCTGCTCATCATCTCCCGGAAATCCGAGCACCAGCCCCCCCACCACCATGCACCCGTACTTGTGGCACAGTTCCACCGCCCGGCGGGATGCCTCGACAATATCGCCTTTGTTGGCCGCGGCCAGATTCGCCTTGGTGACATTCTCGATGCCCAAAAATATCGACCGCATGCCTGCCCGGGCCATCTTCCGGACCATCTCCTCGTTTCGGGACATGGATATGCAGTCGGCCTGGACCACCAGGTTGAGGCCTTTGTAGCCCCGCGCGATAATGGCGTCGCACAGGGTGATCACCCGATCCGGATCGAGCACCAGGTTGTCGTCGGAGATGAAGACCCATCGTGCTTTTCGTTGATAGTAGATATCATTCAGGTCTGCCAGCACCCGCTCGATCGGGAAGGTCCGGAAGCTTCGGCCGTACATGTGGCGAATGCTGCAGAAATTGCAGGATCGGTTGCACCCCCGGGAGGTTTCCATCACCTCGACCTTGCTGTTGAGCAGGTGGTACCCCCGGGTCAGGCGCCGTTTATCCCGAATGGGCAGCTTCAATCGGGAGAGGTCGGTCAGGTCCGCCCGCTGGTTGTGGACGAATGCCTCGTTCTGCTTATAGGAAAGAGACCGAATCTCCTCCACTCGGTCCCGCCCCTCCAGTGCATTGATCAGTCGACGGCAGGCCTCCTCTCCCTCACCCCGAATCATGAAATCGATCAGCCCGGCCTCGGGGGATGCGGCGATCTCCTCGTACATCAGGGTGGCATGATACCCGCCGATCAGGATGCGCGCCTCGGGCAAAAGCCGCTTCACCAGTCGAATGAGGCGAATGCAGGTATCATATTGCCAGGCCATGGCCGACAGGCCGACGATATCCGGCTTCAATTCGGGTAACGTCCGGGTCAGATATTTTCGAACCGACCGCCGCTTCCGGATCAGGTCGATGGTATAGACCTCGTGGTCCGCATCGATATTCCCGCCCACGCTGGCGATCCCCAGGTTGGGCATGTGGATGGCCGCTTCATGAAGGATCAGGGGCGCCACGTCGGGCATGGACATCAGTACGACTTTCATACAACCTCTTTTAGAATTTGCCGTTACATTTGGTAATCAGGCTTCCAACATGCCTCTGACCCGATCCATAAGCGCGGATATCGAGACATCTTTTCTACCGGAATCGATAATCCCCACCCGCCCCACTGTAATCGTGTTCGCCACACAGGTGTTGAACCGAAAACCGCCGGGAGGGAAGAGCCGGTCGGTATTTCGAATCCGGAGCACCTGAATCGGGGCGTTGCACCGCCGGGCGATTTTAAAGGCCCCCGGGTTGAGCCGGCCGATCCGGCCGTTCCGGCTGCGGGTCCCCTCGGGAAATATGAAGAGGTTTCCGCCGCCGGCCAGAAAATCCGGCATCTTTTCCATCTGTTCAATCATCAGCAGATCCAGATCCCCGTCGGTCGCCGAGGGCAGATACCCCGACCGTCGAATCACCCGGCCGAAGACGGGAACCCGAAAGAAGGTCCGCTTCACGATCGTTTTTTGCCGGGGATACAGGGAGATCAGCAGAATGGGATCGAGATAGGAGATGTGGTTGCTCACGATCACCGACCCGCGAACGGCCCGAACCGCCTCGGGTATTCGATACGAGAGCCCGGGGGTGATGGCGCCCATGAGCCGGAAAAACCATCTGTAAAAATGGTGGTTCAACCGCTGAAAGCCGCCTTCCCGGTCCCGGGAAAAGCGGGCGGCCGTCACGTAAAGGGGCGCAAAAAAGATGACAAAGCCGAGCGTGAAATAGATCCATGCCACCAGAGGAATGAGGATATCGGCAAGCGGTTTGAGAATCCTGAAAAATCCGGGAAACCGGTCGGAGGTGCGGTCAGCCATCGAACCGCTTGATCAGGAGGCAGGTATTGACCCCGCCGAAAGCGAAGTTCTGAACGGCGGCGATTCGGATCGGGGATTCCACCAGTTCGGTGACGTGCCGGACCATGGCGCACCGGTCGTCCACCTGGTCCAGGTGGAGGGTCGGGGCGATAAACCCGTTTTCCATCATGTAAATTGTCAGCAGCACTTCGATCACCCCGCAGGTGGCCATGGTGTGGCCCATGTAGCTCTTGAGTCCGGTCACAAAAGGCCCATCGCCGTAGATGCCGCCGATGGCCATGGCCTCGATGACATCCCCCATTTTGGTGCCGGTGGCGTGGGCGCTGATGAAATCCACATCCTCCGGCGCCAGTCCGGCGCTCTCCAGGCCCAGCCGAATGGTGGCCCGAATGCCGTCCACATTGGGAAGAATCAGGTCCCCGCCATTGTTGGTGTTGGAAAAGCCGATGATCTCGGCCAGAATATCCGCACCCCGCTTTTTGGCGAACTCGTATTCCTCGAGGAGCAGCGCGCCGCCCCCTTCTCCCACTACCAGGCCGTCCCTGTGAGCGTCGAAGGGCCGGGGGGTCAGGTGCGGGGTGTCGTTGAAGGCGGTGGAACAGGCCAGGAGGTTGTCGAAAACCGCCACGGTGGTGGTATCGTATTCGTCGGCGCCGCCGCAGACCATCGCGTCCTGCATCCCGTATTTGACCATTTCATAGCCGAAGCCGATGGACTGGCTGCTGGTGGTGCAGGCGGTGGAAGAAGAGATCACCCGGCCGGTGATTCCGAACATTTTGGTGATGTTGACCGCCGTGGTATGAACCATCGATTTGAGATAGTCCACCGCGCCGATGGAAGAAAATTCGGACCGGGAGCCGCCGAAAAAATTTTTATAGATTCCCCGCTGCACCGTGGGGCTTCCATGGGTGGACCCGAAGGCGACCCCCAGGCGGCCCGAGGTAATGAATTCGAGGTCCAGCCCCGAAGATTCCAGGACCTCCTTGACGACCTGACAGGCATAATAGGCCACCGGCCCCATGGTTTTTCGGAAGCTGCGCTTGAAGTCATATTCGACCGTGTAATCGACCGTGCCGAAAACCCCGGAATGGATGAATTCGGCCAGAAGTTCATCCCGGCGAAGGGGTTTGACACCGGAAACGCCCTGGATCAGGCTGTGGATAATGTCCGGTTTGGCATGACCGATCGGGGTGATCGCCGAACCGGCGGTAATGACGACTCTTCTTTCCATTGCAGTTTCAGAATCCTCGGTCTGGGGGCGGAAAATCGGGGCTGCGGCCCGCCGATCCTATGCCCGCGCTTCGCGCCAGCGATTCGACGTAATCGCAGATCTGGTGGATGGTCCGGACATGCATCGCCGCCTTTTTTTCCTCCTGGCTCAGGGCCACCCCCAGGATCTGCTCGATCTCCACCAGCAGTTCGATGGCGTCGATGCTGTCGAATTCGTACTCTTCGCGAAGGTCATCGTCCAAGCCGGGGTTTTCGATCTCGAAATTCTCCTCGAACACCCGGATCAACTCGGCCTTCAGTTGTTCCCTGGTCAAATCCATTCGGTCGGTGTCTTTCTTTGTGTCAAGCACGATCACTCTCTGGGTGCATCCACTCGGCTGAGGTTCCATTTCAAGGTGTGGAATACGCCCGGTCCGGGCGGTGAAAATTTGAAATTAAAATGGAAGTGGGCCGAAAAGTCAAGGTGAATCCTTTTCCCCCAAAAACCGCCGGAAATGATACCACTCCAGCGGATGTTCCCGTACGGTTTTTTCCAGGACCGAAGCGTATTTCCGGACCGATTTTTGAATCGCGGCAGCCCGCTCGGACCGGTTTTCGGCTCGGACCTGAATGGGATCGGAAATGGAGCAGGCATATTGCCCCTCATGGTTGCGAAAGGTGAACAGAAAAAACATCGGCGCCCCCGACATCAGGGCCAGCATGTGCGGGGTTTCCGGAAGGCGGATTTCATGGCCCAGAAACTCCGCCGGAACGGTCCGCTGGTCTTCGTGCCAGACCACGTCACCGGTGATCGACACCAGGCCCCCTAATTTCAGCCATTGAATCCCTTCGATGATATCAAAGGGAGAGGCTTGTTCGCCCACCGCGATGATTCGAATCCCGCTTTGGGCCAGGCTCTCTTTCTGCATCCGCTCGATACGCTCTTTATGCTTGACTCCCATGTAAAGGAGCAGCGGCATGTCCGATCGCTTTTTTTTGAGCATGTGGGCGGCCACCTCCCAGTTGCCGACGTGGGACATCAAAACGACGCCGCCGGTTTTCCGGTCGATGGCCTCCTCCAGATGCCTCCATCCGTAGGAGCTGTAAGTGAAACCGCCGGAATCCTGAAACAGGAACCGGTCCAGGAAGACCCCGGTGAAGTTGTGGTACTGCCGCCAGGTACACCCCAGGGCAAACCGCGTGGAATTTTCCGGATACAGGGCCCGGTAAAATCGTACACTCTCCGCGACCCGATAGGGAAAAAAAAGAAAATAGCCGGCAGCCACAAACCAGGCGGAAAAACGGAAGAACCAGACCCCTACCCGCCGGGACACCGAAGTGCTGAATCGATAGAAAAGCTCGCTCATGGCATGAATGTCCGACCGTCACCACCACCGCCGAACCCGGGCCGGCAGAAAAATCCGCTGAATGATAAGGCGGGTGAAGGTATTGGAATTTCGAATGAAATCGATAAACGGCCTGAAATGGGAGATTCGCGGTGCTCCGGGCCGGTAGTTCACACTCACCGGGGTCTCCAGCACCGGAAACCCCTTCCAGCGGGCTTTGACCAGCACCTCCACCTCGAACTGGAACCGACGGGCCCCCACCTTCAAGGCCAAGGTTTCGGGAAGCGGATACATTCTGAACCCGCTCTGAGAATCGGTGAGTCGCGGACCGCCCGAAATCCGGACCCAGAAATTGGAAAAGCCCCGACCGAATCGGCTGGTCCAGGGGACATCCCTCCTCAGCATTCCTTTCCGGGCCCCGATCACAATCGGCCGCTGCCCATGCGGAACGGACCGGATCATATCCCTTGCGTCCGCCGGATCATGCTGACCATCGGCATCCAGGGTCACCGCCCAGTCGGCGATTTCAGCCGCCGCTTGAAAACCGGTCCACAGCGCCGCGCCCTTGCCCCTGTTACAGTGATGGCGCAACACCCGTACCCCCGGAAGATCCCGGACCCGGAAGTAGGAGGCATCGGTGGACCCGTCATCCACCACCCAGACCGGGTACCCCAGTTTCACGGCTTCGGCCGCCACCCCGCCGATCCGCTGCTCATGGTTGTAAACCGGAATCACCACCGCAAATCGGCCCCGGCCGCGGGTCTCCGGTGAATGGTCGCCGAGATTGCGAATGCTCACAGGTCGATTCTTTCCCGGTAGATAAAACGCCACCAGCCGATGACCATGGTGAGGGCTGCAAACGCCAGAAGCAGGCTGACCTCCGGCCATACGCTCCAAAAATCCCCTTCCCGAACAAACAGGTCGGTCAGCCCGTTCAATCCCCAGGACAGGGGGGAAAACCGGCTGATCTCCCGCATCATCTCGGGCATGGCATAGACCGGCACCATAATGCCGCCGACGGCGGCCGCGATCACCACCGACACCGAACCGAACATGGAAGCCTGCTCATAGGTTCCGGCGAAGGCGCCCAGCAGAATGCCGTACCCGGTAGCGGCCAGAGCCGCGCTCACCACCACCAGAAAAATGGCGCC
>JBEPWQ010000112.1:0-10960 GCA_041642315.1 Desulfobacteraceae bacterium | reverse complement strand
TTCCTTTGAAATATTCACCGCGGTTACCCTGCAGCCGATCTTTTCGGCGGCGTATCGGGCGAGCCCGCCCCATCCGCACCCGATATCGAGCAGATGATCTTCGGGAGAAAGGTTCAGCTTCCGGCAGATCATCGCAAGCTTATTCTCCTGTGCCTGGTCGAGATCGTCCGTGCCTTCAAAGTATCCGCAGGAGTATTGTTGGTATGGATCCAGAAAAGAGAAAAAGACATCATTGCCGATATCATAGTGTCGATCCGCAATCATACGGGCCCGTGCCCGGGATTGGAGGTTGAACAGGAGGCCGGGTAAGAGCCGAATCAAGTATCGATAATCGCTCCGGACTTTTTCTTCGATCCCGCCGCACAAAAGCCGGCGAATCATTTCATCCATCTGTTCGCAGTCCCACCAGCCCTCCATATAGGATTCACCGAGGCCGAGATTTTTATCCCGTAAAACCCGTGGGTAAAAGCGATCATCATATACCTGAATGTCCCACGGGCGATTTCCGTTTACGGTGATTTCCGCTTTTGAAAGCAGTTCTGTAAGGATCGTTTTTGCTTTTTTCATTTTTCACCCCCTTATGCCCCGTCAATTCGGCGGGTGATTTTTTTCTTATCCTTTCTGTTAAAGAAAGAGTTATCCTAATTGTAATATGGCTATTTCCTGTTTTTTCAATACAGTAAAATCTGTATTTTAGAGTACATATTACCAGCAAAACCGTGATTTCCGGTTTTCATCATTTAGAAACGATCAATCTCCTCCCACCTCCCAATCCCTCGCCTCCTCCGCCATCACCCGTTTCAGAACTGCGCGGCGGGTTTCCCGCATCTCTTCCTTGAGCACCCGTTTTGCACCTGAGGCATCCTGTTCTTGGCAGGAACAAGAATGGATCGACCGCCGGCGGTAGGGCCGAAAGGGAGGCGTCAGAAATCATGAAAGATAAATTTTCCCATTCCTCTCTATTTTTCATCAGCCGATTCTTCCGGCTCCTTTTCAATCGCCACCATTTCGATCGCCTCCTCCGGGCACCCGCTGGCGCACAGCCCGCAGCCCCGGCAGCGATCCACATCCAGCTCCACCCGCGGTTTCTTGAAACCTCGCTCCCCCGGATTCGGCCGGACGACCCGAAAGGCATTGAAAGGGCACCGTTTGAAACACCGCCCGCATCCGGTGCACGCTTCCGTCAGGTGTCGGGCCACGTAGCGGCTCAAGGGGAAATACCCGGCCGCATCCAGCCGGTCGGCCAGAAGATGGGGATAGCAGCAGTCTGCGCAGCAGTTGCAGAGCGCACCGCTGATATTCCCTTCCGCATCGAGTCCGGTTTCACCACTCTGCATCAGCCCCTTTTGATTGGCCTCCCGGATGATCGCCTTGGCCCGCTCGGCGGAAATTTCCCACCCGATCCCCCGCTCATTGGAAAACCGCAGACAGGTCACCGCAGGCTTGTCGCATCGGCCCATCATGGCCCGGCAGTTGCAGGGCCAGAGATAAATCCGCTTCACCCGGTCCATCAGATCCATCGCCTCCTCCAGCAGGAGATACCGGGGCCAGATCCGCTCCGGCCGAATCGGTTCGCCGGCCTGAAGCGCCCGAATCTCTTTCCGGTGGGACGCCTCATAGTGTTCCAACTCCCACGCATTCAGGCGCGCCCGCAGGTTTGGGGGAATATCCTTCCACCCTTCCAACAGAACCCAGACTTCAAATCGGGCATGAAAATCGGCAAGCCCGTACCGGCCGTCCGGCAGGCGGTTCAAAATTCCCCGTCGAACCGCCCGATTCAGATAACCCTGTACATCCCGGTCGACCGTCTCCTTCAAACCACTTCCCAGGGTTTCCGCATCCAGGGGTCCTTCCGCCAGCAAAAGCAGCAAATCCATCTCCACCGATTCGAAAAAACGGTCGGTCCATTCTTCCAGAAAGTCGGGCACCCCGAAAGCCCGGCAACATTGTTGAATATCCCGTGTCATCAATCCCATAACCAGAAAGGGCGCACCGAGGTGCGCCCGTGAGGATTCAATTTCAAACCCGCACTTTCCGGTGCGGGCATTCCGGACAAGCGGATTAGGAACTCACCCACACATCTCCGAACATCAGATAAAGACTCGGATGGGGTTCGATATCCTGGACCCGTTTCCGGCTCATGTTCCAGACATTGATCCAGAAGGCGTTGCCGATGGAACCGCGGTCCTGCTGAATCTCCTCCAGTTTGCAGAAGATCTTGCGCCGTTTTTCCAGATCGATGGTGCCGTTGGCTTCGGTAAGGAGCTTGGAGAATTCTTCATCCACCCAACGGGTTTCATTCCAGGGGACCGGCTCGCCCTGTTCATTGCCCACATACGCCAGATTGAGCACCATGGTGCCGATGGGCCGGTGGGCCCAGGTGGTGATGCCCAGGTCCACCTCCGTCCATTTTTCCCAGTACTGGCTGTTGGGCATGGTCTGGATATTGATTCGGAAGCCGGCCGGGGCCGCATCCTGCTTGAGGATCTCGGCGTAGCGGACGATCTCCTTCCAGCCGCTGCCCACCGCCAGATTGACGTCCAGCCCGTCGGCGTAACCGGCCTCCTTCAGCAGCGCCTTGGCCTGTTCCGGATTGTATTCCGGGATCGGTTTTTCACAATATTCAGGGTGCTTGGGGCTGACGTGAAAATCCTGCCCCTGAACCCCCTGCCCGAAATAGGCCAGGGCCAGTATCTTTTCCCGATGCTGGCAGAGCTTCAAGGCTTTCCGCACCCGGTTGTCGCTCCAGGGCTTCAAGTCGGCACGCATCCGGAGCACCCGGGTCTGGTTGGTGGTGATGGGCTTGACATCGACCCGGTCGTCATCCTTGAGGGCCTGGTAGGCTTCGGTGCCGCCGATGTCGGAAAAGTCGATCATATCGATCTCTCCGGCCTGAAGCGCCGAAATCTGGGGCGGCATTTCGGTGCCCATGTCGATGTATTCCACCGTATCCAGATACGGCAGGGCTTTTCCGTCGGCCCCTTGCTTCCAGTACCCTTCCCGCCGTTTGACCACGCACCGCTCCCCTTCCCGGTAGGATTCGAGAACGAAGGGTCCGGTGCCGTGGGGCCGTTTGATAAAATCGCCTTCGAAGGTTCGGCTGTTCAGGACCATGGCCGGATAATGGAAAAGATGTTCCGGCACCGCAATCTCGGATTTCTTCAGGTGGAGCTTCACCTGGTTGTCGGAGACCTTTTCGATGCCGGTGGCGTCCAGATAGGTGCCGATCATCCCGAGCATGGAAGAGCCGACATCCTTGTCCAGCCACTGGTTGAAGGTGAAGATCACGTCGTCGGCGTTGAAGACGTCGCCGTTGTTGAATTTGATCCCTTTGCGCAGGTAGAGATCCCAGGTTTTGAGATCGTCACTGGCCTCCCATTTTTCCAGCAGGTACGGATGGGTGATGTTTTCGGCATCGGTGAAGGTGAGGTATTCCGCCACCTGGCGCAGCTGATTGGTGGGGGTGATCCAGGAAAACTGGGCCGGATGGGTCACCTTGTGGACCGGTCCGGACACCCGGATCTTACCGCCGCGTTTGATCGTCTGACCAAGCGCCCGGGCCGGCCAGGCCAGACCGCCCAACTGGCTTGCCGCCACCGTCGACATGCCGAGCAGGGCCGAAAACCGCAGAAAATCCCGCCGGCTGATTTTGCCCTTGTCCAAATCCCTCTTTAACTGGAATACGCCCGGATGAATCCGTCTTCTCTCGTCCATGGTTCCTCCTCCTGTCTTCTGTTTCCCGGGGTTGCAAAAAAAAGCCCCTAAATCGAAATTTAGAGGCAACACCGAACAGACGTGAACCACCCTCGTTCGCCGAAAGGACGATCGACTTCATTCCCAAGATGCAGAACGCATACGAGCACCGAGTTCTCGATGACAACTCTCCCGTAAATTCAGCCGATCCCCGGCCGGTGATTGGGCGGTCCTATTGAATCCCGAATAAAAACATATGCATATTAGCGGGATATGGATGAAGTTGTCAAGTTCCTTCCCGATTTAAAAAACTCCGGATATTCTCAGATGCCGGTACATTGGGGAATGGCCGCCGCCAGCTTTCGCATGTGGGATTTTTCAGCCTGAGAAATGGTCAATAAAGCTTCTTTGACTTCTCCCTCATCGGTTCTCTCGGCCATGGTCCGGTACAGATCATAGGCCGAATATTCGATGTGGAGGGCCGTCTCCAATAGACTCACACAGGGCTTGTCCCCCGCCTTTCGCACCCGGTCCATCACCTCCGAGAGGCTTTCTCCGCCTTCCAGAATATCCCCCTTCAACTCCTCGAAAAGATCTTCGAAAGAAGGCGGATCGGTTTCCGAACGCTTCCAGAACCGATAGATGGAGCGGGCATGGGCGGTTTCCGCCTTGGAGAGCACCTCGATGGTACCGGAAAAGGATTCCTCCCGAAACACATCCAGAAGATGGCGGTAAAAACGGTAGGCGCCTTTTTCCAGGTCCATGGCGGTCATCAGAAGTTGGGAATGGACGGCCGATTTGTCGAACACCTGAACCCGGGGAAAGTCGGGAAGGGTCTTTCCGTCCCAGGCCATGATGCCGCCGTGCAGGTGGTAGATCTGTTTGTCCGTCACCTCCGCCTCCCGGGCCAGGTCGGCCGCCGAAAGAGAGCGGCCGCCGATGTGGCAATAAAAGACCAGGTCCCGGTCGGCGGGCAGGTCGAAAAGCTTCGTTTCCAATTCCATCAACGGCAGAAGAACGGCGCCGGGGATATGGCCCTCTCGGTATTCCGTCGGCTGCCGTACATCCACCAGCAGGTAATCCTTTTCGGAATGATCTTCAACATAGCGTCTGAGTTTCTCGGAATCCAAGGCGGTAATAACGGGCTGTTCCATGTCGATGCGTACTCCTTTTCGAGGTTTGTTATCTCCGGAATCGAACCATACAGAGGCATCATCCCCTTGCCGTGATCAATTCGACCAGGGTATCCACATCGGTGGTCGGACGGCTGCATGCGAAATCCCGGCAGATGTAGGCGGTGGTTTGGTCCGCCTCCTGTTTCAGGGATCGGGTGAATTCGGCGATTTCGGCCAGCGCATCGCCCGTACCGGCCGATTTAAAAAGCACCACCTGATGCGGTGAAAACCGTTCGTCCAGAGCCGTGGTCATTCGACGACTTTCTTCCGTATCGGGATCTCCCACCAGCACCACTTCCCGGGTCTGCCCCAGGGCGAAATCGAGGCCGATGAGAAACTGGGTAAAGGCCGAGGGATGCTTGGTGACCGAACCGGAAAACCCCCGGGTGAGGGCCGAGGCCCGTTCTTCCCACCGGGTGTCTCCGGTAAGCCGGGAAAGCCGCAGCAGATTCAAGAGCGCCGCAGAATTGGCGGAGGGCACCGCACCGTCATACAGCTCCTTGGGGCGAACCGGCAATTCCCGGCTCGATTCGGCGGTGAGATAGAAACCGCCGTTTTCATGGTCCCAGAAATCGGCGACCATGCGCTCCTGCAGTTTCACCGCCCGGGCCAGATGCTGCGGATCAAAGGTGGTTCGATACAGCTCGGTCAGCCCCCAGATCATGAAGGCATAGTCATCGGCATGGGCCTCGATGCCGGCTTCCCCTTCCCGATACCGATGGAGCAACCGGCCGTTCTCATCCTCCAGATGGGTTTTGATGAACCGGGCCGCCTTTTGCGCAGCCTCGGCATAAGCCGGTTTTTTCAACACCCGGGCGCCCAATGCCAGCGCGGCGATCAGAAGACCGTTCCAGTCGGTGAGGACCTTGTCGTCCTTGAGCGGATGAATCCGCTTTTCCCGATGGTCGAAAAGAAGCACACGGGCCTTTTCCCATCGGTCCGTCAGTTCCGATAACGCCAGGTCGAGATCCTCGGCCCATTCCTGAAATGAACGGGTCAGATGCGGAATATTGACACCGGTCTTCTTGCCGGTGGACTCGTCGGCGAAGTTGCCCTCGGGCGTCAGATTCAGAATGTCGGCCCAGAAAGGACCCTCTTCCGGTCCCAGCACCGACTCGAACTCGGACCGGGTCCAGACGTAGAATTTTCCCTCTTCCCCCTCGCTGTCGGCATCTTCCGCCGCGAAAAAGCCGCCTTCTTCCGAAGTCATATCCCGCAGCACATAGGTAAAGATCTCCTCAGCGGTCTTTCCCAGAAGCGGATCACCGGTGATCTGATATGCCTCGAGATACGCGGTGGCAAGCAGGGCCTGATCATACAGCATCTTTTCGAAATGCGGCAGCAGCCAGCGGGCATCGGTGGAATAGCGGTGAAAACCGAATCCGATATGATCCCAGATTCCGCCGTGACGCATGGCGGTCAGGGTATGCCGCACCATATTCAGGGCTTTTTCATTTCCGGTACGGTGATACTGGTGGAGCAGAAACCGAAGCCGGTGGGGGGTGGGAAATTTCGGGGCAGGATCGAACCCGCCGTAGCGGGGATCATAGCTCTTGGTGATCATTTCATAGGCATGATCCAGAGCCGGTTCGCCGATTTCCGCAGTGCCGGCAAAGGCAAAGGCGCCGTTCAGGTGTCCGGAAATGGTTTCGGCGGAATCGAGCACCTTTTTACGATCCTCCTTCCAAAGTTGCCGCACCTGTTTGCAGATATCGATCAGACCGCCCTGGCCGAAGCGCGCCTGTTTGGGAAAATAGGTGCCGGCGAAAAAGGGCTTTTTGTCCGGCGTCATAAAAATGGTCAGCGGCCAGCCGCCCCGGCCGGTGAGCATCTGACAGACCGCCATATAGACGGCATCGATATCGGGCCGCTCCTCCCGGTCCACTTTGATGGGGATGAACGTATCGTTCAGATAACCGGCGGCCTCTTCGTCTTCAAAGGATTCCCGCTCCATGACATGGCACCAGTGACAGGTGGCATACCCGATGGATAGAAAGATCGGCTTGTGCGCTTCTGCGGCCCTCCGAAAAGCAACGTCTGACCACGGATACCAATCGACCGGGTTGTGGGCGTGTTGAAGTAGATAGGGGCTTTTTTCGTTGATGAGACGATTGGAAGGCATCGGTTTTTCCTCCTTTTGCTGTAGGACCCATGGGACAATATAGGGTTGAAAAGGAGATAACGCAACGCATCGGGGTGATTCCGGGCTGAAGACATTGAATTTAACAATCTATTCGACGGGTTCCGGTTGTTTTTCCCTTAGTTTCTTGTTCACCGTCAACAGGTACTTGCCCATTATGATTTTCAAAAATTCCGCAAACATCTTCTCATCTATCTCATACAGTTCAATCTGATGATTAATCTCCTGAAGCACGATTTCCCGATTTTCTTCATGATCGGGAAGAATCACGGAAAAATCGGCCAGCAGCTCGATGATCTGCCCGTATTTATCGAGCTGAAGGTTCTGAATCGCGGCAGAAGGCTCCATTTCATTTTTAATGTTTTCAATCTTGAAATAGTCCACCGCATTTTTAATCAGGGTTTTGGTGCCGTCCCGGATGGTCTTTTCGAGGGTAGCGGTATCGTATTCATGCTTTAGTCGATAGATTTTTCTTTCATACTGCTCTTTGAGACGGGTGATCTTCCGATCGTGTTCCCGCTCGATCCATGCCTTGACATTGATGAAGGTAATCAGAAGAAAAACGACAAAAGAGAACACCGTCACGGCGAAGGACACAATGGGTGTCAACACCTGAAAGGATGCAAATCCCAGCAGCACAATGCCGATGACGCCCAGAATGATCAGGTTGAAATAGATATTCATGATCATGCCTCCTGATGAACCAAAGTCATCGGTCGGCTTTGGGTATTCGGTATCGCTGTTTGAAGACACAAATTTCCCAACCGGTTTGGATTTTTCCATAACGAGTATCACCTCCGTGCAGGTGTTTATGAAAATATCCTATTCCACAGACGAGAGATTTAAATCAATGGGGAGTGCTCTGTATTCAGTGGTAGAAAATGGTGACCCTGGGCGACATCACCATCTTTCATTCCGGATTATCGAATAAAAAACTCCCGAACGACCCGGTACAGGGGATGAGTGTCTTTGGTCCCGGCGGTCTCCCGATTGGGATGCATGGCGAAAAACCGAATGAAATCCTGATTGAATGCGGATCCCCGCTTCATTTCATTGCCGGTGACAAAGGCGTCAAAAAGAGGATGTCGTCTTTTCAAGATACTGCTCTTCACAGCTGAGTTCGAAATCCCAGATCAGGGGCGCATGGTCCGAAAGAAGGACCGGCGGAATCTGAAAATCGGTGGTACAGAGTTCCGGACTGTGAAAAATGTAATCCAGCTGCATGCGGGGGGCTTTGCTGGGATAGGAAGGCATGCCCTGGCCGTTGGCGCTTTTGAGCCCGGTGGCGGCAAGAAAAAGCTCCAACTCCCGATCGCCCCAGAAGGCGTTGAAATCTCCGGCCACGATCACCGGCTTGGAGATATCCTTGACCATGGAATAGAGTTCATGGAGCTGGTGCTGTCGGTGTCTGAATTTTAAAGACAGGTGGACCAGAAAAACGGTAAAATCCTTCAGGTCCACTTCGATGACCAGCCGCTTGATTCCTTCTTCGAAATAATGAAACCGCTGGGATTCGATCCGACGGTTGATCAAAACCGCATTGCCCTGTTTTTTCATCACCGGTACCTTGTTGGCCATGGACCTCAGGGCATACTTGGAATGAAAAACATGATAGTGATTGAGTTCCTCGGCGATAATCTCCGCCTGGTTGCCGTTTCCGGACCGGAATGAGCCGCAGTCGACCTCAATCAAGCCGATAAGATCCGCATCCACCGTTTTGATGAATTGAATGATCTGACCCAGGTTTTTGCCGGTCATCTTGAGATGGCCGGCATAGGGGAACGGGAAATGGAGTCGTCTTCCCACCCCCGCCCCGTAACTGATGTTATACAGCAGAAACCGCATGACCTTTGTCCGAGATTGACCGTCTACCAGACCAGTGGTTCATAAATCCAGCCGTCATCGCCGTCGGAATGTTGAATATGGATCCATTTCCCCTTCCGTTCCAGGACCTTGAAGGGGACCCCCTGGTCCGCCGTAAACTTGATCTTTGTATCGGTGGACGGCCCGCTTCGAACATTGCAATTCTCCCGGCTGACCACCACCGCATCCGTGGAACCCACCAGCGGGGCGTAGATCCAGCCCTCATCACCCTCGAAATCGGTGAACTTATACCATTTGCCGGACCTCTCCACAACCTTGAGTGGATAAAATTTTTCCACCTTCCAGAGGATAGTGTGATCGGTGCCCGGGCCGGAGCGGATATTCGCCAGCGGCACCTGTACGGAAACCCGTTCGGCCTCTGCAGCCGAAGCCGGTCCGAATATCGCCGCAACAAGAAGTAGTGATACGAGCCAAACCGCAGGTAGCATTCGAATCTTCAAGGTCATGACAATGTTCTCCCTTTACGTCTCCTTTTTAATTTACCGAATCGAATATTCAAGTTTTTGAACCCGGCCCCTTCGTTTGATCTCAAGCGATACATCCGGGGCCGATTTCAGATTATTGTAGAATTTCAGGGCATCATCCACCGACTGGATCGGTTCACCATCCACCCCGGTGATGATGTCGCCGTTTCGAAGCCCCAACCGCCTGAAAATGGAGTTGCGGCGGATGCGGGTCAGCGTCAGTCCATCGGGCCTTCCATTGGTAAAGTGGGGCCGCACCCGGGCCTGGCGCATCAGGTCGTTGACATTGCCCATCGCCTGGTCGACCTGAGAACGAGATACGGCGATTTTGCGGGTTACCGGCGCTCTCGAACCGGACGCCGCGCTTCGGTTGAAGGGATTGCGCCGCGCCGGTCCCGCCTGCCGTTTCTGGATTTCCAGAACCTCGTTTTCTCCCCCCACTTTGAGAACCACCTTGTTCCGCAAGATTTGCTCCACCGTCGCCGTCTGAACCACGTCTCCCACGGAATAGAGCCGCTGCCTGCGCTTTTTTAAATCCTGAATGACCGCATAGGACTTGCTCTCCAGGCCCGTCACTGTGCCGAAAAGCTTGAGTTTGAGCTCGGTCGGATTCAGAGACGCAATATCCGCTTTCTCGGGTTTTGCGGCCGGCTTTTGGATTTCGTTCCGGGTGTTGAAGAGATTCCGTTCGGTAATCTCCCGATAATGAGAAAGCGGACGGGCGGCGGGAATCACCGGAGAAAAACTCTTCTCCGCCGAGGTCGGCGAAGACCTCACATAATCAAGCCGGGCCACGGCGACCTTATAGAGGCCGCTGACGCCCAGATAGGCGGCGGTTGTGATAAACACGACATTGAAAAGCGCAAAATACGGTTTCACAGTTATGAGGGACATCATAAAAAATAAATTCTGACGAATCAGGTCTTGATCTGGATAATGTCCCTGTTGGGTTGATGGGGAAACCCGTTGAGGGACGACAGATTGTCTTTGTCTCGTGCAAATGTCGGCGCACTCTGAATATAGAGCCCCACCAGTTGAGCCGCCTTTCGGATCGAATCGATATGGGTCCGTTCATAGCCGTGGCTACCGTCCACACCGAACCCCACCAGCGCGGTTCGGGTATCGTTTCCAGCCTGAATGGCAGAGGCGGAATCGCTTCGATACTGGCGGAACACATCCCGGCTGAATTCGATCCCGAATTCCCGGCAGAGTCCGATCAACTTTCGGGTCAGGTGATAATCGAAGGGACCGGCACCGTCCATCATACAGATGGTCACGCCGAATTCCCGGGAATTCTGACCCGGGGCCACCGTAGCATTGTCGATCACCACCATCTCGGCTACATCTCCGTACAATACGGCGGAGGCCCCATATCCGACCTCTTCAGCGATGGTAAATACCAGATGGCAGGAGACCGGAAGGACCAGGCCGTTGGTTGCCACATGCCTTGCGATGGCCATCATCACCGCCACTCCGACCTTATCATCCAGGTGTCGGGCATTGACAAATCCGTTATCCGTAATTTCGGGAGTTGCGTCCACCGCCACGAAATCCCCCACATTGAATCCCGAATCGATAAGATCTCTTTTCTTATCGCTTCGGTG
>JBEPWQ010000111.1:0-11135 GCA_041642315.1 Desulfobacteraceae bacterium | reverse complement strand
CTGCCGCCGATCATGCTGGGTGTCGTCTTCATGGGCGCCATCGCCGCCATTCACTCCACCGCCGCGCCCTATATCGGAACCGGCGGATCGATTCTGCTGCGGGATGTCTACTGGCGATACATTAAAAAGCAGAACGTGAGCGATGCCGAGCAGATCTGGGTCAACCGGCTTCTGGCCACCGTGCTGACCATCCTGGCGCTGGTCGTCGGAATGACGTCGACCGCGGCCCTGGTTATTCTCGGGGCTCTGGCCACCGCCTTCGGATTCGTCATGTACGTGCTTCTTCTGGGCGTCATCTGGGGGTTCAAAATTCCATCCGCCGGTGCGGTGGCCGGGGTTCTCTCAGGCATGATCGCCGTATTTCTCACATTTAAGGTATGGCCCAGTCCGCTCTCCATGCACTGCGCATTCTGGGGCACCTTTACCGGCCTGGCGGTCGCCTATCTTTTCAAGGGGCTGGGGGTCAAGGATTCCCAGGAAACGGTCGCTCGGCAAAAAGAGATGCGCGACTGGCTCGACGATGTGGATATGCCCAGCGAATCCGGCAAGCAATGGCGGAAGGCCATGAAGATCGTCGTTCCCGTATGGTATTTCTTCGCCATCGGACCCGCCTGTATTATCGGCAACAACGCCTTCTCCTTCGCCGGATTTACGCCGCTCTGGTCCTGGCAGATCTTCTGGTGGATTCTGGGCATCGTCATGATGTGGGGGCTTTGCTTCAAGGCTGAAATGGCCACTACCAACGAAGTCCAGATTCAGCGGGCCGACACCGAACAGAATATCGTGGTCAAAGAAGTCTAAACCTCATCCGTTCAGGAGGAATTATCATGAAGAAAGAAGACTATTGGATGGCAGGAATTTTCATCTTTTGCATCCTTTTTGTCTCCTCGTTTGGCTGGGGGCTCTGGGGATAGTCTTTAAATCTTGAGTTATCCGGCCGGCAGGGGGCACCATTCGTTCTTACCCCTTCCGGCCGGTTCTTTTGGAACTCCGGGTTTAGAGATACCGCTTTTCGGCCCGGGCCTGCAGAAGGCGTCGTGCCGTGGCATACAAATATTTTTCAATGAAAACCGAAACCCTCGAATCCGAAGCATCCTCGAGGATCGAATCCAAGCAGAAAGCGCTTCTGAAACTGACGAAAGATTTGACGGGATATCACCCGAATGCGGTATTGCTGTTCGGCTCCCTGGCCCGGTATCTGGCCGGATATTCCCTGGACGCCGTTCCCCGGGATGTGGATATTCTGATGGTCGGAAACAGTGTGCCTTTTGCGGTCGTATCCAAGGATTACGGGTGTGACATAGAGCTGCACATTTTTAAAAATGAAGAAATTATCAATATCGCCAAGATTCTTCGGTACGACGCCAAGCCCATCGCCTTGTCCAAGCTCTATTCAAAGGTGGTCATCAAAAATCATTCCCGGGACATCATCGCGGCCTGTCTGCTGCTGGGGCCCGAATACAACGACTTCGGGATCGAGCAGATCGAAGTCGATTCACTTACCGACCGGAGGGATTATTCAGCCCATAAAATTCTTTACGGCGAAAGATGGTGGTGGTATCTCTCGGAGTATGCCCGGGAAAGAAGAGGCGCCCTCAAGCGGTTCAGCGACAAAATCGTCGGACGGTATAAATTCGACGACTGGAAACAGGTCAAAATCGCCTGTGAAAAAGGGGATGACACCGCCTGTTCAAAGATATAAACCACCATTGTGAAAACCGGAAAGGGAGGCATTTAGAATGCAGAATCCGTTGCCCGAAAAGGAAGTCACCTGTAAATGCGGTCATTCCTTTATTACGCAAAAAGAAAAAAGCTGGTGCGAAAAATGTTGCCGCGGCGTTTTTTACCAACGAAAAGACCGGCGGTTTGATGTTTTTCAAAAATACTATACGCTGACCATGATTCTGGTGATTTTGGGGTTTATCATTTTCACCTTTGTCGGGTTTTTCGGTAAACCGCTGTTCAGCTAGCGGCAGATTCTTTTTCGATGAACCAAATGATGAAAGGATGAATGGCTTCATGCCCCACAAAGTTTTGGTCGTGGAAGACGAACCCAACATTCTGATACCCATTCGATTTCTCCTGGAGAAAAACGGCTATGAGGTGATGGCGGTGGAAAACGGGGAAACGGTCATGGAGGCCCTCTCCTCCTTTTCGCCCGATCTTGTCTTGCTGGATATCATGCTCCCCCAGATGGACGGGTTCGAGGTGTGCCAGGTGATCCGAAACCATCCTGAATGGCGAGAGGTCAAAATCGTTTTTTTGACCGCCATGGGACGGGACATGGATATTTCCAAGGGAATGTCCATGGGCGGAGACGGCTATATCACCAAACCTTTTTCCAATGCGGAAGTGATCGAATGCGTCAAAGATCTTCTCTCCGATGAGCCCCAAAAATAAATTCCTCTGGTGGGTCATCGTCTCCATCGGGTTCGTCCTGATCGTTTTCGTCTCCATGGTCTGGCTTTTCTGGCAGCCTCTTCCCCCGAACGAGAAAGCCCTGCTCATCCAAGTTTTTAAAGCCAATTTCGGATACCTGTTCACCATCGCATTTCTGGTGTTCGCGGTTCTGGGCCTCACCCTCGACTGGTTTTTCCGTTTTTACATCATTCCGCTTGGACAGCTCGCCGACGAGGCCTCATTGATGTGCTCCGTCAATCCGGGGCACCGCGTCAATATCGACGGCGGCAAGGATGTGATCCGGCTCTCCAGGATCATTAATCAGAATGCCGAACGGTACCAGGAGATTAAAAACAATATCCGGGAGAAAATCGAAAGGGCCAAGGCCGACGTCGAATCGGAAAAAAATATTTTCGCCGGCCTCTTGTCCGAACTCCCGGAAGGGGTTCTGATCTGCAATGCCCGGGGCAGAATTATTCTGTACAACCGTCGGGCCAAAGAGGTATTGGGTGAAAACCATCCGGAAGGATTATCCGACAAGCCCGGAGAACGCCGTCAATCAGACCGGTATGTTGGATTGGGGCGAACCGTCTATGAAATCATCGACAAGAACCTGATTGAACATGCCCTGAACGAAATCCATATGAAGCTGGAACGGAAATCTCCCAATGCCGCCTCTTTTTTCGTAATGGTGAGCCGAAATCATGCCCTGATAAAAGTGGAGGCGGTTCCGGTGCTGGACCATGAGCGAATTTTCTCGGGATTCATTTTAATTTTTCGGGATATCACTGAGAAGCTTCAACGGGACCGAGAGGTCAACAACCAGCTTCGATCTCTCACCAAAAACATGCGGGCCTCGGTTTCCAGCATCCGCTCCGCAGCGGAACTGCTCCTGGAGTATCCCGGAATGGAAGCGGAACAGCTGCAATCTTTCCATGCCATTGTTCATGATGAGGCCCGGGATTTAAGTGAACTCCTCAATAACCAATGGTTCGATTATTCCAGCTTCATCAAAACCCAATGGCCGCTGGTCACCCTGACCACCGGGGACTTTATTCAGACCATTACCCGAAGGGCGAAAGAGACCCTCGGTGTCACCATTGACCTTCTCCATTGCGACTGTGAAGAAAGCATCAAAATAGACAATTACTCCCTGCTTCTATCGATGCTTTTCGTGCTTCATCACTTGAAAGAGGAGGTTCAGGTCGACCATTTCAACTGTACTCTGAACCGAAAAGGAGGGTATGCCGTTCTCGATTTCGGATGGCGGGGAGAACCGATCAGACTCGATACCTTGCGAAAATGGGAGAACATGATATTGAAGGTAGGCGAAGACATGATTCCCCTTACCCTGAAGGACGTGGTCGGACACCACGATGCCGAGATCTGGACCTATTCGGACCGGGAAAAGAACGGCTTTTCCTATTTTCGACTCTCCCTGCCGGTTCACGATATTCCGGCATCCGAACAGATACGGCAGCTTGCCATTCTTTCGGAAAGCCGACCGGAATTCTATGATTTCGATCTTTTTAATCAGGCCGGTCAAACCAGCGAGCTGGACAATCAACCCCTGTCCGAACTGAGCTACACCGTTTTCGACACCGAAACCACCGGGCTGAATCCCCAGGGAGGGGATGAAATCATCTCCATCGGCGCCGTGCGGATCGTCAACGGCCGCATTCTTCGGGATGAAAAATTCGACCAGCTGGTGAATCCTCAGCGGGAACTGAGCTGGGAGTCGATCAAATTTCATCAAATTCAGCCGGAAGCTCTGAAAGGACAACCGACCATCGACCAGGTGCTGCCGGCGTTTCACCGGTTTGTGGGCAATACCGTGCTGGTGGCTCACAATGCCGCATTCGATATGCGCATGCTTCAGATGAAGGAGCGGACTACCGGGATCCGCTTCATCAACCCGGTTCTGGATACGCTTCTGCTCTCGGCGGTGGTTCACCCCATTCACCAGAGCCATAACCTGGAATCGGCGACCCACCGAATGGGCATTAAGGTGGTCGGACGCCATACCGCTCTGGGGGATGCCTGGACCACCGCCGAGCTTTTTCTGAAGCTGATTCGGCTTCTGGGCAATAAAGGCATCTATACCCTCAAAGAAGCCCGGGAGGCATCACAGAAAACCTATTACGCCAGACTCAGATACTGATTCCGGCCTCCTTTATCGAGGAACCCATGGACGACAGAACCATATCCGATCTATTGAAGGAAACGCCGCCGTTTGCTTCCCTGCCAGAAGAAGACCGGGAAGAAATCACCGCCAAAGCGGAGCGTGAAGAATACCCTCGGGGCACCGCCCTGGCTGCTCAGAACCGGACCCCCATCGATCGCATTCTTATTGTTGAAACCGGAGAGCTGGAGCTGTTTTTCGAGGAAGAGGGGGAGAAGAAACAGCCGGTGGTCCTGGAAAGGGGCGGAATCTTCGGAGGCATCTCGATCCTGATGAACCGTGCGGTTTCGGTGCGTCATGTTGAGGTTCAGGAAGACACCTCGGTGATCGCCCTTTCCAAGGAGGTTTTTCTGGAACTCTGTTCGCGGAATGAGTTTTTCTACAGGCATTTTGCCGAAATTTTCAGTGAGCGGATGCACGATGCCTCCTATGCCGAAATCATTGCATCGGGCCAGGCTTTTCAGTTCCTATCCAATATCGCTCCGTTCTCATTTCTGCCTGAACAGACCGTCGAGTGCGTCGCGGAAAAACTTTCCATGGTGCGCTATTCCAAGGGAACGATTCTGTTCGTTCAGGGGGAATCGAAAGTCGAATATCTCTACATCATTCAGAAAGGGGCTGCCGAACGGTATTTTCAGGAAGACAGCCAGAAGAAACTCCTCGGAATGTTGAGCGAGGGAGACATGTATGGGGGCATTTCGATGCTCCTCAACGAGGGCATCGCCGTCCGCAGCCTTCAGATCACCGAAGATACCTTTTTCTATATTCTTCCCAAGGACCGGTTTCTGGAGCTGTGTGACGAATTCGAAGCCTTTTCGGAGTTTTTCACCGATACCTTCGGAAAACGGATGCTCGACCGGTCCTACGCCGCCTTTATTCGAAAAACCATGCTGCCCCGGGAGGACTCGAGTCAGTTTCAGAACCAATTGGTCGACACCCTCTACCGAAAGGATATCGTGGACTGTACCCACGATGCCTCGATTCAGGAAGCGGCCCGGTTGATGTCGAAAAAGGGGTCCAGCTCCATTTTCGTCCGGAATTCCCGCGGAGAGATCATCGGAATGGTGACCGACAATGACCTGAGAAAAAAGGTCATCGCGCCGGGGGTCGATCCGCAGACACCGGTTTCGGAGATCATGTCGACCCCCCTGTGCACAATTTCTGCTCAGGCGCTGGCCTTCGAGGCGATGCTTTCCATGATGCATTCCAATATCAAGCATCTGGCGGTGACCGACGGGGACAAAGTGGTCGGCCTGATCACCAACAACGACCTGTTGACCGCTCAGGGCCAATCCCCTTTCTTTCTGACCCGCCAGATCTCCTTGGCCGAAGATATCGACGGCATCATCGGCATTCGAAAACAGCTTCCCGGAGTTCTTCGAAGCCTGATTCAGGGCGGGGCCAAGGCCGAAAACGTCAACCGGCTGATCACCACCGTCTCCGACGTGATTCTGGAAAAACTGATCGGTTTCGCTCTGGAGGATATGGGTGAGCCCCCGGCGCGCTTTGTTTTTATGATCATGGGCAGCGAGGGCCGCAAGGAGCAGACCCTCAAGACCGATCAGGACAACGCCATCGTCTACGAAAATGTGTCGGCGTCTTCAGAAAAAGCGGTCAACGGCTATTTTTTGCAATTCGGGGAAAAGGTCTGCACCTGGTTGAACCAGGTCGGGTATGATTTCTGTGAAGGGGGGATCATGGCCAAAAATCCCCGGTGGTGCCAACCGATTTCCAAATGGAAAGAATATTTCAACGGGTGGATTCATGCCGCAAGTCCCGAAGATCTGCGCGATTCCAGCATTTTTTTCGATTTCAGGGGGGCCTACGGGGATATGAATCTGATATCCGAACTTCGCAAATTTCTTTTCGATTCGCTCGGCGGATGGGCCGGATTTTTTCGGCATCTTACCGAAAACGGTCTTCATTTTCGACCGCCCATCGGGTTTTTCAGAAATTTCGTGGTGGAATCCAAGGGCCGGCATCGGAATCAGTTCGATATCAAGAGCGCCATGATGCCCATTGTCGATTTTGCCCGAATTTACGCCCTGAAAAACAGGATCGAAGAAACCAATACCCTGGAGCGGCTTTACCAGATTCATCTAAAAAAGGGACTCTCCAGAGAGGAATACAATGACCTGGAAAAAGCCTACGGATTTCTGATGCAGCTTCGATTCGTCCGTCAGGTCACCGCGGTAATCGAGGAAAACCGGGAACCGGACAATTATATCAACCCCAAGAAACTTTCCCGGATCGAGCAGACCATGCTCAAGGAGATTTTTAAGCGGATCGAGAAATTTCAGGGTAAAATGGAGTTTGAATTTACCGGGTCTTCCCTGCTATGACCGCCGACAGCAGAAAAACCGCGCGACTGACCGCCCTGTTTCTGCTCGGATGGATGCTCTTCAATTATCCGATTCTCTCTCTTTTCAGTCTGAACCGGCTGGTATTCGGAATTCCCCCTCTTTATCTCTATATTTTCTCGGTATGGGTGTTCATGATTCTGGCCGTCGCCCTGATCACCCGGATCAAAGAAAATATGCCCGACGACCGGCGCTGAAACGGGAGGGGCATGTTAGAAACCGCCACCATACTCTTTTTCTCCTTCGGGTATATGGGGTTTCTTTTCGCCATCGCCTATATCGGAGACAGGCATGCCGAGATGGGGCGGTCCATTGTCGGCAATCCATACATTTACGCCCTTTCTCTGGCGGTTTACTGCACCGCCTGGACCTTTTACGGAAGCGTGGGCCGGGCGGTTCGGGATGGACCCGGCTTTCTCACCATCTACATCGGTCCTACCCTGACCGCCGCCCTGGGATTGCTGATACTGCGAAAGATCATCCGTATCAGCAAAATCCATCACATCACCTCCATCGCCGATTTCATCGGGTCCCGCTACGGCAAAAGCACCATCCTGGGCGGAGTGGTGACCGTCATCGCCGTGCTGGGGATTATCCCCTATATCGCCCTTCAGCTCAAAGCCATCTCCACGAGCTACCTGGTGATCCAAGGATATCCGGAGATTGTCATGCCCAGAAATTTCGCCAAAATTCCGGTGCTTCAGGACACCGCGTTTTATGTGAGCGTGCTTCTGGCGGTTTTCTCCATCCTTTTCGGAACCCGGCATCTGGAGACGACCGAACGGCATGAGGGGTTGGTGGCCGCCATCGCGTTTGAGTCGATCGTCAAACTGATCGCCTTTCTCTCTATCGGAATATGGATCACCTACAGCCTGTACAACGGATTCGGGGATCTTTTCGAAAAGGCCCGATCCGAACCCGAATTCCGGCGCCTGCTGGTAATGGAGAATCGTTCCGGTGCCTATATCGACTGGGGAATCTATATTTTTCTCTCCATGACGGCGGTGATTTTTCTTCCCAGGCAGTTTCACGTGGCGGTGGTGGAAAATATCAATGAAGACCACCTGAAAAAAGCGGTCTGGCTGTTTCCCCTCTACCTTCTGGCCATCAACATCTTTGTGCTTCCGGTGGCGTTGGCGGGGCTGCTCGAGTTTCCCCGGGGAGTCGTCGATGCGGACACCTTCGTATTGACCCTGCCGATGGCGGTTCACCAGGAAGAACTGGCCCTGCTGGCATACATCGGCGGCACCTCGGCGGCCACAGGCATGGTGATCGTGGAGACGGTGGCGCTCTCCACCATGATCTGCAATGAACTGGTCATGCCGGTGCTCCTGCGGCTGCCGTTTCCGAAGGTCTCCCAGTGGGGGGATATGAGCGGTCTGCTCCTGTCCATTCGGCGGGGCGGCATCGCCGTCATTTTGCTTTTGGGATATACCTATTTTCGGTTTATCGGAGAGTATTATCCACTGGTTTCCACCGGACTGGTCTCTTTTGCCGCGGTGGCCCAGTTTGTGCCGGCGATTCTGGGCGGCATTTTCTGGAAACGGGGCACCCGATTGGGGGCTCTCTGGGGAATGGTGGCCGGGTTTCTGGTCTGGGCCTACACCCTGTTTCTGCCGTCTCTGGTTCAGACCGGACTGCTCTCTTCGGAATTCGTTACCGAAGGGCCCTGGGGGATCGCCCTGCTGCGGCCCTTTCAACTCTTCGGACTGGAGGGTTTCAACAATGTGGCCCATGCGGTCTTCTGGTCCATGTTCGTCAATCTGGGAGGCTACGTCGGGGTTTCCCTCTTTACCCGGCCCAGCCCCATGGAGCATACCCAGGCCGCCCTTTTCGTGGATGTCTTCAAGCCCCGGGAAGAGTTCACCTGGCGGCGGACCGCCTCGGTGCCCGACTTGAAATCGCTTCTGGAGCGGTTTCTCGGGGAACAGCGGACCCGGGAACTCCTCTCCCAATACGCCTCCTCCCGCCGGCTCGACTGGGAAGAATCGCTGACGGCGGATGATGATCTGATCAGCTATGCGGAAAAGCTGCTGTCGGGCGCCATCGGGTCGGCCTCGGCCCGGGTGATGGTGGCCTCGGTGGTAAAGGAGGAGTCCCTGGGCATCGAAGAGGTAATGAATATTCTGGACGAAACCCGGCAGGTGATCATCTACAGCAGAGAGCTGGAAAGGACCACCGCCGAGTTGAAGGCGGCCAATGAACGCCTTCAGGAGCTGGACCGGCTGAAGGATGAATTCATCTCCACCGTCACCCATGAACTGCGCACCCCGCTTACCTCGGTGCGCTCCATCGCCGAGATTCTGCACGATACCGAAGATCTTGATCCCGATCAGCACCGGCAGTTTCTGGGGATCATCATCAAGGAGAGCGAACGGCTGACCCGTCTGATCAATCAGGTTCTCGATTTTCAGAAGATGGAATCGGGCCGCATGGAATGGCAGGTGCAAGAGGTGGACATCCGTGACGTGGTTTCAGAGGCCGTTTCCAGAACCGACCGGTTGGCTCGGGACAAGCGGGCGGCGGTTCGAATCCACCAGCCCGAATCACCGATGCCGAAAATCCCGGGCGATTTCGACCGACTGATCCAGGTGATGCTCAACCTGATCTCCAATGCGGTGAAATTCTGCGACGAAGACCGTGGCCGCATCGATATCACCCTGAGCCACGACACCGAAAAGGTCCGGGTGGATGTGCAGGACAACGGCATCGGAATCAGCCCGGAGGATCAAGAACGCATTTTCGACAAGTTTCATCAGATTCGAAATGTGAACAAGACCCGCCCCTCGGGCAGCGGTCTCGGGCTCTCCATTTCCCGACGAATCGTGGAGCATCACGGCGGAATCATATGGGTGGAAAGCGAACCGGGAGCGGGGTCGACCTTCTCTTTTGAACTTCCGACCCGGAAGGTTTCCGATGCAGACTAACATCCTCATCCCCATCGATTTCTCCGCCCACTCCCGGACCGCGCTGGTATACGGGCAGGTTCTGGCCCGACAATTCGGTGCGACGCTGTATCTGTTTCATGCAGTCTGTTTTCCCCAGAACATGATTTACGGTACCGCCGATACCGTGAGAGGTCCGGATCGGAATCGGCTGATTCATCGAGCCCGGGAAAAGATGGAAGAGCTTATGGAGGGGTCTCCGGCAGACTGGCGAATACTGGTGGATTTCGGAGATCCGGTGGAAGCGGCAAAACGGAGGGCCGATCAATTGGATGCCGGTCTTGTCATTACCGCCAGCCACGGCCACCGAGTCCTGAGCCGTATTCTCTCGGGAACCGTGGTGGAGCAGTTCGCTCGAAATACCCATCGGCCGCTTCTGGTCATTCTCCCCCGTAAGGCCGGGAAAACAGCTGGTGAAACTCCACCGGAAAACGAGAGTTTCTCTCCTGAATTCAACGGCTTCAAACGCATTATCGTCGGGTGTGATTTGGAAAAGGGTTCCGCCGAAACAATGCGTTTTGCCTGTCGATTCGCCCGCCGCTCATGCGCGGAATGCCACCTGGTCCATTTTCTTGAGTCCCCGATGGATGAAACCCTGATGGAAACCACCCGGGGGGGCTACAGGGAACAGCAGGAGATGCTCCGGAAACACCGTCATGGTCGACTGAATTCACTGCTCCCGGAATCGGACTGCAAGGAAGTCTCTGTCAAAACGGCGGTCCTGCCGGGGGTTCCCTGGGAAGGATTGGTCGACTTCGCCCGGGATTCGGTGTCGGACCTGCTGGTGGTAGGGCTTCGCTTTCACGGGCCGTGGGAGAAACTGTTGATCGGGTCCACCACCGAATCGGTCCTTCGGCATAGCCCCTGCCCGGTGATGGTTCTGCCCTGCGGAGGGCGAAACCGATGACCATTCTCAGACCGCTTCGGACCGGGATCATTCGAGACGCGCGTTTCCTGGACCATGTTCCCGATCACGGTCATCCGGAAAATCCGGGACGTCTGCTTTCCATCCATATGGCTTTGGAGGATTTTATGCGAACGGTCCGTTTGACCGAGATCAAACCGCGTCGGGCCGAATCCGAGGAAATCGAACTGATCCATTCACCGGATTATCTTCAGATGCTTGCCGCCACCGCCGGGAAGGAACACTGCGCGTTGACCGCGGACACTTACACTTCCCCCGGTTCTTATGAAACGGCGTTGCTGGCGGCCGGCGGCATGTGTGAAATGATCGCCCGGGTCGTTTCC
>JBEPWQ010000110.1:0-11163 GCA_041642315.1 Desulfobacteraceae bacterium | reverse complement strand
ACCCGTGATGGGGGCCGCGACCGCGCCGGCCATGGCGGGGGCCACCCATCGGGCAGTTATACCCCATGGGGCAGGGACCCTGTCCTCTGCCCCATGCTTGCCGCATCTCGGCCGGGGCCTGGTTCTGAATTCGGCTATGAAGATCGGTCATCTCCTGCCGAAGTTGGGCCACCTGATCCTGCTGCGGGTCGGGCTGGGCCATCAGGGTCTGGTATTCCGCCCGTTTCTGGGCGAGCTGCTTGCGAAGTTCGGCGGTATTGTTCATGAACTCCCCGTATGCCTGGGAATCCACATTGGCCATGTACCGGCCGCCCATTCCGCGTCCCTGCCCGTACCATCCGTTTCCCCATGCCCAGGCCTGGGAAACGACAAATCCGACGGTGATGATCAAAGCCAGTGCGATCAGAAGTTTTCTCATTGGTGTTGACTCCTTTCTCTTGGTTACATAGTCGTGTCCGCCCGGTCATCCATGACCGAGGCTTTTGTTTTTGTAAATCACGCTTACCTTAAGAAAAGCAAAGGACGTGCCAAACTTGCCATACAAAATTTACATCCTAAAATATCAATTGTTTAAATGCAGAAAGACAAGCATCTAAAACATGCCGTATTTTACACACCGGGTATTTTTTACCCACAGAGTTTTAACCTTAAATACCGATTGTCCATTTATTACCCATATGATAGAGTCCACCGATTCAGATCCGCATCGCCCCAATGAATGGGGATCATCAAAAAAAATGAAAGCGGCGAATTTCAATGCCCCTTACACGCAGAATCAAAAACAAACCCTCCATCCCCCCCTCCCCCTGGATGATTGTCGGTGCTGCGACCATTCTCCTGGTCATTGTCGTGGTGCTGGCGGTTCAGAATATCCACCGGGAAAAGCGGTATATGTCGAGAATTCTCAGTGAAAAAGGCGCGGCCCTGATCAAGGCGATCGAAGCCGGCGCCAGAACCGGTATGATGGGGATGATGTGGGGGGAGCATCAGGTTCAGCGGCTGCTGGAGGAAACGGCGAGCCAGCCGGATACCCTCTATCTGGCGATCACGGATGAATCGGGCCGGGTATTGGCCCACAGCGACCCGAAGATGGTCGGAAACCCCTTGCGGAAGAATCTCCATCTGGCCCCTCCGCCGGCGGTGGCCCAGGAAACGTGGCACATCGTTCAAGCCGAGGACCAAACACGTGCTTTTGAGGTATACCGGTTTTTCCGCCCTCTGGGACCCCCGGGGGGACGAGGCCGCGGCATGGGGCGGATGCATGGCCGGCCGGGAAGCATGAGAAACCGGATGAACTGGTGCGGACCCGACAGGCTTCAGGAATGCGATACCCTGATTTTTGCAGGCCTGGATGTCGAACCCTTTGAAGCGGCCATGCGGGAGGACATGCGAAACACCGTGATCATTTCATCCGTTCTGATCCTGCTCGGCTTTGCAGGATTCCTGTCCCTTTTCTGGGCCCACAGCTACCGGACCACCCGCCGCCTGCTCCAGGACACCAGCGCATTTGCCGATGAGGTGGTGGCCAATCTACCGGTGGGTCTCATCGCCACCGACCGGGAGGGACGGATCGCTTTTTTCAATCGATCGGCGGAGAACATCGTCGGCATCGAATCGGGCGAGGCATTCGGAAGGGAAATCGATTCGGTGCTTCCGCCCCACTGGTGCGGTCTGGAGACGCAGATCGAAGCCGGCCGCCCGGTATTGGATCAGGAGATGGAATGCACCTTTTCCGAAGGCCGCACCGTACCGGTCAGCGTCAGCGCCTCCCGGATCGTCAATCCGGAAGGGGAACTGGTGGGCCGCATCCTGATCCTGAAAGATCTGGGGGAAATCCGACGGCTTCAGGAAGAGATTCGCAGAAGCGAGAAACTGGTTGCCCTGGGAGGGCTGGCCGCCGGGGTGGCCCATGAAATTCGAAATCCGCTCAGTTCCATCAAGGGGCTGGCCGCTTTTTTTGGCGGCAAGTTTGCGGCCGGCAGCGAAGACAAAAAGATGGCCGACGTCATGGTTCAGGAAGTGGACCGCCTCAACCGGGCCATCAGCGAACTTCTCGATTTCGCCAAACCCTCCGAGGTCAGGATGAAACCGACGCCCGTGCAACCGGTATTGGCCCATGCCATTCGGCTGGTTCGGCAGGATGCGGAAAAAAAGAATATCGAGATCCGGTTTTCGCCGGACCCGAATCTGCCGCCCGTCCGTCTGGATTCGGACCGGTTTTCCCAGTGTCTGTTGAACCTCTTCCTGAATGCCATCGAAGCGATGTCCGGCGGCGGTGTGCTGTCGGTTCGCAGCTTTTCCGGAACGGATCACCAGGTCGGGATCGAGATCGAAGATACCGGCGGGGGCATCACCCCGGAGGACCTCCCCAAAATTTTCGATCCCTATTTTACCACCAAACCCTCCGGCACAGGTCTGGGATTGGCGGTGGTTCATAAAATCATCGAAGCCCACCACGGCAGCATTCGGGTCCGCAGCACGCCCGGCGAATTCTCCCGGTTTTCCCTGTTCCTTCCCGCGGATGAAGGAGGTCGAGATGACGAACACCCATCATAGAACGACCATTCTCGTGGTGGATGACGACCCGGCCCACCGGGTCACCCTACAGGCGATCCTCAAAAGCTGGGCCTATGCGGTCGAAACCGCCGCCGACGGTGCCGAATGCGTCCAAATGGCCAAAGAAAACCCTTATGATCTGATCCTGATGGATGTCCGCATGGCCGCCATGAGCGGCATCGATGCCTTGAAAAAGATCAAGGAGTACAACCCCGCCATTCCCGTTCTGATCATGACCGCCTATTCATCGGTGGAGTCGGCAGTAGAAGCCTTGAAATCCGGGGCCTATGACTACCTGACCAAACCGCTCGATTTCGAGGTCCTGAAGCTGACCCTCGAACGGGCCCTGGAGCATGCCGGTCTGAAATCGGAAAACCGATTGCTGAAGGACCGGCTCGACGGTGATTTCGATTTCAAAAACATCATCGGTAAAAGCCCTGCCATGAAAGACCTCATCGACATGGTCGCGACTGTGGCTCCGTCCGAGGCCACGGTGCTGATCACCGGGGAGAGCGGCACCGGGAAGGAGCTGATCGCCCGCTGCGTCCATTACAACAGCGCAAGAAAGGAGAAACCGCTGGTGACGGTCAACTGCGCCGCCCTGACCGAAACCCTGCTGGAATCGGAGCTCTTCGGGCACGAAAAAGGGGCCTTCACCAGCGCCGACCGGCGGCGCGAGGGCCGCTTCATGCAGGCGGACGGCGGGTCCATATTTCTGGATGAGATCGCGGAGATGTCCCCGATGATGCAGGCAAAACTGCTCCGGGTGGTGCAGGAGCAGGAAATTCAGCGGGTGGGCGGCGATGCGGTTATCGAAGTGGACGTCCGCACCATCGCCGCCACAAACCGGGACCTGGTCAAGGCGGTGGAATCGGGCGACTTTCGGGAAGACCTCTATTACCGGCTGAATGTGGTGTCGTTGCGTATCCCCCCGCTTCGGGAACGGCGGGAAGATGTCCCCATCCTGGCCCAGCATTTCTTGAACAAATATGCGGACAAGAACCGAAAAGCGGTGAAAGGATTCACCCCGGCGGCCATGGACCTCCTCTTGAAGCATGCCTGGCCGGGCAATGTCCGCGAACTCGAAAACGCGGTGGAGCGGGCGGTGATACTGGTGCCGGGGGAGTTTATTTCGGAAAAGGAGCTGCCCTTTTCCATCACCGATACGGAAGAGGCCCCTCGGGAAAAGGTCTTCGCACCTGAGGCTTCAACACCCCGATCCCTCGAGGAGGTCGAAAAATCGGCCATCCTCTCCGCCCTGAAGGCCGCCGACGGCAACAAGAGTGAGGCGGCCCGGACCCTCGGAATCAACCGGAAGACGCTTCATAAAAAGCTGAAGCGCTATGGAGTTCAGTAGCAGACCTTAATACTAAAAAACCGAAATTTTCATTGACAATCACTTTTCGAAATTAGTTTAATAAACTCCATTTTATGGTTTTCCCAAAAACAAACCGCTGGATGAGCCGCTATAGCCTTGAGCGAAAACTCTATACCGCCCTCGGATACTGAAGACCGCAACGATTCCCCGGACAATTGGGTTGATCTCTATGGAGACGCCCTCTACCGGTTTGCCTTGTCTCGTCTGAAAAACAGGGAGTTGGCCGAGGAAATCGTCCAGGAAACCTTTGTGGCCGCCCTTCATGCATACAAAAATTATAAAGGCCGATCCACCCTGAAGACATGGCTTACGGGTATTCTAAAGCACAAGATTATCGATCACCTCCGGCGAAAATACCGTGAAACCCCGTCCGACCAGGTGGAAGCCATTGCCGACAATACCGACGAACTTTTCAATGAAAAAGGCGGATGGTCGGTGCGTCCGGCAAAATGGACGGTCAATCCGGAGAAAACCTACGAGCAGAGAGAATTTCTCGATATATTCTACCAGTGTCTGGCCGACCTCCCGGATCGCCTGTCCCAAGCCTTCACTCTTCGAGAAATCGACGGATTGGACACCGAGGAGTTGTGCAAGGAGATGGATATTTCTCCGACCAACAGCTGGACCATTCTTTACCGGGCGCGCATGAAGCTCAGGCGCTGCCTGGAAGTAAACTGGATGAAAGATTTCGATGAAAAGGTAAAATGATGTTCGGACTGATTCCCAACTGCAAAGATGTGACCCGGATGGTTTCCGAATCCATGGACAGAGAACTGCCATGGGGTCAGCGGATAAAAATGCGAATGCATCTGGGCATGTGCAAATACTGTTCCCGATTCAAACGGCAATTGGAACTGCTTCGGAAAGCGAGTCAAAGCCTTTCTGCACATCCGGCCGAACCGGTTGCATCTTCGGTGCTGCCCCAGGATGTACGTGATCATATCAAAAAGGCCCTTCGGGAAGCCTCCTCCGGATAAATTTGTAATTCTCCTCCCTTCCCATTCCAATTATTTCTCCCGTTTACATTTCTTCAGACCCAACCGGCATTGAATTCAATTCTCGTGTGCTCTTTTTTTTGAAAATGATGCGCATGCAGTGAATGGTGTGCTGATTTCGATTCATTCAATTGATCCTGATGATTTTCACCCCGGTTCACTTGTCATGATCGGTGCTCCCCGTCGACAGTAAAACAAAACGCCGCGGCGAATCACTTAGAAAGAGCGAAAGGAGACGTATGATGAACCGCCTTATTTGTTTTGCTTTGATCGGTATCGTTGTTTTCGGCTCAATGGGCCAGGTCTTTGCTGCACGGGTGGAAAAGGACGACGGCAGAGTCTACATCGTGGATCAGCACGGCGAACGTTGGGATGTGACCCAAGCCGAAACTCTCGGGTTCGAACCGCGCAAGTTTCAGTACGGCATCGGACGGAACGCGTTCAAAACCCTGGACGATTCCCACCTGGCCGAACACAACCGGTGGGTCTACGACAATACGCGGGTGATCGGCATTTCCGACGGACGGGAGGCCAAAGCATTTTCAGTCCGAAAGCTCGCCGGGCACGAAATCGCCAATTCCATCATCGGCGACACCTCGGTTGCCGTGGGCTACTGACCGCTGGCCGACCTGGCGGCTGTGTACAGCCGCGAAATCGACGGCCGGGTCCTGACCCTTGCCCCGTCCGGATGGACCTACGACAACACCTTTGTGCTCTACGACAAAGAGACCAACACCCTCTGGTATCCATATGAAGAGGGCTTGAAAGGCATTCAGGGCCATTATTTCGGACGGTGGTTGCCTGAACTGAACTCGGAAGACACCGAGTGGGATGAATGGCACGATGAGCACCCGGATTCACGGATTTTGAAGTAGTCTGCCCGGAGCCTTTCAGCACGGCTCCGGGCCAAACATTTTGCCGCCGCAATGGATCGCCCTGCCCGGCCCCCGTCTACGGTTCGTATGTTCCTGGTGGCCGGTGATTCGGAACCCACCAACAAAACCCTTCAATTCGATGCCGCCGGGAACCTGCGAATCTTTCAAAAAGATGCCGGCGACGGGTCGGTCTTGCGCAGCAGCACCCTGCTGGATGAACGTTTGCCCTCTGAACAGAACCGGCGTCTCATATCTCCGATTTTCTGGCACCAAGTGCTGTTTCTTTTCTCGGATCATCTGGGATTGACCAAAGATCCGGCGTTCACCGACAACATTCTCTATTTTTTGCTGGAGCAGCCGCGCCTGGAAAAGGATGGTGCCCCTTTGAGAGGCCGGAGAGCGAAAGGAGTTTCTGGATAGAACGTGTAAGGAATCCATCGACAAAACGACTTCAACCATATCCGTGAGAATGAACGCAGGGCATATGCCGGCGGAAAAAGAATTCCAAAGCAGCGAGCAAAAAGTACCAATACCAACCAAAGATCCGAAGAGAAAGGAACTGATGCCTACACCAACAAATGTCTATCGCTCGGAATAAGCAATGATGAAATGATGGAGGCGGTCCACGTGGGGGCGGCCATGGTGGCCGGCGATACCCTGGCCCATGCCACTCAGATGCGCAGAATTATCAAAAAAAAGGAGATGTAACCATGCGGCCCGACACTCCATGCAGCCACCAGGATGCTTTCTGCGAACGCTTGAGCGACTGCGGGGCCTACCCGCTGCGGGCTGCCGGCATCGATATTCTTCAGATGAATATCACGCGCCGGTGCAATATGGCCTGCAAGCATTGCCATGTTCAGGCCGGCCCCGAGCGAGCCGAAATGATGAACCGGGAAACCATGATGCACTGCATTCATGCGGCGGCCAGTCAGGGAATCTCCACCATCGATATTACCGGCGGCGCGCCGGAGATGCATCCGGACCTCGAGTGGCTGATCGGCCAACTGTCGGCATTGAAGAAACGGCTGATCGTACGAAGCAATTTGTCCGTCATGCTGGAACCGGACTACCGTCACTTCATGGACGTCTTCGCCGGCCACGGGGTCGAACTGGTGGGTTCGCTTCCCGACTATAATGCCGAGCGGTCCGACCGGCAGCGCGGAACCGGCGCCTTCGAACAGATCATACAAGCCATCAGGGAATTGAATAAAAGATCTTTTGGTCTGCCCGAAAGCGGGTTGGCGCTCCATCTGGTACACAATCCGGCCGGAGCGCACTTGCCGGGGTCGCAGAGCGCACTTGAATCGGAGTATCGTCGCGTCTTGCACGATATGCACGGCCTTCGATTCAACACGCTGTTATGTCTGGTCAACAGCCCCATCGGCCGCTACCGCGAGTTTTTGAAGCGCACCGGAAACCTGTCGGATTACATGCGGAGCCTGCAATGCGCCTTCAATCCGAACACCGTAAACAGCGTCATGTGCCGGACGACCCTTTCGGTGGGCTGGGACGGGCGTCTGTACGACTGCGATTTCAACCAGATGCTGGATCTTGTCGTCGACAGCGGTGCCCCCGTTCATATCAACGACTTTGATTTTTCACGCCTGGCCGAGCGCGAGATCGTTGTTCGAAGTCACTGTTTTGCGTGCACGGCCGGCGCAGGGTCCTCCTGTCAGGGGTCGCTGACGGAATAAGCCGCTTCTGCAACCCGCGGCCTTGCGAGAACAGACCGGTTCAACCATTTTGAAACTAAAAACAAAGAAAGGAGACGACCATGGCAAAATTACCTGTCCGTCATTATCGCGCAGAAAACACTGTCGAACTACTTCAACCATATCAACGATACGGATCTGGATTTGCCCGCGGCGCCTTCCTTATGAGAAAAGGCGACGCCAAAAGGATCCGGATGACATCGCGTCATCCCAAGGAGGAGAAAATCAATGCAAAAAGCGGAACCTGATTTCAACATCGTAAGTCCCTGGGACATCCACAACCGGCAGCTGGTGTCCCATGTGCATCCTCCGGATTGGAAAAACCCCGAACCCGCACCCCGGTACAATCTGGTCGTCATCGGCGCCGGGACGGCCGGTCTCGTCGCTGCGGCGGGTGCGGCCGGATTGGGGGCGAAGGTCGCTTTGATTGAACGCCACCTGATGGGAGGCGACTGTCTGAACGTCGGCTGCGTGCCGTCCAAGGCGATGATCCGCGCAGCCCGTGCGGCAGCCGCAGTCCGTGATGCCGGAAAATTCGGGGTACATGCGCCCGAAGATGTAGAGGTCGATTTCGGTCGGGCGATGGAACGGATGCGCCGGCTGCGGGCGAGCATCGCCCCTCACGATTCCGCGGAAAGGTTCACGGAGCTGGGGGTCGACGTCTTTATCGGTGAAGGCCGGTTTGTCGACGAAGGCACGGTCGAGGTTGCAGGCAGCCGATTGCACTTCAAAAAAGCGGTGATCGCGACCGGTGCGCGGGCTGCGGCACCGCCCATCGAAGGCCTGGACGGAATCGATTATCTGACCAATGAAACCGTTTTTTCCCTGACCGAACTGCCGGAGCGGCTGGCCGTCATCGGCGCCGGTCCCATCGGCTGTGAAATGGCCCAGGCGTTTGCCCGGTTCGGTTCGAAAGTCTTTCTGATAGAGGCCATGCACGGTATCCTTCCCAAAGAAGACCGGGACGCCGCCGACATCGTTCTGGAATCCATGACCCAAGACGGGGTCAAGCTTTTGTGCTGCGGCAAGGAACTGAAACTGTCCGCCGCAGACGGCGGAAAAGTTCGGCTCCGGGTGGAGTCCCACGGAAACGAATATGATGAGGTGGTCGATCATTTGCTGGTGGCGGTCGGGCGTGCACCCAATGTAGAGAACCTCGGTTTGGAAAATGCCGGTGTGGCGTATACCAAAAAAGGGGTCGAGGTGAATGACCGGCTTCAAACCACCAATTCCAATATCTATGCGGCCGGAGATATCTGCTCCCCTTTTCAGTTCACTCATGCGGCCGATTTTATGGCGCGAACCGTCATTCGAAACGCCCTGTTCTTCGGCCGTGCCAAGGTCGGCGCGCTGACCATTCCCTGGTGTACCTATACGGAACCGGAAATCGCCCATGTCGGGCTGTATGAAAAACAGGCCCGGGAGCAGGGAATCGAAGTGGATACCTTCACCCGAAAGCTGGACGAGGTCGACCGCTCGATTCTTGAAGGCCGCACCGACGGACTGGTGCGGGTGCATGTACCCAAGGGGAAAGACAAGATCATCGGCGCCACGATCGTAGCCTCCGATGCCGGCGATATGATCTCCGAGATTACCCTGGCCATGACCCACAAACTGGGGCTCAAGAAGATCGCCGACACGATCCATCCATACCCGACCCAGTCGGAGGCGATCCGGCAGGTGGGGGAGGCTTACAACCGCACCCGACTGACCCCTTTTACAAAGTCGCTTTTTTCGCGGCTGATGGCCTGGAGAAGGTAACATTCGCCTTTCAGCTTAAAATACGGAAATGTTTCAGAGAAAGTACAGAAAATCACCTATTGCGAAAGGCTGCTTGGTCTTTAGGATGCATTCGATAAGGATGCATTCCGAAAGCCTCACGCATGAATATCCATTTTGCCTCTTAGCACTCTTAAGATCGATGAATCCATCGGCGACAAACCCGGAGCCTGAAAGCGGCAAAGGGATATTTGAGAAAGAAGGGCGTTTCCGGAGACGGAAACAGTAAGCGATATATGATGTCAATGATTCACTTCTACGAATTCAAAGGAGAAAGGAAACCGACATGAAAATCACGCAACTGATGATCCTGGTTATGTGCATTGCTATCGCCGCGACTGCCGTTGTCGCAGTGGCGGAAGAAAATATGCCCAAACCGGAAGGGGAAGCATTTTGGACTTACATTAACGAAACCAATCCGTATACCCAATGGGACAAATGGCCCGGCAAAGACGGCATGTATCCGGGAACGAGTCCCCACGGCGCTTTTTTGAAACTCTACGTCAACGATATCGCATTGAAGGCCGTCAAAGAGAATCAGCCCATGCCGGACGGCGCCATTATCGTAAAAGAAAATTACGCTAAAGATAAAGAGAAATTGATGGCGGTCACGCCGATGTTTCTGAAAAAAGGGTACAATCCCGAGGGTGGAGACTGGTTTTGGGCAAAGTACGGCCCTGACGGAAAAATTATGGCCTCCGGGAAGGTAGACAGCTGCATTCAATGCCACCAAACCCAAAAAGACTGGCTGTTCACCGAAACGGAATAGAAAGCCGAAAATGAATGCGGGGCGATGAAACAGCCCCTTCCTGCTGCCGGTACCAGCGGCAGGGAAATTTTTTCCGCCTGCGGTGTAACGCCCTTCTTCCAATACAGTCAACGCAGGGGGCATAAACATTGAAGTGTCTGTTTGTGAACCCTGCGAAGGCTTTTTTCTTCAGCTTGAAAGATGGCAGGACAATACACCAGTATGTATAAAAAAATCAGCGATTACGGAATCATCGGCAACTCCCGCACCCTGGCACTGGTGGGAAACGACGGCAGCATCGACTGGCTGTGCCTTCCCTTCATGGATTCCGCCAGTGTTTTTGCCGCTCTTCTGGACGAACACCAAGGCGGCCGGTTCTCTGTTCAACCACTCGATGACTGGGACTCCGTCGCCGGATATCTTCCGGGCACCAATATTTTGGAGACGAGGTTCCGCACACGGAACGGCATCTTGAAACTGACCGATTTTATGCCCGTATACCGGGATGAAAGCACAGACGCCGACCTCAAACCTTCTGATGTCTATCGCTGCGTGGAGGCAACTCGGGGTGAAATGACGTTCGAGGCGGTTTTTGATCCCCGGTTCGATTACGCCAGGGAGGCCACCACCTCACTGGAAGCAAAAGAGGGGGCCCTGGTCGCAAAGGGGGTGAATGATACCCTGATCCTTTCCGCAAGCCATGGGCGTTGGACGATTCAGGAATACGGAGCCAAAGCGGTATGGCGCATGAAACAAGGAGAGCGCCTCTGGTTGCGCCTTCATTTCGGAAACGGCGGCGTTCCCCCGCTCCGGGAGGAACAGGCGGAAAAAGCCCTTACAGAAACCGAACACTACTGGCGAAACTGGCTGGAAACCAACGAAACCGGAAGGGATCTCGACCTCGGGCATCTCAAACCCATGATCGACCGCTCGGCGCTGGTGCTGAAACTTCTCGAGTTCAGTCCGACCGGCGCCATTGCCGCCGCCGGTACAACCTCCCTGCCCGAAGCGATCGGCGGTGTACGCAATTGGGATTACCGCTTCTCCTGGATACGGGACTCCGCGCTCACGGTGGAGGCGCTCTATAACGTGGGGCATCTTGCGGAAATGGAAGCCT
>JBEPWQ010000109.1:0-11226 GCA_041642315.1 Desulfobacteraceae bacterium | reverse complement strand
ATGATAACGATTTCGGTGATGTCCATGGGTACAGGCTCCGTTCTCAATCCGGCCGATGGGCTTCCTGATTCGAGGTTTGAATACGTTCAAGTAAAGACTCGAAAAGCGGTTTAAATTCGGGGACCGCTTTCAAAAGCGGTTCGCCTCGGGAATACGCGACGGCGATGCGCCGGTCATCCGGAATTTCGGCCAGGATATCGATCCCCTCGGCCGAACAGTATTCGGCGGTTCGGCTGTCGCCGGCATCGGCCCGGTTGATCACCACTCCGAAGGGGATATTCAACTCCCGGATAGTTTCTACGGCCACGCGAAGGTCATTCAGGCCGAAGGGGGTCGGTTCGGTGACCAGGACGGCCTTGTCGCAGCCGTTGACCGAGGCCACCATCGGGCAGGAAGCTCCGGGCGGGGAGTCGATCAGGACGAGTCTGTCTGCCGAGGCCCGAGCCTTGACAGCCCGGATCAGGGGAGGGGACATGGCCACCCCCACATCCAGGAGCCCCCGGATCAGGGTAATCTTTCCGCTGCGGCCGATTTCCACCGTGCCGATCTCCCGGTCTTTTTCGGTGATGGCATCCCGGGTGCAGATTCGGGTGCACCCCCCACAGCCGTGGCAGAGTTCCGAAAAAACCATTGGGTGACCCGGTATGATGACGATGGCTTTGAATTGGCAAAATGATCCGCACTCTCCACAGTCATCGCACTTTTCCGAATCGATACGGGGCACCGGAATCGAGGCACGGAAGGATTCGCCGATGACCGGGTCGAGAAAAAGATGGCTGTTGGGGGCCTCTACGTCGCAGTCGAGCAGCTGCACCGGTTTGTCTGCAGCCAGTGCGAGATTGACGGCCACAGTGGTTTTGCCGGTGCCGCCTTTTCCGGATGCGATAGCGATTTTCATGTCCGGCAGACCCTTTCTCTTATCCATTTCGGAGCCATTTTCTGATCTCCTACCAATGGCCTTCCACATCGGCGTCTTCGGCCGGGTTCAGTTCTCCCGCCTTGAACCGGGCCACGGCTTCAGATACAGTGCCTTCGACGCCGGTATACACCTTTACCCCCGCGGCTTTCAGTACCATGAATGCCTTGGGTCCGCAGTGGCCGGTGAGAATACAGTCGGCTTTCAGGCGGGCCGCTGTTTCCGCCGCCTGAATACCGGCCCCTTGAGCTGCGTGAAGATTTTGGATGTTGTCCACCGATTCGTATTGATCGGATGCGGTATCGTATACCATAAACTTGGCGGCCCGCCCGAATCGCGGGTCCACCGGCGATTCCGGGTTTTCACCGCTGGATGTCACAATGATTTTCATGGTTCCTCCATTCCCATTCCGGCGGGGTATCGGTTCATCCCGATTCCCACCCTTATCTTTAAAACCTTCCTTCGGTTCCGATCGATCGGCTCCGGACCATTGTTGAAGTCTTCGGTTACCGGTGCCGCGACCGTATCCGCCCCCGCCTTGTCGGCGGCATCCGCTTCCTTTCGATCCCCCGCCCATCGGGCCGGTTCCGTCTCCTCGAGGCATATCGATTAATTCTCCTTTTCTGTATTGCCGGTCCCCGTCCTTGAGTACCCGAGTCGCTGCGGCCGTGTTCTCCCGCGGCCAGTGAAGGCGCATCGGCGCACCCGGCATCCCGGCATTCTGTAAACCGCCTGATTCAAGGTTCCGTTGAGCCAGGCTTCGGTGACCGACTCCACTTCTCCGGCCACAAATGGTATCAATGTAAATCCCCGGGCCAGGGCCATTTCCCGAACCTTTCTGGAGATGGCGCCGCAGATTAAGGTGTCGGCCCCGAGAGCGGCCAGGCGGCGCAGCTTCGAATCCGGGTCTTCCTCCGGAAGGGATTGATCGCCGGCGGAGACCACCGAACCATTTCTGACCTCCAACAGCCGGACTTTACGGGATACATCGAACACGGGAGAAATCCGGCTGTTCCATATCGCGATTGCCAATTTCATTTGCCTGACCGTTTCTCTTTGTTGATCTCGACGAAAGATATAGCAAGGGATGTGCCAAAGGCTTCCGAAAAGGAGGTGATTAAAATTTAAGAAAGTGAAACAGGTGGGTTAGAGAAAAGTTTTTGGATGGACTCGGATGGAGAAAAAACCAAAAGGTCGCAAGATTGCAACCTTTATGCATCGTGTGTGTCGCGAAATTGCGACTATGAAGGCGTACGGGGATTCACGAAGGGTAGGGCGGAAGGCCCGCCCGCCCGCGAGGGTGTTCTTTTATGGAAATCGAATCGTTTTTCTATGATTCCTCCTCCTCCGCCTCCCGATACCCGCACTCCTTGTCCAGGCAGGAAAGAAAGGTGCCTTCCTTTTTGGTGGTCTTTTCCACCAGGAAGGGGGCCCCGCACTGGGGACAAGGCTTTTCCACCGGCCGGTCCCAGGTGGCAAACTTGCATTCGGGGAATTTGCTGCATCCGTAAAATACCTTTCCCCGCTTCGATTTTCGTTCCACCAGCTCTCCGTCGCACCCTTCTTCCGGGCAGGAGACGCCGGTGGACTGGCCCCCTGAGGCCACCGACCGGGTGTTTTTGCAGTCGGGATATCCGCTGCACGCCAGAAAGGTGCCGTACCGGCCCCGTTTGACCACCATGGGCTTGCCGCACTTTTCGCAGAGTTCGCCCTCGGCCGCCTCCAGGTCCGGCTCGATGATCTGAACCTTGCCCTTTTCATCTCGGGTGTAATCCCGGCTGAAGTCGCAGTCGGGGTAGCTGCTGCATGCCAGAAAGGGGCCGTTTTTGCCCACCTTGATGTGAAGGCCGCCGCCGCATTGAGGGCATTTTAGACCGGTGGAAAACCCCACCCCTTTCATGCTGAGCATGCCTTCTGCGGCCGCTTCCAGCTTGTGGTGGAAGGGGTTGTAAAACTGCTCCAGAATATTGAGCGCCTCTACCTCGGCGGCTTCCACCCGGTCGAGGCTGTCCTCCATTTTGGCGGTGAAATCGACGTCGAAAACATCCGGGAAATTTCCAACCACCAGATCGTTGACGATAAATCCCAATTCGCTGGGCCGAAAGTATCCTTTCAGTTTTTCCACGTACCCCTTGTCCTGAATGGTGGACAGAATGGCTGCATAGGTGCTGGGCCGGCCGATTCCGTTTTCCTCCAGTTCCTTGACCAGAGAGGCCTCGGAAAAACGGGGCGGCGGTTGGGTGAAGTGCTGCTTGGGGTCGAATTTTTCAAGCTTGAGGACCATGCCCTCGGTCAGCGGGGGCAGGGTGGACCCTTTGGATTTGGCCTCCTCGTCGGCATCATCCTCGGACAAATAGAGGGTCATGAATCCGGGGAACTTTATGGTGGAGCCCGATGCGGTGAACTCATAATCCCCGATCTTGATGGTGATCGACTGCTGATTCAGCAGGGCCTGGGCCATCTGGGAGGCGACAAACCTCTGCCAGATGAGGCGATACAGGGCGAGCTGATCCTTGGATAGGTATTTGGCCACCTTTTCGGGGGTGTGGTAGACCGAGGTGGGCCGAATGGCCTCATGGGCGTCCTGAACCTTTTTTTTATTTTTGAAGAACCGTGGCTTGTCCAGGGCGTACTCGCTCCCGAACTGCTCCCGAACCAGTTTTAGGGCCTCCTCCGCCGCTTCATTGGCGATCCGGGTGGAGTCGGTCCGCATGTAGGTGATCAGACCGGTGGGTTCATCCTCGGCCAGGTCCACCCCTTCATAAAGCTGCTGGGCCACCATCATTGTTTTTTTGGCCGAAAACCGAAGCTTGCGGATGGCTTCCTGCTGAAGCTTGCTGGTGGTGAAGGGCGGCTGGGGGTTCCGCCGAACCGTCTTTTTGACCACCTTGTCTACTACCGGCTGTCGACCTGAGACCTCGTCCAGAATCTTTTTGGATGCGGCCTCGTCGGGGATGGAGATTTTCTTGCCGGCTTTTTTGGCCAGTTTGGCATCAAACGGCGGCGGCTCTTCTCCGTGGAGCAGGGCGGTGATGGTCCAGTATTCTTCGGGATCAAAGATCTGAATGGCCCGTTCCCGTTCGCAGATGATCCGCAAGGCCACCGACTGCACCCGGCCGGCCGAGAGTCCGTTTTTTACCTTTCGCCACAGCAGCGGAGAGATCTGATAGCCCACCAGCCGGTCCAGAATCCGCCGGGCCTGCTGAGCCTCATATTTGTGGGTGTTCAGGGCCTCGGGGGCGGCCATGGCATCCTGAATTCCATGCTTGGTCAACTCATGAAAGAGCACCCGGTGAAACCGGCGGTCCTTTTTTTTGAGGACCTCCGCGGTATGCCAGGCGATGGCCTCTCCCTCGCGGTCGGGGTCGGGGGCCAGAAAGATCTCTTCGGCATCGCCGGCCTCTTTTTTCAGGGCGGTGATCACTTTTTGCTTACCCGGAATGATCCGGTACTTGGGTTTGAACCCGTTCTCGATGTCGATGCCCATTTCTTTGGCGGGCAGGTCCTTGATATGGCCCACGGTGGCCGCCACATTGTAATCGCCGCCGAGATATTTTTTCAGGGTCTTGACTTTGGTGGGGGACTCCACCACTACCAGGGGTTTACTCACAATGATCACCATCTGTCATGTACATCTGTATCAATCCTTATCGTCTATCCTTTGGGATGCGGTGTGCATCGGTGCTTTTTGCGATCCAGCCGAATTGCCCTGTAAACCTAAAACCGGAAACGGAAAGGTCAAATCATATTTTTAATCTCAATGGAGAATAGCTTTCCCGGGGACTGGGCTACGATCCCCTTCAATTCCAGCTGCAGCAGGATGCTGGAGAGGGGGCCGGGGGCCATGTCGAGCCTGCGCATCAGATCGTCTATGTGAACGGGATAGGGGCCGAGAGCTTGAAATACCTTGGATTCCTCCTCTGATAGGGGGGGAATGTCCAGAACATCTTCCCCGCGGACATGCCGGTTGGCCATATGGCTTTCGATCAATGGGGTCAGCTCTTCAAGAATATCTCCGGCGTTTTCCACCAGTTTGGCCCCCTGTTTTATCAGACTGTGGGTGCCGGTGCTTTTAAAGGAATGAATGTTGCCCGGAACCGCAAACACCTCCCGGTTCTGTTCCGCGGCCAATCGCGCAGTGATGAGTGATCCGCTTCGTTTGGCCGCTTCCACCACCACGGTACCCAGGGAAATCCCGCTGATGATGCGGTTCCGAATGGGAAAATGGTGCGGGTCCGGCCCCGCGTTTAGAGGAAACTCGGTGATAACCGCTCCGGATTGGGCGATTCGGTGAAACAGAGCGCGGTTTTCCGCCGGATAGATCCGGTCCAGTCCGCTGCCCAGAACCGCGATGGTTCGGCCGCCCTTTTCCAGCGCCCCTTCATGGGCGGCGGTGTCGATGCCCCGGGCCATGCCGCTGACTACGGTGATATTGAGGGAGGCCAGTTCGCCAGAAAGTCGGCGTGTGGTGTGAATCCCGTAGCGGGTGGCATTGCGGGATCCGACCAGTGCGATATTCCGATGCGCTCGCTTTAACTCGCCCTGCAGGTAAAGAAACGGCGGAGGATCGGGGATCTGCAGCAGAAGCCCGGGATAATCCGGATCGGCCATCGTGATCACCCGGAATCCTCCGTCATTCATTCGACGGCCGACCCGGTCCAGCTCTCGTCTAACCAGATCGGATACCGGTTGTTTCGCCACGGCCGAAGCCAGGCGCGAAGTGATTCCTTCTACCCGGCAAAGTTCGTCGTGGGAGGCCGCTAGTATTCGCTCCGGGGATTCGAACCGGTCCAAGAGCCGCTTTAGGAGCAGGTTTCCGATTCCCGGAACGCTTCTCAGCTGAAACCAGGGCAGCAGTTTTTTAACCGTGTCCTCTCTCAAGGTGTACAGTCCCCCGTCCGGTTACGCCTTTTTCCCGGCCCCCTGCCAGGCCAGCAAAATCGGGCTGGCCACAAAAATGGAGGAATAGGTTCCGATCAGAACGCCCACGATCAGGGCAAAAGCGAAATCGTGAATGATGCCGCCGCCCAGAACAAACAGCGATATCACCACCACCAGGGTGGTCAGGGAGGTCAGAATCGTCCGGGACAGGGTTTCATTGACGCTTTTGTTGATGATCGTATCCAGCGGATTCTTGGTAAATTTGCGAAGATTTTCCCGAATTCGGTCGAAAACGATGATGGTGTCGTTCAGTGAGTAACCGATGATGGTGAGCAGGGCCGCGATGATCGGCAGAGAGAACTCCTTGCCGAACAGAGAAAAGACCCCCACGGTAATGGTCACGTCGTGAATCAGGGCCACGATGGCGCCCATGGCGTATTTAAGCTCCAAAAACCAGAAAAGCACCAGGCTCACAATCAGGGCGGTGATGATCAGAAAAGGGATGCTCATGTTGAGCAGCGAAAAAAGGTAGACCGCCGCCATGAGGGCACCGGCGACCACCGCGCTGACAAGCCATTTAAGTTCGAACCGGCCGGAGATATAGATGGTGATGAAAAGCAGGGCGTAGAACATGGCGAAGAGCGCTTTGGCCCGAAGGTCTTTTCCCACCTGGGGTCCCACCATTTCCACCCGGCGGACCTCGGCCGCCTGGCCGGTGGCGGTCTGAAGGATCTTTTCGATCTTGGGAATGAAACCGTCCTCTTCCATCTCGGATATGTCGGTCCGAATCAGATATTCATGGTTCGTCCGTTCCCCGAAGGACTGGACGGTCGGGTTGGGGATGCCCTCCTGGGTCAGCCCCTTTTTGATTTCATCGATGGAGACCGGCGCCGTGAACTGGACCTGAATGACCGTTCCGCCGGCAAAATCGATGCCGTATCTGGGTCCGCCGTGAACAAGGAGTGAGAGAATGCTGATCAGAATCAGTATTCCGGATACCGCGTAAGCGATTCGGCGTTTTCCGATGATTTCCAGATTAATATCCGCTTTTATGAACTGCATGGTAGATTCCTTGACTGTTTAGAAAGGTAAACACTGGACCGTCGGCGGGTCCCATCCTATCCGATGCTCAACTGTTTCACCCGAACATTCACCAGAAGATAATCAAAAATAATCCGGGTCACAAACAGAGCGGTGAACAGGCTCGCGACGACACCCAGACTCAGGGTCACGGCAAAGCCCTTCACCGGTCCGGTTCCGAACTGAAACAGAACCAGAGCCGCTATAAGGGTGGTGACATTGGCGTCGAGAATCGTCAGGGTGGCCCGTTCATATCCGGCGGTGACCGAAGCATGAGGGGTCTTTCCGACCCTCTTTTCCTCACGAATGCGCTCGAAGATGAGCACGTTGGCATCCACCGCCATGCCGATGGTGAGAATGATCCCCGCGATACCCGGCAGCGTCAGTGTGGCCCCGAAGGCGGCCAGACCGGCGGCAATAAGCAGAACATTCAGGGTCAAGGCCAGATCGGCGATGAGTCCGGCCGTTCCGTAGTAGACCACCATGAAGATCACCACCAGGATGCCGCCCACGATCATCGAGATCAGGCCCTGACGAATGGAGTCGGCTCCGAGGGAGGGGCCGACGGTTCGCTCTTCCAGGATGTCCACCGGCGCCGGCAGGGCCCCGGCCCGGAGCACGATGGCCAGGTCCCTGGCCTCTTCTGCGGTAAAGCTTCCGGTGATTCGGGCCTCGCCGCCGCTGATTTTTTCCTGAATCACCGGGGCGGAATAGACGTTGTTGTCGAGTACGATGGCCAGACGATCCCGTACGTGCTCTTCTGTGATCTGTTCAAATATGCGGGCGCCCTTGCGGTCGAAATTGATGGAGACATAAGGCTCGTTGAACTGGGAGTCGATCTGAACCCGCGCGTCGGTGAGATAGGCCCCGGTCAGGAGGGAGCGTTTCTGAACCAGAAAAGGGGTCCGGATTTCCCGGTTGGTGGTCGGGTCGACCCGAACCTGGTAGAGCAGTTCGGTGCCCGGAGGCGGGGTTCCGCGCTCGGCCGTCCGCGGGTCGTGGGCCTCATCCACCAGCTTGAATTCGAGCTGAGCGGTCCGGCCGATCAGCTCCTTGGCCCGCTGGGTGTCCTGAATGCCGGGCAGCTGAATCAGGATTCGTTTTTCGCCCTGGGTGCGGATGTCCGGCTCGCTGACCCCGAACTGGTCGATTCGATTGCGGATGGTCTCCAGCGCCTGGGCCGAGGCCAGCCGCTTGATTCGCTCCACCTCTTCGTCGGGAAGATCCATGCGGACGTTCAGTACCCCGGTCTCCTGGGACCGGGAAATGATCCGCAGATCGGGAAATTGGTCGTCCAGGAGCCGGTCAAAGGCTTCGGCGCTTTCGGCGGCGAGTTTGACCGATATCTGATCGCCTTCCACCCGGTCCAGCCCCACGAATCGAATATGCTCCTCCCGCAATTGGTCCCGAATTTCCTGAACGATCCGCTCAACGGCCCCTTCAACCGCCTTTTCCGTATCCACTTCCAATACCAGGTGCATTCCTCCCTGGAGATCGAGGCCGAGATTAATCTTTTTTTCCGGCCACATGCCCGGCACAAGGGTCGGGAGAACGTAAATCAGCGTCGCCACGAATACTACGGTCACGATCGCCAGTCTCCATCTCAAATTTTTCAATGTCCGTTCCTTTCCTGTTCATCCGCAACCGTCCGAAATCGGGGCGCCGGTTCTTTTCCATTGAAAAGCCCCGGCAAATGAGGGCCCGGGAGGGCATGCTCAGTTCAAACGGGGCTTTTCGATACGGATAAATTTATTTTGTCTTCAGCTCGTCGGTTTTCTCGTTTTCGCTCTTTTTGTCGGTTTTGGTCGCCGGATTTCCGGTGGATCCCTGAAGCAGGGCCGCCACATACCCGCGGTTGACCTTGACCCGCACCTTATCGGCGATTTCGAGGGAGACGCTTCCTTCGTCCAGGGCCACGATACGCCCGTGAAGACCGCCGCTGGTCATGATTCGGTCACCTTTTTTCAGGCTGCTGATCATTTCGCGATGTTCTTTGGCCTTTTTCTGCTGCGGACGAATCAACAAAAAATAGAAGATCACGAACATCAAGATGAGCGGTATCAAGGATGCAAAACCGCCTCCCGGTCCGCCGGGGGTCCCGCCGCCTCCTGTTCCCATTGCATAAGCGATATCAAACAAAATGGTACCTCCTTCAGGGTAGATTTGAATCGGCTGAAACCGATTTCATTCTTCAAGATCGGCGCTCATATACTGCATATGGCGCGCCACGTCAAATATTTTTCCTTTTTCCCATACCCCGGATGAGCCGGCGCGGGGGTTCAACCGGCCGGAACCCACAGGTTTTCGCCGTCGAAGCGTATCTCGGTGATGTTTTCGTAATCGATCTGATTGAGCAGATCGAATGCCTGGCCCATGTTGAAGACGACGATCTTGCTCAGGGGATGAATCATGTTCAGATCCGATTGGAGTTCCCGTTCCTTTATATTAAAAATGTGGACCATTTTTTCGGAAAACTTGAGGATTTTGCCCACTCCGGAGCTGATCCCTTCTTGGGTTTTTTCGTCGGATAGCGGGGAGAGGCGAATCCCGCGGTTTTGAAAGTATTCCTTCAGGAACTCGAAATGGATGTTCCAGATATTGTCCTCCGGCCGAACTACGTGGATACCGTATATTTCCGCCCCTTCCGCCGGAAGCAGCCGGGAGATGAGGGCGTCTTCCAGATCGTTTCGGGCCATGCGCAGGGCATTCAGTTCGCCCTGGATCGCCTGAGTAATTTCAGCCGGATCTTTTTCAAGAAGCGCTATATTTTTCCGAATCTTTTCCCCGATCCGCTTGTATTCCTGGAAATCGGCAACCAGGTTCCGCAGTTTCGCTCGCTCCTGAATCATTTGGCTGACCGCTTCCGGGGATTCGGCTGAATCCGCCTTTTTCAGGGCCGTTTCCAATTCCCAGTAGCGATTTTCGGCCTCGGTCAAGGCCTGAATCAGCCCTTCGGTGTCGCCCGGCGCCAGGTTCAGGGCCAGGCCGGAGGCCTTCAGACGATTCCTCAGGTCGGTTTCCAGGGCAGCGGCCCGCTCCTTCAAATTTTCCAGCTGGCGTCGCACCGCCTGTTCGGGATCTTCGGTCTCCAGCAGCCGTTTCCGGGCCTCGATCTCCTTGAGGGTGTCCTTGTAGGCCTGGTAATCGGTGACGATTTCGCCCAGTCGGGCGTGTTCGGCCATTTTTTCTTTCAGGCCCTCGGCCTTTCGGATCGCCTCCGGATTGGTCAGGGTCGCCTCCAACTCCCAGAATCGTTTCTCCGACTCCGACAGTTTTTCATGCAATCGGTCCATTCTCCGCTGCCGGTTCACTGCCGCAGAACCCGGGATCAGGTCGTCTTCCACGACCCCGCCTCTTTGGATGCGGATTTTATCCAGGATCTCCTTCATGGGGATGATGGTGCCCCCGACCTTCAGGGTCTCATCGGACTTGACGATCATGTCTACACTCTCATCCAGCCCGAGTTCTTCCTTGCGCCGGCGCATCAATTCCTGAACCGCCTGATCATCCTCCTGATATCGAATGATCGGCCGGGCTCGGGGAAGTATTGGAGCATCGGCCCGGGTGGGTTCCGGGGGCGGGGGCTCTGCCGGCGGACTCGGAGGGTCCGGGAGCCGGACAGGTGCGGTTTGCGGCCAGAACCACCACACACCCAACACAGTGACCAGAAGGAATCCGCAGAAAATGATGATTCCCAGGGTCCTATTGGATCTTAACGGCTTATTAGTTCGCATAATATCCCCAATCCCCAGATAATGTAACCGTTCAGGTTACCCGAGGCCCCGTAAACATGTCAACTCTCGCGGCGATGTTCGCTCAGGAGTTTGCTTTCCCGGGGCAGCATGTTCGGGTTTCCTTCAATACGAATACTGACCTCCCGCCGCAACTCCAGATCGAGAATCTCTTTCCGTTTTTTATTGACCAGGTAATCCGCCACTTCCTGGGGCAATATCCCCCGGATCAGGCCGACCCCGTCTTTTAAGGTTTCCAGCTGAAGCTTGCGAAGAAAGCTGAGGCCCAAGGTTTCCGTGGAGGGCAGAAGGCCTTTTCCCTCGCAGAATCTGCAGGGGTGATGGCTGCCGTATTCGATGGAGGGGCGAATACGTTGGCGGGACATTTCAAGAAGGCCGAATTTGGAGATTCGGCCCACCTTCATACGGGCCTTGTCCTCCTTGACATGGGTTTTGAGGGTTCTTTCCACCTCCAGTTTGTGCTTGGAATCGCGCATATCGATGAAATCAATGACGATCAGGCCTCCCAGGTCCCGAAGGCGAAGCTGCCGGGCGATCTCCTCGGCCGCCTCGAGGTTGGTGGAAAAGGCGGTCTGCTCCACGGAGCGTTTCTGAGTG
>JBEPWQ010000108.1:0-11290 GCA_041642315.1 Desulfobacteraceae bacterium | reverse complement strand
ATTGAACAGTGCGAACCGGCTACGGATTCATCGGGCGGCGGCATTGAACCACCCGAAACCTTCGGATGGGCCGCCACCACTTTCGAGGTAGTCGCGGAAATCGAAAAAGACCGCATTTTCTATGAAGAATCGGGCGGAGGTGCGACTTTTTCCGGTGGAGAGCCCCTGTCTCAGGCCCGTTTTCTGAAATCGCTGCTCACCGCCTGCGCCGAAAGAGAAATCGCTACGGCGGTGGATACCTCCGGATACGCCCCCCACCGCGTGGTCACGGAAATCGGACCTTTGGCCGATCTATTCCTGTTCGATCTGAAGTTGATGGACCGAATGGCCCACCTGCGCTACACCGGAATTCCCAATGAACTGATCCTTGAAAACCTGGAAGCCCTGGTGGAAATCGGCAAGCCGATCATCATCCGCTTCCCTCTGATCCCCGGCTTTACCGACAGCGAGCGCAACATTCGGGCGATCGGGCGATACGTATCCGGCCTCGAAACCGTCCAAAGTATCACGGTTCTGCCCTACCATGAAATCGCCGCGGGAAAATACACTTCGCTCCAGCTCCGCAATCGCATGCTGGATACGCGACCACCGAACGAGGCGCGGGTGAAAGAAGCCGCGTCCCTGCTTGCATCCTATCGACTTGAGGTCACGATCGGGGGATAAATCAATGGAGACAAAGATGAACCCACGCATTCAAAGGCTGAGGCAGGAAAGCCTTGATACCCACGAAAGCCTCTCTCCCGAACGGGCCTTATTGGTGACCCGGTTCTATGAATCCGGAATCGCGCAAAAAGAAGCGGTCCCGGTGCAGCGGGCACTCTGTTTCGAGCATATCATGGAAAACAAAGCCCTCTGGATCGGGAACGGTGAACTGATTGTGGGAGAACGGGGACCCGCTCCCAAGGCCACCCCCACCTATCCGGAGATCTGTCTCCACAGCCTGGCGGACCTGGAGATCATCCATTCCCGGGAAAAGGTCTCCTTCGAGGTGACCGACGACACCCGTGAGGTTTATGAAAAGACGGTCATCCCCTTCTGGGAAGGCAAAACGATTCGTGAGAAGATCTTCAAAGAGATGGACTCCGAATGGACGGCCGCCTATGAAGCCGGCATCTTCACCGAATTCCAGGAGCAGCGCACGCCGGGCCACACGGTGCTGGGGGACAAAATCTATAAGAAGGGCTTTCTGGACATCAAAACGGATATCCGCTCGGCCCTGGCCGAAATCGATTACTTCGGCGATCCCGCCGCCATGGAAAAGCGCCAGCAGCTCAAGGCCATGGACATCGCCGCCGACGGGCTCATCGCCTATGCCCTGCGCCATTCCGAGGAATTGGACCGGCTGGCCGAAGCTGAAACCGATACAAATCGCCAATCGGAACTGCGCCGGATGGCGGAGATCTGCCGCCGGGTGCCGGCCCATGCCCCCATTACCTTCTGGGAGGCGCTCCAGTACTATTGGTTCGTTCACGTCGGGGTCATCGCCGAACTCAATCCCTGGGACGCCTTCAATCCGGGCAGGCTGGATCAGCATCTCTACCCCTTTTATAAGCGCGAGAGCGAAGCCGGAACCTTGACCGAAGAAAGTGCCCGGGAACTCCTTCAGGCATTCTGGATCAAGTTCAACAACCACCCGTCCCCACCCAAAACCGGCGTCACCGCCAAAGAAAGCAACACTTATTCCGACTTCGCCCTCATCAACCTGGGGGGATTGACGCAAGACGGGGCCGACGGGGTCAACGATCTCACCTATCTGGTCTTGGATGTGATCGAAGAAATGCGTCTGCTGCAGCCCAGTTCCATGGTCCAGGTAAGCAAAAAAAACCCGGACCGGCTCGTGAAGCGGGCCCTCAAGATCATTCGGACCGGCTTCGGCCAGCCTTCCGTCTTCAACACCGATGCCATCGTTCAGGAGCTGGTCCGCCAGGGCAAACGAATCGAGGACGCCCGGTGCGGCGGCGCCAGCGGATGCGTGGAAAGCGGCGCTTTCGGCAAGGAAGCCTATTTTTTGACCGGCTATTTCAACATCCCCAAAATTCTGGAATTGACCCTCTACAACGGCACCGATCCAATGACCGGGAAAGTGATCGGACTCAAAACCGGACCGGTCCACCGATTCAACGGCTTCGATACCTTTTTGGAAGCCTTTCGTCGCCAGCTTCGGTATTTCGTCGATATCAAGATCAAGGGGAACAACATCATCGAACAGCTCCATTCACAACACCTGCCGGTCCCCTTTTTGTCGCTGCTCATCGACGACTGCATCGAAAAAGGCAAAGACTACACCGACGGCGGCCCCCGCTATAACACATCCTATATCCAGGGAGTGGGGTTGGGCACCGTGACCGATTCACTGACCGCAATAAAATACCATGTCTTTGATCGGCAGGTACTCACCCTTTCGGAATTGGTCCTCGCTCTGGAAGATGACTTCCAGGCCCATGAAACCCTCAGGCATGATCTGCTCCACCACACGCCCCGTTACGGCAATGACGAGGACTATGCCGATGCGGTGCTTCAGGCGGTATTCGATTCATACTACGACGCCGTGAACGGGCGGCCCAATACCCGGGGCGGGGTCCACCGGATCAATCTGCTGCCCACCACGGTGCATGTCTATTTCGGCGCCATGATGGGGGCCACTCCGGACGGGCGACGAACAGGGAAGCCGCTCTCCGAGGGGATCTCACCGGTCCAGGGCGCCGATCGCAAGGGACCCACAGCGGTTATTAAGTCGGCATCCAAGATCGACCATATCCGCACCGGCGGCACCTTGCTCAATCAAAAGTTTCTGCCCCAGGTGCTGGCAGATGATGCCGGGATAACCAAACTGTCCCAACTGATTCGAGCCTATTTTCGGCTGGACGGTCACCACATTCAGTTCAATGTGGTGGATGCCAAAACCCTGCGCAAGGCCCAGCTATTCCCGGACGACTACCGCAATCTGATTGTGCGGGTAGCGGGCTACAGCGATTATTTTGTGCACCTCACCCCCGAGCTTCAGGAGGAGATCATCCAACGAACGGCCCATGAAGGACTATAGCTCCGCTTCCCGAGGCACGGTGTCAATCGAAAACGCCGGCAGACGGACACTCCGATATTCGGCGACATCGTCGAAAGGATTGGTCAATCAAAAGCTCCTTTCCACCTTCTTCAAAAACGTTTCCATCTTGACAATCCGGAATTCGGATCTATATTTCACTCAAAAGAAAAGGCCCTATACACTTTAATATCAGAAAGATAGAAAAGAGATTGCCTTTTTGCTCGGTTCCCGGCAGCCAAGAAAAATCTACTTGAACTTCTCTGCCGAACCTGTTAATTGAGGCGGTGCTTAGATGGAGGCAGCCCAGATTGTTATATTTCAAGAATTGGAGGAAAGATCATGCCCTATTATGAATTTGAATGCAATTGCGGAAAGGTGACCGAGGAGCTTGTCAAAATGGGGACGGAAACCATCCATTGCCCCGCATGCGGACATGAAGCCGGTAAGATCATGTCCCGTTGTTCCTTTTCTCTCAAAGGCGGCGGGTGGTATGCGGACGGTTATGCCACGAAAGGGTCCGGCGGTTCGAATTCCACTTCCACTTCCGGGACCTCCAGTGAGACAAAAACACCGGCAAAGACCGAATCCAAAACCGACACAAGCACTCCCGCCAAAAGCGAATAACACCCCCGATCCGCCTTTGATGGCGCTGTAAAAGGCCGGCAATCCATTGCTCGCATGAATGAATACCGCCTTTTACAGCGCCATCAGCTTTTCTGTACTCTCATCGGGAAGGATTTTTTTTACCCGATACCATCTCCTCTTTTCAGCCAGAATTCGACTCGGTTCAGACCACCCGATACCGAGGCGACTGAATCCGTTGGCTTTTACATTTCGGGCACCGGCTCGGTTTCGTCAGCCGTTTCCGATCCTTGAAGGTAAAACCGCATTCGGCGCATGTCGCCGGAATCACCTGGAGCTTCCGTTTTTGAGAGGCCACCGACTTGTTGACGTGGGGCAGATGTGAAGCAACCTCCTTTTCACTGATTCGCAGCGTCTGAGACAATCCCCGGACGTCATAAGTTTGTTCGAAGAGCAGGTCGATAATTTGTTGACGAATGGTGGGCATGGTGGCTCCTTTCTATTCCACATGGATGACATGGTACTGAAAAGCGACCTGCTGGCCCGGTCGAATTTTGCGTCGCACCCGCTTTTCAACCGAACCGTCCACCTCAACCAGACCTTCCTCGATCACCGCCTTGGCCATGCCGCCTGAATCGCACAATCCCGACGCTTTGAGCAATTTGTTCATTTCAATATATTCGCCCGCTATTTTAAATCGATTTTCCACCCATCCTCCATTGATAGTCCCCCTCCTCTTTTTCGTTCCAGCCGCCCCCTTCTTGTATACACATTCGGTGAATTTCCCTTTTCCTTTCTTTTGATGATTCGGTTATCCTGTTTCACAGACCGCACACCTGCTTCGCTTGTTAGCAAAATGTCGGAGAAAGCTCAACATCTCTTTACAACACATAGAAATATTGGTATTTATAAAAGGAGATTAGAGAGCATGTCAATTCAGGAGAGTCGATGAATAATGACCCATTACCTTGTGTGGAAATCGATCCCGGCGGGCAAAAAGCGACGGCGGCGGTGATCTGGCTTCACGGCATCGGGGCCGACGGCTATGATTTCGAACCGATCGTACCCCAACTGCGTCTGCCCGACACGAGGGCGGTTCGATTCGTGTTTCCCCATGCCCCCAAGCGAGAGATCACATCGCACGGCGGCATTCCTTCCCGAGCCTGGTTCGATATTCTGAGCGACAAGTGGCCGCGAACCCCGCAGAGCATCAACATCGATGATATTTATGAATCCACCGAACAGGTCAATGCCTTGATTCAGCATGAAATCGAAAGGTCCATTCCTTCCCGCCGGATCATCCTGGCGGGATTTTCACAGGGGGGCGTCATCGCCCTTCATGCGGGCCTGCGGTATCCATCACCACTGGCGGGCATTTTGGCCCTCTCCACCTATTTGCCGACCCTGGATTCTCTGGCCGAAGAGCGGAGCGAAGCCAATCTTCACATCCCGATTTTCATGGCCCACGGAACGGTCGATCCCATGGTTCCCATTTCCAGCGCATTTGAAACCAAGGGTGGGCTGGAAGGGCTTGAGTATGCGGTGGAATGGCACGAGTACCATATGGTCCACTCGGTCTGCGTAGACGAAATCGAAGATATTCGATCCTGGCTGCTGAACCTCCTCTGACTATTTTGAATATTTGTCCCAGATGCGCGCTTGAGCAGACCTATGCAATTTATACCGGCCGATGATTTCTCGACAAATTTTACCGGCGCCGCCCGGTGGTTCGCTTTTTCCGGTGACCGGATACTGATCATCCGTTCGAGTCCGAAAACGGTGGATATTCCAATGCTCAACCACCCCGAAGATATAGGGCTTCGAATGGAACAATGGCAATACCTGGGCCGGTTAGACGATCGCCCCTGTTATGCGGCGGCGCTTGCGAATGGTTCGACTGCGCCCGAAGGAATGTCGTTTCAAGGGTTGAGAAGTCTTTACGGGAATCTGAACGAAACGGTTTTTGCCGTTGCGGGATTGGGTCTTCAGCTCATCAACTGGGACAGGACCCATCAGTATTGCGGCGGATGCGGCGGTCCGACTCGAAACAAGACCGATGAGCGGGCCAAGAAATGCACTCAGTGCGGATTGGTCAATCATCCCCGAATATCGCCCGCCGTTATTGTGGCGGTGGTTCGAAACGGACGGCTGCTTCTGGCCCATGCCGGTCGGTATCCGAATCAAAAGCTCTACAGTATCATCGCCGGGTATGTGGAACCGGGAGAAAGCCTCGAGCAAGCGGTTCGAAGGGAGTTGAAAGAGGAAGTAGCCATCCAGGTCGAAAATATTCGGTATTTCGGCAGTCAACCATGGCCCTATTCAGGTTCATTGATGGTGGGGTTCACCGCGGAATACGCCGGCGGCGAGATTCATGAAGACGGCAAGGAAATTCTTCACGCCGACTGGTTCACCCCCGAAAACCTGCCGGAAATTCCGGGGAGGGGAAGTATCGCCAGACAATTGATCCAATGGTTTGTCCGTGCGCATCCGGCAGACGGCAACACCGTCACTTCAACACAGACCCAATAACAACCTGACGGCAGCCCAACCACAGATCGACGAAAAGGAGACCCTGAAAAATGACTCTGACCAAGGCACGCATCATCGAGGAAATTCAAACGGAGCTTCGGTTTTCCAAAAAGGAAACCACGGATCTCATTGAAACCCTGTTGGAAGTTATGAAACGAACGATGGAAAACGGAGAAGATGTGCTCATCAGCGGGTTCGGCAAATTCTGTGTGAAGGAAAAAAAGCAGCGCCGCGGCAGGAACCCGGCCACCGGCGACGACATGATGCTGTCTTCGCGCCAGGTGGTCACATTCAAGTGCTCGGGCAAACTCCGGGATCGCATCAACAAATCCTAAGCCGGGAGTCAGACCATGATTTACAAATCGAGTATCGACAAAAACAACATCCAAATGGTGATCGGAACGCTGCGTCGGGGGAATCCGTCCAAATCGAAAGAGATCGCTGAAACACTCTCCGAACAGACCGGTCAGGAGGTCAAAACCGGCACCGTATCCAGCATTCTTTCCCGCATCAGCGATTCGGAAAACTGCGATCTCGGCCATTTCATCCAAAAAGAAAAGTCGGGCAACGCCTGGGTCTACCGCATAGTGGAAGAAGCCCGCGCTCTCTCGGAATACCAGGCCTACGGACTGACCCTCAAGACCGGAGAGGACCGGTACCCGCTGGAAAGGGCCCTCCGGGAATTTCCGGGTCTGCGAAAGTATTTCAAACAGAAGACAAAACCGGTCTTTTCTCCCTCCGTTTTTCGGGTCAACCGCACCCGCGCCGATTCGATGGATTCCCATCAACTGGTCCGATTTCAACCCGCTCCAAACCGGCCCCGAGCCGACCGGAAGATGGAAATTTCTTTTCGGTACTCGAGCAAGTACGCCGTGTCCATGACCGCATCCCTTTCCACGCTCTTTCTGATCTGCTGTCTTCTGGTACTGACCGTCGCCGCCTGCTCCACCCTGATCTATATCTTTTTCTATCCTTTCCTCGTCATCGCCGCCGCCGTGACCGGCCTCTGCTTTTCCGGATTTTTGATTTGGAAAACGAACCGGCACCGCAGAGCAGAATAAAAGCCATTGGTGAAAGAGAAGAAAACCATGGCGAACATTCCCCAGTCACCGGCATCGATCTATCTCCGTCCCACGGAGATACTCGACAGCGATCACCCGGACATTCAGGCCTACGCCCGGGAAAACACCCGAAATACAGGAGATGACTCCGTTCCCAAAGCGGTGAATCTCTATTACGCGGTTCGGGACCACATCCGGTACGACCCATACCGGCCGTTTCACCGTCCGGACCACTACCGGGCCAGCACCGTCCTGAAAACCGGCCGGGGATTCTGCATCAGCAAGGCCGGCCTTCTGTGCGCCCTTGGCCGGGCCTGCGGGATTCCCTCCCGCATCGGGTTCGCCGATGTCTGCAATCATATCGCCAACCGGCAGCTGCTGGATTATCTCGGTTCGAACCGGTTCGTCTATCACGGATATACGGAATTCTTCCTGAACGGCCGATGGGTCAAATGTACGCCCGCCTTCAACATAGAACTATGCCGAAAACATCGGGTGGAGCCCCTGGAATTCAATGGGGTTGAGGATTCCATTTTCCATGCTTACAGTGAGGACAACCGAAAATTCATGGAATACCTGACCTACCACGGCGAGTATGCGGATATCCCGGTGGAGGAAATCGTCGCCGCCTGGAAAACGGAATATGGTCCGAAGCGGGTTCAGGGCTGGATCGACGATTTCGAACGTGGAGGCGGCCGCCCCCCCCGGATGATTCCGAAAGTGAAGCGTTGCCGCAAGGTCGAATAAAGGAGGTGCACATGATTCAGGATTACGGCTTCGGCAAGATCACGGTCAGCGGGGAAACCTATTCCAACGACATCAAAATCATCGACGGCAGGGTCGTCCCCGACTGGTGGCGGGATAAAGGCCACCAAATCACCCTCGAAGATATTCAGGACATCCTCGACAAGGCGCCCGATATTCTGGTAGTGGGAACCGGCTATTACGGCAACATGAAATCCACCGAGGCCTTCCGCAGCGGGGTCAGAAATCGGGGAATCGAACTTATCGAAGAGAATTCCGGCGAGGCTGTGAAGATCTTCAACCGGCTCCAGGAAGAAGGACGGAATGTGGCGGCCGGGTTTCATCTTACCTGTTAGCGGTTCGGTGCGAATTTCGATTTATCCCCGAAAAACCTGCATCTCACCCGTTTTTTGGCTTTACCCTCCGTCTGCCGCTCCCTGAACGGAGGTTCCGTCTCTTTTTCTCCCCTTTGCATCATTGACAATTCCGCTCCGCCCTTAGTAAGATTCTTGTTTTAAGATATGAGACACAATCTTGAGGCTTATCATTTCCCGCGCCGGACATACGGCCGGCGCTTGACCTTATTGCGGAAGAAAGGAATGTGACCCATGACGACTCCATTGCGCGTGCTTATCATCGGCGGCGTTGCCTGCGGACCCAAAACCGGCGCCCGACTGAGGCGGCTCATGCCCGATGCGGAGATCACCATGATCGACAAAGGAGAACTGGTTTCCTACGGCGCCTGCGGGCTTCCCTACTATGTGGAAGGGGTGTTTCCCAACATTCATGCCCTCACCCACACCCAGGTGGGGCTCCCCCGAACACCGGAATTTTTCGAAAAAACGAAGGGTTTCAAGGTGATGAACCGAACCGAAGCACTGAGCATCGACCGGAAGAAAAGAACGGTGCGGGTCAAAAATCTGAACACCGGCGAGGAAACCGACCTGCCGTATGACAAACTGGTTCTGGCCACCGGCGGCCGCCCTTTTCGACCGCCGATCCCGGGGATTCATCTTAAAAATATCTGGTTCATGACCCATCCGGATGACGCCGATAGCCTGGTGAAGGAGGTCGAGGCCCAGGGGCTCGAGAAGGCGGTGATGGTGGGAGCCGGTTTTATCGGAATGGAAATGGCGGAAGCCCTCATCTATAAGGGGCTCGATGTCACTCTGGTGGAGATGCAGGACCAGATCCTGCCCGGGGTCCTGGACAAGGACATGGCCGATTATGCCCAGATTCACCTGGATGACAACGATGTGGAGGTGATCCTGAATGAACGGGTAACGGCACTTCTGGGGGATGACGCGGATGAGAAATTGACCGCGGTCCAGACCGATAAAACCACCTACAACGCGGATCTGGCCATCATCGCCGTGGGCACCCGGCCCAACTTCGAACTGGCCGAAGCCACCGGATTGTCCTGCCGCCGGGGAATCATCATCAATGAGTACTGCCAGACCAGCGACCCGGACATCTATGCCGGCGGCGACTGCGTGGTCAACCATTATGCCGGGAAAGGCACCGGCGACTATATGTATGCACCATTGGGTTCCACCGCCAACAAGCAGGGCAGAATCATCGCAAATCACATCGCCGGGCGGCCGTCTCCCTTCAGCGGGATCACCGGCACCGGCATCGTCAAGGCTTTCGACTACACCCTGGGCCGCACCGGACTGACCGAAACCCAGGCCCTTCGGCTGAACCTCGACTATGAATCGGTCATCTGGGGCGGACCGGACAAACCCCATTATATGAAAGACGCCCGCTACCTTTTAATCAAGATGCTGGCCAACCGAAAAGACCGCAAGGTCATCGGGGTGCAGGTAGCCGGCATGGGGGCCGGCGACAAACGGCTGGATGTGGCCGCATCCACCATTTTTTACGGCGGCACGCTGGATGACCTGGCCGACATCGACCTGGCCTATGCCCCGCCCTACAGCCCGCCCATAGACCCTATCGCCGCCTGCGCCCAGGTCCTCTCCAACAAACTCGACGGCCTGGCCCGCTGCATCTCCCCGGCCGAAGCCAAACGCCGCATGGATCGGGGTGAGGTGGTGCTGTTGGACGTCCGTGAACCGGACGAAAACAAGATGCTCAAAATGGCCTACGACAAGGTCATTCATATCCCCCTGGGCGAACTTCGGGACCGGATCCATGAAATCCCCACAGGCACCGATATCCTGCCCTTCTGCAAAATCAGCCTGCGGGGCTACGAAGCCCAGCGGGTTCTGAATGCCGCGGGGTACGACCGCGTCTGGTTCATCGAAGGGGGGCATGAAGCCTGGCCGTATGAATTGGATTATTTGGGGATGTAGGAGTGAATCAACTCCCGCAGCCCTGCCTGCAACCGCCGGGTCACCGGACCCGGCGTTCCATCTCCAACCTTCCGATCGTCCACCTGAATCACCGGCATCACCTCTGTGGTGGTCCCCAGGATCATGCATTCGTCGGCCATGAGAAGATCCTCTGCCTGGATCGGGTATTCCCGCATCGGAACCTCTATCTTTCGGCAGAGTTCGATCACCGCCTGCCGGGTAATGCCGGGAAGAATGTAATGACTTAACGGATAGGTCATAAGCACACCGTTGAATACGGCGGCGAAGCTGGTGTGAGCCCCCTCCGTGACCGCTCCGTCCCGGACGAAAATTGCCTCTTTGGCTCCGGCTTCCATGGCCTGCTGGCTGGCCAGGACGTTGGGCAGGAGCGAAATCGATTTGATATCGCACCGGGTCCAGCGAATATCCGGTACCAGAATGACTTTAACGCCGTCGGCCCATTCCTTTTCAGGCGGCGAAAAAGGGGATGCCGAGGCATAGGCGGTGGGCACGGTGTTCCGGGGCGGGAAAGAATGCTTTCGGGCCGCAATCCCCCGGGTGATCTGGATGTAGACGGTGGCCTCACCGGTGTCTAAATCGTTTTCTTCGATGAGCCGCCGGCAGACCTCCCGAAGCTCCGACAGATTCGGCTCCTGAATCTTCAATTCCCGAAGGCTGCGCCGCAGCCGCTCCAGATGATCGGCGGCCCGGAACAGCCGGCCGTCATGGGACAGGATCACTTCGTAAGCGCCGTCGGCGAACAGAAAGCCCCGATCGTCGGGAGAGATGGAAATTTCATCTTTTCGGCGAATCTCGCCGTTTAAATAGGCCCACATTATATTTCACCCTCATTTGAAAGAAGAAGAAAACAGCTCGACTGCAGCTGTTATCGATGATCCGTCTTGGAGTGTCAACAGTCTCTTGGGGCCGCTTGCAGAACTTCTGTCGGAGTGGAAGCCAAGAAACGGCCCTGAAGAAATGATCGAAACGGCGAAGAAGAAAAAAAGAAAGGAATG